>JAYTPK010000178.1:0-46513 GCA_043747295.1 Polaromonas sp. | reverse complement strand
CGACACCAGAGTAGTCACTACACCAGCTGGGGTGATTTGGCGCAAGCCACCGTTGGAGGTGACGAACATGTTGCCTGTGGTTTTGTCGATCGACAAACCACTGGCAGCAGTCATTACGGCGGCTGCGCCTGTGCCATTGACGTCTGCGCTGCCTATTTCAGCTCCAACGGGTGGTGGCCCTCCGGCAACCAGGGTGAGTGTGGAGCCCGTCAGCTTCATAATTTTGTTAGCGAATAAGCTTGCGGTCAACAAAACAAACAACTCGCCCGCAGCATTGGTCACCATGTCGAGGATAACGCCTGAACCACTGGCGATGGTAGTCACCTGACCGTTGGTGACTTTGCGCAATTTATCGTACTCAGCCACCCACAGCACGGATTTTCCAGCCTCGGGTTTGCCAGCTGCTAGACTGGTCGGAATGATGCTGCGAGCAGTGACTGGGCCGTCCGTGAGGGTTACTGACGCACCAGGCGGCACGCCATAGCTAGTGGTTGCGCTGAGAGTGGTGACGTTGATAGTGCGCACTATTCCTTCCGCGCCTTGGCCTACTATCAAAATGGCTGCGCCAGAGCTTTCGTCCAGGCTGATGGTGTCTGAGTCTTTAAACAGCGCGGCCTCGCCCACGCCATCGGTTGCACCAGTTACTTTGGCCTTTCCATACGGCGTAGTCACCACGCCTGCGGGGGTAATGCGGTGAATGGTGTGGTTGTTATCGTCACACACCCACATGGTGCCGTCGCTTTGCACCGCCAGACCGCGCATTACGCCCAGCTTGGCGGCGGCTCCAGTGCCGTTAAGTTGGTCAAAAGGGTTGGGCACTGAGTTGGGCTGCCCAGCAATCAGCGTGAAGGTGGCACCGCCCACTGTGACAGGCCCTGTGCTGGGTGCTGGAGCTGCGCCGGGCGCAGGGGCCGGCTCAGCACTGGGTGCAGGTGTGCCAGCTGGTGCGCCACCCCCACCCCCACCGCCGCAGGCTGCCAGGCCCAACACCCCTGCCGTGCCCGCGAGTGCAGCAAATGAGGTAGTGAAGCGGCGACGGCTGACAGCCAGCACTTTGGTGGTGTTAATTGGCTTATCCGCAATATGGTTAGTTGGGGAAGGGGTTTTGGTCGTTGTGGTCATAAAAAGCTCTCTAAGGTTGGTTTTGGTAAATAAATTGCCTTGTAGTCCAAGTATTTGTTACATAGTTTGCTATTGATATTGCAGCAAAGTGCGTATCCATAAAATCTTCATATTCAGCACTGGGTGATGTCTGCGCGCTAGCACGATGTCAACTATGTATGGTTTAGTTTGGATATATATGGAACGTACCAATATATGTTATTTAATGTCATTTATGTGAATCTGCAACTAAATTTGTGAATAAATGCCTATTTTTTGAAAAAATAAGCCCCTGAGTGGCTAGGCTTTAGCAGACAAACGACAATAGTCAAACTAAATTGGTATGCAACCATATGACTATGCTTAACGACACTTTAGAACTTAACCCCAGCTCCTCAGTACAGCTCACTGGGCCATTCCTCAAGCTTGGCTTAGACAAGGCTGCGCTAGAGCCTTTTTGGCGTCAGCTGTATGTGCAGATCACCGCTTTAATTAAGTCTGGTGAGGTCAGCGAGGGCGTTAGCCTGCCGTCTGAGCGCGATTTGGCTTTAGCCATGGGCATCAGCCGTGCAACAGTCAAGCGCTGTTATGACGAGCTGCGCCGATTTGCACAGCTTAGCGGGCGCGGGCGCGGCGGCTCTGTGGTGCAGGCCGTGCAAACCGTGCAGCCAAGCTTGGGCAAGCTCAAGGGTTTTACCCAAGAAATGCAGGAGCTGGGTAAAACGGCTTCCACCTTGCTGATTGAGCGCACTGTAGTAACTGACCGCATGATGGCTTCAGTATTTGGCAGGCCGTCGACCGCGCAGTTTTTGCGTTTAGTGCGCGTGCGCAAAGCCGATGGTGTTCCCATGACGCGCGAGGTGGCTTGGTATGACTTAACCATCACGCCAGCGTTGGCCCAATGGGACGCGCTGGGTTCGGCCTACGAGTTTATTAAAAACACCGGCCGCGTAGTGCTCAGCCGCGCTGAGCAAACAGTGGAATCGGTGTTGAGTTCACCCACTGAAACGCAGACTTTTGATTTCACAACTGCGCAACCGTGCTTGCTGTTTAAACGCAAAACTTACGCGGTGAATGAGCAGTTAGTAGAGTACGTAGAAGGTACCTTCCGTGGCGATGCTTATGTGTATAAGCTCACATTAGATACTTAGCTACATACCTTGCACGTCAGTGATGGCAGCTAATGCAGTGCTGGCGGTTACAGTCACACTGCTAGCTTCTGCCCAAGTAGCTTCTGTTCAAGCAGCTTCTGTTCAAGCAGCTGCTGACCAGGCAGCGCGTCCAGCACGCCCGCCACCGAGGCCACATGCGCGCCGCAGGTGTTGCCCCAAGTTAAAGCAGTTTCTAGGTCACGCCCTGCCAGCACAGCAGCGCAATAACCACTGGCAAATGCATCACCAGCACCCACGGTGTCCACTGCGGTGACAGTGGGGGCGGCGACGTGCAGATGGTTTGCTGCATGCCGCTCCCACGCCAAGCTGCCTTGCTCGCCCAAGGTCACAATCAGCCGCTGCGCAGCAGGCCAAGCGGCCCACAGCGCGGGCAGGGCGGCTTGCACTGCGGCAGCGCACTGCGCGGCGTTGCCTACCAAGGCGCTGGACAAGGCCAGCAGTTGCAGCGCTTCAGTTTCATTGACAATCAAGGTGTGGGTGCTGGCACGCACCGTGCCGCTAGGTGGTTGCCACGGCGAGGGGTTCAGCACCGCAGGCACGCCGTGCGCGTGGGCTATGGCAAACGCCGCGTCCACAGCGGGCAGCGAGGTTTCAAACTGGCCATACACCAGCTGCGCTTGGCAAATGGCCGCTTGGGCCAGCTGCGCATGGGCGGCAGTGAGCATCAAATTAGCGCCTGGGTACACCGCAATAGCGTTTTGCCCGTCTGCACCAATCCAGCCCGAGCCCCAACCCGATGCACCGGGCAGTGTGTGCACGTGCTGCTTGCTGACACCCTCGCGCTCTAGCAGTTGCAGTAATTGTTGGCCTGCAGGGTCGTTGCCGCAGCCAATTAATGTGCTGACCTCTTGGCCTAGGCGCTGCAAGCAGATGGCCACATTCAAGCCCTTGCCACCGGCTTCGATATGCAGCCCTGTGGCTACCAGTGTCTCGCCCGGCAGTGGCAGGCGCGGCACCATCCAACAGCAAGCTTGGACAAAATTGCCTAGAACAAAAACGCGGGCCACGGTGCGTTATTTGCTAAAGCGAATCTTCATGACGGTAATGGCCCCTGTGAGCACTACCATCACCGAATTGGCCACAGTCAAAGGCAAGTCGGCTTTCAAAATACCGTACAGCAGCCACAGTGCTAAGCCGATGGTGATGATGATGTAAGTGGGCAGTGAGATGGCCGATACATCACGGGTTTTCCAGATACGCCAAACCTGCGGCACAAATGATGACGTAGTGAAACAAGTGGCTATCAAACCAAGTAGGTCAAGTGAGTTCATAGGTTGTGGCTTTAAGTTATGTTTTGTTATCTGCCCTGTGGACGAATTGTAGAAGATTTATTGCTTTTAAAGTGGTAGATTGATGACAGTTTTGCAACCCGAAGACATGATCAAAACAACTTACTAATCAACCCGGCCGCTAAACTTAACACCACGGTTGAGCCCAGCGGGACAGACACCTCTCGCCCACGAAATCTAAAGCTAAAGTCACCTGGCAATTTGCCAAATCCCCAGCGCCGCAAAGCTGGCGCTAGCCAACCGATCAGCAGCAAAGCTAAAAAAGTAACGATCAGCCAGCGGAGCATGGTTAGAAGGTGTGGTGCTATCTGTGTGGTGCTATCGGTGTGACGCTACAAGGTGTGCATGCGGTCGCCGCTGCTAAAACCTATGGGGTCAAACTGCGTTAGGTCTACGCCTTTGCTCAAAGCCAGCACTTTGAACAGCTCGCCCATTTCGTGCTCGGTGGCCAGCTTGGCTGCATGCGCGCGCTGCAAAGGGGCCAGCTGCTCTAACAGCGCAAGCAAACCGCAGTTCATCAAAAACCGCCCTTGCGCGGCGTAGCCCATCACGTCCAAGCCAGCGTCTTGCGCGGCCAGTGCGATGCCCGTAAAGTTGACGTGTGCGGTGATGTCTTTGTCGCCCACCAAGATGAGCGGGTCGGGGTCGGCTTGGTGTTGGTAGTGGCACATCAGCGTGCCCATGTGGCGCTGGGGGTGGTAGTACTCAGCCTCAGGAAAGCCATAGTCGATGAACAGAGCCACGCCGCGCGTAAGGTGCGCTGCCAGCGTGTGGATAAACGCCTGCGACTGCGGATGGATTTCGCACAGATAGTCGTGGTTGCCTGCAATATCGCAGGGCGGACGCAGGTCGGTGGGGCGGTCTTGCCAAGCCCAGGGCTGCTGGGTCTGGCCTGTGTACACCACACCGCGCTCGTGCCACACCCCCGCGCTGCGCACCAGCAGCTGCACGGGCATAGCGTCTAGCACTTCATTGCCTACCACCACGCCTTGCATGTCTTGGGGCAGAGCGTCTAGCCACTGCACGCGGCTGCCTAAATGGGCTAGTGTGGCTTGTTGCCGGGCGCGCAAATTGGCGGACAGTTCAATGATGAAATAGTGCTCAAGTCCTACGTTTTGTTGCTCAAGTAGCTCACATATTTGTAGCGCTAGTGCCCCGCTGCCGGCGCCAAACTCGTAGACGCAGCGCGTGCCCGTGGCACGTAGCGCCTGGGCTACTTGCCCGCCCACGCACTGGCCAAACAGGGGCGACAGCTCAGGGGCGGTGACAAAGTCGCTGCCCTGCTGCACTGATCCGTCAGTGGCCACGCGCGCAGGCAAGCTGCCAAATTTGCGCGAGCTACTGGCGTAATAGCCCAAGCCTGGCGTGTACAGGGCGGCCTGCATAAACGCGTCAAAGGGCAGCCAACCACCTGCCGCACTGATTTGCGCGGCAATGGCCTGCTGTATTGGTGCGGCGCTTGAGTCCGCTACACTTGCTGATGATGTATTCACCCACGTATTGTCTGTGATGATGAGCCCTGATCCAACCCCTGTTGTGTTGATAACTGGCGCTGCCAAGCGCTTAGGCCGTGAAATAGCCCTGAGCACAGCGCGGGCGGGCTGGCGTGTGGCCGTGCACTATCGCGGCTCATCAGCCGATGCGCAAGTTACGGTGGCTGACTGCGCAGCCCATAGCAGCGGCAGCTACAGCTTTCAGGCAGACCTGAGCGACGAGGCCGCTACACGCGCCCTGTTGCCTGCAGTGGCGGCGCACATGGGCCAGGTGGATGCGGTGGTTAACTGTGCTGCGCTGTTTGAACACGACACCCCAGTCACCTTCAGTTATGCAGCGCTACAGGCGCACTTGCTGGCCAACACTGCAGCGCCCATCGTGTTGGCGCAGGCCTTGCATACACACATCCTGGCGCGCAACGCAGCCAGCGCACCGCCTGCATCACCGGCACCGGCACGCGCATCGTTAGCGGCGGCAGCTCCCAAGGTACCTGCTCCCAAGGTACCTGCTCCCAAGGTACCTGTTGTGCAAGGCGTGGTGGTCAACTTGCTAGACCAAAAGCTGTGGAACCTCAACCCTGACTTTTTAAGCTACACGCTGTCCAAGGCCGCGCTGGAGTCTGCCAACACCTTACTGGCCATGGCGCTGGCCCCACTGGTGCGGGTGGTGGGCGTGGCCCCGGGCCTCACGTTGACCAGCCACATGCTGAGTGACGAAAAATTTAAAGCACTGCACGCGCTTAGCCCCTTGGGCCGCAGCTCTACGCCGCAAGACGTGTGCGGGGCAGTGCTGTTTGCGCTGACCAACCAGTCCATCACTGGCACCACGCTGCTGGTTGACGGGGGCCAGCACTTAATGAAGTTTGAGCGGGATTTTTCTTTGATGTAACCCTTCAGTTTATCTAGCGGGTAATATACGTACCAATAACTAATCCAACAGAGTTTTCATGCCATCGTCTAAAGGTACCCAAATCCTCACCCTCACAGGTTTGCGTTTTAACGCCAGCCTGGGGATTTTGGAGCACGAAAAAGCCTCGTCGCAGCCTATTCAGGTGGACGCCGAGATCAACCTGGGCACCCAAGCGCTGGTGCCTGTGGATGACGAAATCAACCACGTGCTGGACTACCGCAAGGTGCGCCAGATCATTATTGAAGAATGCACTGAGCGGCACATCAACTTGCTAGAAAGTTTGATCGGCAAAGTCAGCCTGCGGCTGATGCAGCTACCCGGTGTAGTGGGCGTACGCGTCAAAATCGCTAAGCTGGAGATTTTTGATGATTGCGAAGTGGCTATTCGCGTAGAGAGCGGGCAGTGGTAAGCGCAATGAATTCTCGCTCGCCAGATAGTGGGCCCAGCAAACTGACTGACACGCTGGCTGCTCCCTTGTCATTCAGTGGCGACACCCGGTTAGATAAACCCACGCTAAGCCAAATGCTGGTGTGCAGTTTGGTTGTGGGTGACCCCCAGCCACACCAGTTACAAGCTTTAGCTGAAGAGTCCACACAAAACAACCGAAACCGCGGCCTAACGGGCGTGCTGCTATGCGGCAACGGTGTGTTTGTGCATTGGTTAGAAGGGCTAGATGATTATTTGCAAGAGGCATGGACCTCGATTGCCAAAGACGCGCGCCATAACAACTTGGTCGTGCTGTGGCGCCGGCACGATGCGCCCGAGCGCTTGTTTGGCGATTGGGTGATGGGCCTGCGCAATACTATCGTGGCGCAAGACTTGTTGGCCATGCTCAACGTAGTGATGGCGCAATGCAGCGTCAAGGCTATGCTGACCCAAGGTTACTACGAGGTGTTTACCGATGCGTTGACTTTGGTGCAGGGCGTTTGCGCACCAGCAGATGCACAGGTAAAAAGTACCCGCCAGCCCACCCGCACCCCAGCTGAGCGCAAGCTGATCGGCCCAGCTCGCGAGGTGGTCGCTGCCATGGAGGCTAGCCCATTTAGGCCTTCGGTCGTCACCTCAAAAGCACGTGCTGAAGCGGCCAAAGCCAGTGTGCTGAGCACGCTTGGCACCGACGCATCGTCCATCTTTAAAAACTCGGTACCCGCCGAGCATGCCATGCTGTTTGATATGGCCGCTGAGGGTGTAGATGACCTGCTGACCATGCTGGACATGCCGCTGCGTTGGGCACTGGGCGCTGACCTGTGGGCACGGCGAACAACTTTAAGCAATAAACCACTGCACTGGACTTATGAGGACAAATTAGTCGCTGTGTTTGACCATAAGACATGGAGAATGGGCATACACCCCGAACTTACGCACGTAGCGTACGAGACCACCGCCATGGCCGAGCGTCTGAGCAGCGCCAACGATATCCCTGCGCAGTTTCGCCACACCACAGCCTACGCGCTGTTTTGGGACTACGCCATGTCTGACCAGTCCAAAGACATCAAGCTACCCAACCGGTTTATGCAAGGCCGCATTAAACTGCGCAGAGCCCCGCCAGTGCCAGAGCCTACTTTGACCCCGCACCAAAGCCGCATCGCAGCAATATTGGCCAAATCCCCCGAGCGTTTGGGCGATTTGGCCCAAACCTTGGGGCTGACGCTGGAGCGCACAGCCCATGAGTTACGGCCCTTTTATGCTTCGCGCAGCATAGAAGCGGCGGCTCAATAAGACGCATAAATCAAGCTACTCACGACACCGGGTTGTCTTGTCGGGTAGTGGGGTAATTCTCCTCAGCGGCTGCTCTGTCCCAAAACTGGCTCAGTGTTTCTTCAGGGCGGCTGCTGTTGGCACTGCCGGTTTGTGAGGGCAGGTTGCGCACATAGCGGATAGCGCGCGTACCCCAGTCGTTGTCAGTTAATTTGCGTTTCAGCGATGCATGCAGCTTTGTGGCGCTACCCTTAAAGCTGCTTGCGCTGCTGGCAGCAATGCGAAAACGAATGGGCACATGGCGCGCAGCCTCTTGGTCTGTCATCACAGCCAAAGCCACCAGGCGTGCTAAGCGGTTAGTAACGTCTTCGCCCAAGGACAACTCTGGCATCAAAATAGCAAACAGATCAGTATCGACATGCGTGACGGTGTCTTGCTCACGCACTACGGTGCGCAGTAGGCGCACTGCGCGCTCAACACTGTGCTCACGCCCCAACCCGCCAATGGTGGCCATGGGGCCAAGTTGATGCTGCACTTTGGCGTAGGCCACGACCAAATCACGCCGCGTGTCTATCGATTGATCCCATGCCTGTGAGAGGTTTCCCATGTGCTGACTGCTACTGACAAAGCCTGTGGTTGGGTCAGTACTGGCCAAGGTCAATTTGCGTACTTTGATCGCATGCTCAGATTTAGCGTGCAGGTAAACAGCCGCAAACAGGATGGGCATTTCTATCGCAAAGGCGTAAATGGGGGCGTTGTAGGGCAGCCAAGTCAGTGCCACCCAACCGCCGTGCTCCAGCACAGCAAGCCAGCCGATCAAGGTCAGTGGCAGGCATGACAACATGTAGAGCCAGCTGACCGAGTTTTTGGAGCTGAACTGGCTGGCTATGATTAAATAACTTACTGAGGTAAATACTAAAACATGGACAGCAAAAACCGCTGAGCTACCCAAGTTTGCGATGGCGTAGAGGTTTAACGCGATGCTGAAAAAACCTAAAGCTATCAAGCCCAGCACACATTGCCGAATCCAAGCAGGGGTAGCCATAGTAAAGAACATGGTGCGACAAAATTGCAGCTGCAGCACGTTACCCAGCATAAACAGCACTGTGATGGAACTTTCTGGCCAACCGGTTGCATCCGGCCATAGGGCATAGGCGGCCATGCCCGAGTAGGCCATGGATACGCTGATATTGGTCATCACATAAACACCGTAGTAAATATAAGCGGCATTTCGGTAGATGACTGCCAGCACACCGCTGGCCAGTGCCATCAACAGCATGAGGCCCAAGCACAAGCCGATCATAAAAAAGCTGTTTTGCGAAGCGATGGCTGCTGTCGGGGCCGACAACAAGGAGACCTCAAAACGCAGCGGCGTTCGGTTGTGCACCTCTAAATAAATGTCTTGGCTGCTGGCCTTAGCTTGCGCAGGTATAAAAAACTGCGGCGCCAAACTGCGCACGGGCCAGCTGCGGTGGGCTATCCAATCGCCAGCAGCTTGGCTAAGCCATGTACCATTGATTGCCTTGGTGTGCATCACTACGGTATCGGCAAACGGTTTAGATATGCCGATCAACCACGCATCTGCATATATCTCTTGTTCGCTGGTGACACGTACGCGTAGCCATACCTGCTTTTGTAGCCCGGTGGCGTAGATAGTGCTGGGGTTAAATGGGGTGAAGCTTGCATCAGGCTTGGCAGCTATTTGCGCTGCAGTCAGGCCCGCTGACGTAGCACCGCCGCCAAATACCGAAACTGTCCACAGCGGTGATTGTGCCTGGGCTGTTAGCGGTGAAGCTGCTAAGAAAACGCAGCAGGCCGTTAGCAGGGCACTGCAGATCCAACGAATTAGAGGCATTATGTTTTAGATGATGACTGAAAATGTAGCATTACTATTTTATAAACCGCACAGCGTTCAGCCTATTTGTCTTGAACAAACCCTGTTTCAGAGCCGTAAAATAGTGTGCTAAATATCACGGTTTTGTGCAAAACAGCACCTCATCCCACCAGTGGAACAAAATGCGAAAATACAACTTATGAACGCTCCCACCGAACCTAGCGCTTGGTTGCCAGCCGCACCCAGCCTCAGCCCTGAACCTGCGGCTGCGATTGACAGCCCCGCAACTGACCACGCAGCTGTGCGCTCCAGCTTGGAAAATAACAAGCTAGACAAACGCCTGTGCCGCTTGGTGGGCAAAGCTATTGTCGACTACGGCATGATCGAGCAGGGCGACAAGGTGATGGTGTGCTTATCGGGCGGTAAAGACAGCTACGCTATGCTGGACATTTTGCTGAAACTGCAAAAGCGTGCGCCTATCGACTTTGAACTGATTGCCGTCAATCTAGACCAAAAACAGCCCGGATTTCCCGCCGACGTGTTGCCTGCGTATTTAGAAAAACTCGGTGTGAAGTTTCATATCGAAAACCAAGACACTTACAGCATTGTCAAAGACAAAATCCCTGAAGGCAAAACCATGTGCAGCCTGTGCAGCCGCCTGCGCAGGGGCATTTTGTACCGCGTGGCCAAGGAGCTGGGCGCTACCAAAATTGCACTAGGCCATCATCGTGACGACATGCTGCAAACGCTGCTGCTCAACATGTTTTTTAGCGGCAAGCTTAAAGGTATGCCGCCCAAGCTGCAAAGCGACAACGGCGAACACATCGTTATCCGCCCGCTGGCCTATGTGGACGAGCGTGACTTGGTGCGCTACGCACAAGTGCAGCAGTACCCTATCATCCCCTGCACCCTGTGCGGCAACCAAGAAAACCTGCAACGCAAACAAGTGGGCATCATGCTGCGCGAGTGGCAAACCAAGCACCCTGGCCGCTTAGACAATATGCTCAACGCCATGCAAAACGTGGTGCTTTCGCACTTGATGGACGCGAAGATTCACAACTTCAAAGGTCTTAAAGCTACGGGCACGCCCGACCCTCTGGGCGATAAAGGCTTTGACAGCGAGAGTTTTGCACCCGCAGCCAATGTGATTCGCTTTGACTAGATAAAAAGGTGTTTTAGATGATAAATAGTGCTGTAGTCCAAGTATTTATTGCTCGGGCAGCTATTTATTTCATAGTATCAGCGCTGCTGCTGGTATTGACGGGCTGCGCCAGTACGCGCTTGATTGAGAGTCAAGTGACCGCGTTTTCTACCTTGCCTGCGGCGGCATCGGCCACTACAGCGACCACTGCCACCACTGCTAAAACCACCTACCGTTTTGAGCGCCTACCCTCGCAGCAGGCCGACACCCAGCGGCGCGACCAGCAAGAGAGTATTGCCCAAGCTGCGCTAGACAAGCTGGGTTTACAGCGCGTGGGTGACGCACCGGGCAGCCCAGGGGCGCGCTACAGCGTGCAAATGACGCTGTCTATGCAGCGTACCGATGGCCTGGCTTGGGACGGCTGGGGTGCGCCCTTGGCGGGCCCCTATGGCGCGCCTTGGGCAGGCGGCGCGTTTATCTCCATAGGCGTGGGCAGCCGCCACCGGCATGGCGGCGCTTACGCGGACGGGATTTTCTTGCCGTCCGGCTACGGTTATTATCCGCAACCCTATTTCGTACGCGAGGTGTTCTTGGTGCTGCGCGATGTGGCAAAAAATCAGGTGGTGTATGAGACCCGCGCACGCCATGAGGGCCGATGGGCCGACAGCGCTGCCGTGCTGCCCGCCATGCTGGACGCTGCGCTGCAGGGCTTTCCTACGCCGCCTGCAGGCACGCGCCGCGTGAGCGTTGAGATCAGCGCAGCTGAAAATAACGTTGTAGAAGACAAAAAACCTATCAAATAGGCTTGTAGTCCAAGTATCTATTACTTATATAGCTATTAAAAACATAGTGAACACCCACTGATGAACAGTACCCGAATCACCGCCATTCGCCATGGCGAGACCGCTTGGAACGTCGACACCCGCATTCAGGGGCAGCTAGACATTGGTTTAAATGCCAAAGGCCGCTGGCAAGCTGAGCGTGCAGGCCAGGCGCTGGCGGGCGATGATATTGACGTGGTCTACAGCAGCGACCTGTGGCGTGCCTATGACACCGCGTTGTCAGTGGCAAAGCCCCATGGCTTAGAGGTGCAGACCAACGAAGCTTTGCGCGAACGTGGCTTTGGCAGCTTCGAAGGTAGTACCTTTGCCCAGATTGAGGCTAGTTTTCCTGAACAGGCTTTGCACTGGCGCAAGCGCGTGCCTGACTTTGCCCCACCCGGTGGCGAGTCGCTGCTGCACCTGCGCGAGCGTGTGGTGCAATGTGTGCAGGGCTTAGCGCAGGCGCATGTGGGCCAGCATATCGTCATCGTCAGCCACGGCGGGGTGATGGACGTGCTGTACCGCGTTGCCACCGGGTTAGACATTCAGGCCGCACGCAGCTGGGACTTGCACAACGCAGCGATTAACCGCCTGCTGTGGAACGGCCACAGCCTGACCTTGGTTGGCTGGGCCGATACCTCGCACATTGATAACGCTGATTTTGACGCAGCGACTTTGGACGACCGCACGGCTTAAGTGGCCAAAGTGCCAAAAATCACCTAGCCCGCGGTCTCGCTAACTGCGAGAATAGGCGACACAAAGATACAAGCCGGAGACCGTATGACCATTTTGCGTACCAGCGTACTAGCGCTGCTGCTAGGCCTGTGCGCCACAGTGTGGGCGCAAACCAAGCCCAGCAGCACTGCGCCCAAAGCGCCCGCCGCCCGCGCAGCATCCAGTGCAGCTACCGGTACAGCTAGCAGTACCGCCATCGGCACGGTAGACTTGCTCAGTGGCACCGTCACCGTCACTTCCATCAAAGGCGTACCCCGCAGTAGCACCCCTGGCATGGCACTGCAGGTGGGCGACACCGTCCAGACAGACGAGGACAGTGAAATGCATGCCACCCTGGCCGACGGCGCTTACCTGGCGGTGCGCCCAAATTCACGCTTGAAAATTACTGAGTATGCTGCCAACGGCAACAGCCGCGACAGCTCACTCATCAGCTTAATCACAGGCAGCCTGCGCACGGTGACGGGCTGGATTGCTAAAACCCGCCCCAAGGCCTACCGCATTACCACGCCCACTGCCACCATAGGCGTGCGCGGCACCGACCACGAGGTGATCTTCTACACCGCCGAAGACGCCGAAACCCCCGAAGAGGCCGGTACCCACAACGTGGTGTACGAAGGCGCCACCACGCTGGAAACCCCCAAAGGCAGTGTCGATGTAGTGGTCGGCCAAGCGGCTTATATCCCTATTGATGCTTTTTTGCCCAAGGTGTACACCCAGCAGCAGATGCCCATTTTTTTGTTGCGCGTACGTGGCCAGTACGAGAACGACTTGGTTCAGCACCGCAATAACCAAGACGCCATCATGCAGCGCGGCCTGATTGACCGCGGGCTGATGCGCGAGGGCCAAAATCTGCAAGACATCTTTAAAAATATCGGTGGCGACGGCTTCATACCCGGTGCAGGCTCGCGCTTGACACCGCAGCAAAACCAGCAGCGTCAAATGCAAGGCGTACAAAACGAAATCAACAAAAACGTCTTTGGCGGCCCAGGTAATGTGAATGAGCCTTTGCCTGTACCTTTTGGCATTCCCGGTGCAGGCGGCCGCAATGGTGCGCCCTCAGGCGGTATGCCCTCTGTGCCCAGCGGCGGTGGTATGCCTTCAGTGCCTACGCGCTGAAACTAATCTGCTGCATACTTTCTATTGTTGATCACGTCGAGTATGTTGAAACACCCCTTGATAAACCAAAGCGTTGCAGCTATCGACACACCATCACTGGTGCTAGACCTGGACGCAATGGAGCGCAATTTGCACGCCATGCAAGCTTTTGCCACGCAGCACGGCGTGCGCTTACGGCCACACGCCAAGATGCACAAATCAGGGCAATTGGCTTTGCTGCAAATGCAAGCTGGCGCCGTCGGTGTGTGCGTACAAAAAACGTCAGAAGCGCAGGCCTTGGCTTTTAGTGGGGTGACGAATATCTATGTCAGTAACCAAGTGATCGCGCCAACCAAATGCGCGCAACTTGCACAGCTGTGCTTGAGCTTGTCTGGCCATGGTGGCCAATTAGCCTTGGCTGTAGACAGCTTGCTAGGTGTGCAGCGCATAGCTTACGCCATGGCGCAGCACGGTGGTGCCAGCGTGTTAGATGTTTTTATGGAAATTGACGTAGGCCAAGCGCGCTGTGGCGTGCCCCCGGGCGATGCTGTGGTGCCATTAGCGCAGGCCATTGCGCAACACCGTAGCTTACGTTTTGCAGGGCTGCAGGCGTACCATGGTCGTGCACAGCATGTGCGCAGTGTGGCCGAGCGGCGCGCTGCCATGGCCGCAGTGCTGCTGGACGTGCAGCGCACTACAGCAGCGCTGGGTGCAGCAGGCTTTACCGTGCCCTTGGTGACTGGTGCAGGCACAGGCACCTTTGGTTGCGAGGCTAGCAGCGGCGTGTATGGCGAGCTGCAAGCAGGCTCGTATTTGTTTATGGACGCTGATTACGCCAGCAATGAACATGACCCTGCGCAGCCGCAGTTTGAGCATGCGCTGTTTATCAAATCCCAAGTCATCAGCTGCACCCACACGGCCCAAGACAGCCGTGCCGTGGTGGACGCAGGCCATAAAAGCTATGCAGTAGATTCGGGCATGCCGACAGTGTGGGCAGGCCACCAAGCCGACTGGACTGTAAGCAACGGTGGCGACGAGCACGGTATTTTGCGCGGTACCCAACTGCCCGTGCTGGGCAATACGGTGTGGTTGATTCCGGGCCATTGTGACCCCACTGTTAATTTGCACCAACACATGGTGGGCGTGCGTGGTGGCTTGCAGCATGGCGTGGTAGAGAGCATCATCACAGTCAGTGCGCGTGGCGCTTTGACTTAAAAAATATCGCCACCAGCGCAGGGGCTTAGCTTTGCGCAGTACCAGTGAGAGTTTTTCGGTTTTAACTAGCCTCTGCTCTTACTGCAGCTAACGCAATCTCAGCCTTAGAGTAGCCCCAAGCGCTCCATAAAAACAGTAGCCCAATGGCCATGGCCCCCCAGCCTATGGACTGGCACACCGATATCCAAGCATTCGCCTGCGCCGGTTGCTGCAGATAGTGGGCCATGAAGTCAGGGTTTTGTAGTTGCGCCAGTCTGCGCGTTACAGCATATTGGTAAGACGCATCGCCCAAAAAATACGCTGCAAACGACAAAGTACCCGCTGCGTAACCCACAAAACTAAAGCGTATCCAAGTCAGTTTCATAAAGACTATCGCCACTGCAAAGCTCGCTACGCCAGTGATCAAAATGGTGTGAAATAAATGGGTTTGCGAGAAATATAAAAATGCACGCCAGCTGGCCGCAGTAGGCCACAGCGGCCAGCTAGCTTGCGGTGCGATAAGGGCACGTTGTAGCTCAGGCAAGACCTTAAAGCTCAATAAAAATACCAGCAGGGCTAAACATAAAAACACCGCAGCAGTCCAATAGGCTGTGCGTCGCAGCTGGCGGTATTGGTCAGGCTTGTAGCGGGGCCAGTGCCGCTCGTGCACGTGCAATGCATAACCAGCGGCCAGCAGCAAAACACTGATGCCATAGGTGATAGCAGCAAAACCATCGATGGTCATAAAACCTACAACGATAAAAATAGACGCACTGCCATGCACTATCGCTGCAATGGCGTACCAAACCATAGCGCACACCAAGCTGGCCAACATGCACGACTGAATCACTCGCTGAGCGCCAGGCGTGCTGCTGGCTTGCTTAAGCTCAGACGGTGGGCTTCGGTGGTGCCAGGCCTGTCCATAGTACCGGCGCCTGCCTTCCATCTGCTTGTCAGAGAGCTTTTTTTTCTTAGCCATGCAATTTGACGTTGCGTAAGAAGTGATGGGGCTGAAATATAGCGAGTAATGCAGATGCGTTAGCGTAAGGGTACGTAGCCAGTATCCTCAATCATTTTTTGTCCCTGCTTGCTCAGCATCCAATCCATCAATTTTCGTGCGGAAGGAGTAGGCTCACCCGCAGTTACCATGTAAAGGTCTACCGTCAAAGGGTAGGTGCCGCTTAAAATATTTTCATTGGTAGGCGCGACCCCGTTAACTGAAAGTAAGCGAATAGTCTGCTCGTTCTTCATGCGTGTGGTGTAGTACCTGAAAGAATAGCCAATAGCTTGGGTTGAGTTTCGGTACGAGGCGACTTGCCGTACCAGTCCTCCCATGCCTCGCGCCTTTTCTTCCTGTAGCGGCGAGCGCATTCTTTCACCCTGCATAACTCTGGCTTCCATGACAGTTTGGCTTCCCGAGTTAGCGGGGCGCTGGAATGCAGTGATGGCACTTTTACTGCCACCCAATTCAACCCAATCATTAATGCGGCCGGTGTATAGGCCGCGCAATTGATCGATTGTTAGGTTATGAACGGGATTGCTCTGATTGACCAAGAATACAAAAGCTTCTTTGGCAACGGGCGTGAACTTGAGGGGAGTGCCTTTTTCTTGCGCCATTTGTCTATGTTCATGTGATGCTTGCGCCACAAAAATCAAATCGACTTTGCCTTCGATTAAACGCTTATAGGCCTCCCCTGTTTTACTACTTCTGATCTTACTATCCGCAATTTCGGGGGCGTATAAAGCTTGTCCAGCAGCTGCATACACTGGGTACGCCGCAGTAGCACCGTCTAAACGCGGAGCATCATCGTTCTTGAAGCGTAATGCGGGCGGCGGTTGTACGCGTACCAATTTGTTATCGATTGCAAAAGGCCGGTAAATACTCAAGTCAACTTCTTCAGACAAGCTTTCGCCCGCGATTGTGTCGTTAACCAATGTGCTTTGGTTATGGGTGAATTGCCAAATCAGTACAAAGCCCAATGCGATGAGACTGGCGCATACAGTCGCACGACCACGATAGTTGTCAAGCTTCAGGCGACGGCTGCCCAACATAAAAAATAGAATAAAACTGCAGTTGAGTAAAGTGCTTGCAACTGGTAGATGCCAGCTGGGGTTGCCCAGCATAGTAAAAAACATCAGCGTAAAGTATGGAAGAAAAATCAGATTTGCGCGGTTGTGGCGCATTTGACTTAAATCACCGCCGTTCAAATATACGCTAATCGTCCAAACTACACAGGTCACGAATACAGGAGCTATTACTGGTAGATAACGTGCAATAAACGTGGTTGGTAAAGTTGCATATTGTGCATACCAATAGCCAATTAGTCCGGTCATCAAGATAGTGACGGCAAACAAAATATAGTAAGCGTTTCCGGTGATTTTTATCCCAATACCTATCATGACAGCAATCGCCAAAGTGCCTTGAAAGACAATCGGTAAACCAATTACAAGCAACAGTAATGTTTTAATCGCGTAAGCACTCGAGTTCTCCGCGCTGTGTATTGGAGAAGATTGAACTGGGATGTCATGCATCATCAAACATGCCCCCCGCGACCTTTGGCGGCACGACACCTAAGTGTTTATACGCTGCCAGTGTTGCAATACGCCCACGCGGGGTGCGCTGCAAAAAGCCTTGCTGAATCAAAAACGGCTCGATCACATCTTCAATCGTGTCACGCTCCTCGCCAATGCTGGCGGCAATGTTGTCCAGGCCCACGGGGCCGCCGTCAAAGCGGTGAATGACGGCTTCGAGCAGTTTGCGGTCCATGATGTCAAAGCCTTGCGGGTCAACGTCCAGCATTTTGAGTGCGAGGTTGGCAATGTCAAGCGTGATGATGCCTTTGCCTTTAACGTCTGCATAGTCGCGCACGCGGCGCAGCAGGCGGTTGGCGATACGCGGTGTGCCGCGCGAACGGCGGGCAATTTCAAAACCGCCTTCTTCGTCAGTCGGCGCTTTCAGCAGCTCGGCACTGCGTTTGACAATACGTGCCAGTTCTTCAGCGCTATAAAACTCTAGCCGCGCCACAATGCCAAAGCGGTCACGCAGTGGGTTGGTCAGCATGCCTGCGCGGGTGGTGGCACCTACCAGTGTGAAGGGCTGTAAATCTAATTTTATAGAACGTGCAGCAGGCCCCTCGCCAATCATGATATCAATTTGATAGTCTTCTAGCGCAGGGTACAAAATCTCTTCTACAACAGGTGACAAGCGGTGAATCTCGTCAATAAATAAGACATCGTTTTTTTCTAAATTCGTCAGCAGCGCCGCCAAGTCTTTGGGCTTTTCTAGCACCGGCCCGGATGTTTGCCGCAGGTTCACACCCAGCTCATGCGCGATGATGTGGCTGAGTGTCGTTTTGCCCAATCCCGGCGGCCCAAACAGCAGCACATGGTCTAGCGCCTCGCTGCGCTTTTTAGCTGCGCCAATAAAAATCTCCAGCTGCTCTCGCACCTTGGCCTGGCCCACGTACTCGTCCAGCAGCTTGGGGCGCAGCGCCCGCTCAATAGCTTCTTCTTTGGGCGAATCAGGCGTAGCCGAAATCACGCGGTTGTTTGCGCGCTCAGGCAATGAGAAGTTATCGGTTTGGATCGTCATTCAATTTACTGCTGGGCTTATCAATTCGACATTGGGGAAATAGGTTTGGTATCGCTTTATGTCTCGCGTCATGAGCTTGCAGCGCTGTTGCAAGGACTGCGCACCAATAAAAAAATCTGCTAATACATTACTTTCACTGCCCGCACGCTTGCGATATACGGCATATGCCTGCGAGGCTAAATACAAGGTGTCCCGATCCAGTTCAAGCCAACTTAGTTTGAGCTTGGTGATAACGCGATCCAGTTGAGATCGGCTTTCATACCGTTGAGCTAGCTCGGTATAAATAATTGGGTTGATGCACAGGGTGTGTGTCATGCTGTGCAGGGCCATTTGATCTACAGACCATTCGAACCAATGGGGGTCGCGTTGCAACACATCGACCAGCACATTGGTGTCTACCAGTATTCGTCCCATGGCAGCGTTTAACCGCGGACGAACCGCATAAATTCATCAGTGGTCGCAAAACGCTTGTCAGCTGTGCCGCTAACGGCAAGCAACGCAGCGCGATAAGCTTGCGCGGCCTTTGGCAAAGGCTTTTTAGCAGGCTTCAACACGATTTCACCCTTGTCGTTTACTACAAAATCAACCTGCGCGCCCGTTTTTAATCCAAGCCTGTCACGTAGTGGCTTGGGCAAGGTGATTTGGCCTTTACTGGTTAGTGTGGTCATCGTGAATTCCGCAAGGTAATGCTTGAATTTTACGGTATTACTTTACTCTTTACAAGATCAATTGTCAGAACACAGTCATGCGATCTGCAACTTATTGAACTTAGGCTGAAAAATTATGAATTTAAGTCGCTTTCACTCTACAGCTGTGTCCCGCAACTTTGACAAGGGGGTGGATGCAAGTTTTTTCAAAGCGACACCGACTTCAATTTGAGGATTAGAAGACGGACTCAAGTTCATGCGCTTTTCTTTGCGTTCTATGTTGGTGCGCGCAACGTCAAAAACTTCAAGTAATGATTTATTCAAATCAAAGCTTGGCCCAAAAGTCTCTTCAACAAAAAAGGTGTTGGAGCTTTGGTAGTTGCAGCCAAAAGAGTTGCGGTCTTTGTCTGCTGCAGTCAAGATAATACGGTTGATGTTTTTTAGTGGGTCAACGAATGAGCCCGAATAACAAGCAGATAAAGCCAAAACCACAGGCTTGCCATTTAACTTGCTCAGCCAATTTCCCAGGTCATAGGCGCTAACCGGTTGGTAATCTTGATTGCCAGCGTTGACGGCTAAAATTCCTTTGTTGCCGTGGGAAGTAAACAGCAGCACTATTTTGTCTTGTGGCCTTGCTAAGCGGCTCAATTCGTTGATGACTTGCTCAATATTCTCGCGCGTAGCATAAGGGAAATCTGCGTCTTGCCCTACTACTGGGTTGGATAGTTTAAAAACGACGGCATTCGGGTCCATGCTGAGCACAGCTTTACTGGCCAGCAGCACATCTTGCCGAAACGCCTTCGACTGCGCATGCATGGCAAACCCAGCATACAGGATGCGCGGTTCTTTGCTGGCTTCTATTTGCTGCTTGGCTTGCGCTACTTGTTTGGAGAGATTGCTATCACTGAGCTGCTTATTTTCTTTTTGATAAGGCGATGCAGCGCAACCCACCAACACCACTGACAAACTGACAATTAGGTACCTGAGACTGTTACAAAAATTCATATCACCCTTTCGTTAAACTATTTAGCCAAAGCTTTAAGCGCTAGCTTAATTCCTTCACTCACTCCGCAGTCCTGCGGCAGTGCCTTCAGTGCCAACGCCGCGTCGCGGTCGCTGTAGCCCAGCGCGATCAGGGCTTGCAAAATATCGGCTTGGTTGTCGTTGGCAGCGCTGGTGGGCATGCCAATGTCGGCACCCAGCTTGCCTTTGAGTTCTAGCATTAAGCGCTCGGCAGTTTTTTTGCCGACGCCGGGAATTTTGGTCAGGCGGTTAGCGTCTTGCAGGGTGACGGCTTGGGCTAGCTCGCCTACGCTCATGCCGCTCAATACGCCCAGCGCCATCTTGGGGCCAACGCCAGATATTTTGATGAGCTGGCGAAAGGTGATGCGTTCTTGTGCGGTGCCAAAGCCAAACAAAATTTGCGCATCTTCACGCACGACAAAGTGGGTGAGCAGGCTGACCTTGTCGCCTAGGCTGGGTAGGTTGTAAAACGTGCTCATCGGCACGTCCACCTCGTAGCCTACGCCACCGCAGTCCACAATGATTTGGGGCGGATTTTTTTCGGCTAAGGTGCCGGTAAGTTTGCCAATCATGGGTGTTTTGCTGCCGTTGTAGTGTTGTGTGTTGCAGTTTTAGCTAAGATGGTAGCTTCTAACAGGATTATTCGCTTGATTATTCGCCATATTTTCTCTCCTAGCAACAATACCCGTATTGGCCACTTGTGCGGCCCCACAGACGAAAACCTGCGCCGCATTGAGCAGTCTCTGGGTGTGAAAATTGCCCATCGCCATGAGCAGTTTAAGGTGGACGGCACCAAAGCCGCCGCCACGCGCGGCATGGAGCTGCTGCAGGCCCTGTACGAGATAGCTGCGCGACCTATCAGCCTAGAAACTTTGCAACTGATGATGGCAGGCGATGCAGGTATGACCGCAGACGGCACCAGCACGCTACAAACCCGCCGCGAAGACCTGCGCGCCCGCACACCCAACCAGGCTACGTATTTAGACAACATTGCCAACCACGACATCACCTTTGGCATTGGCCCGGCAGGCACTGGCAAAACCTATTTGGCCGTGGCCAGCGCGGTGGACGCGCTAGAGCGCAGCAGCGTGCAGCGCATTGTGCTGACCCGCCCAGCGGTAGAGGCGGGCGAGCGACTGGGCTTTTTACCGGGCGATTTAACGCAAAAGGTGGACCCGTATTTGCGCCCCCTGTATGACGCGCTGTATGAGCTGATGGGTGTTGATAAAGTGCTTAAAGCGTTTGAACGCCAACAGATCGAGATTGCGCCGCTGGCCTTTATGCGCGGGCGCACGCTGAACCACAGCTTTATCATTTTGGACGAGGCCCAAAACACCACGCCTGAGCAGATGAAAATGTTTTTAACCCGCATCGGCTTTGCCAGCAAAGCAGTGATTACGGGCGACGTAAGCCAGATCGACTTGCCACATGAACAAACCAGCGGCTTGGTAGAGGCCGATGTGGTGCTGCGCCGCGTGCAGGGCATTGCGCACAGCCGCTTTACAAGTGCCGACGTGGTGCGCCACCCGCTGGTGGCACGCATCGTAGACGCCTACGATGCAGCCAAAAAATAAGCTAGAGTAGCTAAACGCTATAATTAGCATAGCTGCTTGAGCAGTAAATACTTGGACTACAGGCATATTTGATGATTAAAACCTCTTTGCAAAGCAGCGTGAGCCTGCAGTTTGGCGATGCCACTGGCACACCTGCATTGCGCAGCGTGCTAACCCGCGCCCGCGTTAGACGTTGGGTGCAACACGCTGTGCAAGGTGTTGGTGAAATTACGGTGCGCATTGAAGCCGCCCCTGAAGCCAAGCGCCTGAACAATTTGTACCGTAAAAAAAACTACGCCACCAATGTGCTGACTTTTGACTACGCACTAGAACCCGTAGTAATGGCCGACCTGGTGCTGTGCGCCCAGGTGGTGGCACTTGAAGCCGCGCAGCAAGGCAAAACGCTTGAGGCGCACTACGCCCATTTGATCGTGCATGGCACGCTGCATGCGCAGGGCTATGACCATGAGACCAATGAAAAAGATGCTTCTACGATGGAAGCACTAGAGATTTTGCTGCTGGGCAGCCTAGGCTACGCCAACCCATACTAAGCCTTTAGAAAAACCGCGCGTTGCAGAAAACAAAATTCACACACGCTGTTCATCATCATGGCCCGCCCCCAGTCTGCCGACCACCACCTAAAGCGCGACAGCATTTTGGACGCAGCCGCCCAGTGCTTTGCCGACCAAAGCTACAGCGCCACCAGCATGGCCACAGTGGCAGCCAAAGTGGGTGCAAGTAAAGCGCGCATTTACCATTATTACGACAGCAAAGAGGCCTTGCTGTTTGACCTGCTAGACCGCTACACCCAGCGCCTGCTGGCCATTGTGGGCGAGACCGAAGCCCAAGCGCAGCGCAAAAAACTCAATGACCGCCAGGCCCTGCACGAGCTGGTGCGAGCGTTCTTAATCGAATACGAAAGCTCCGCCACGCGGCATGTGGCGCTGCTGAACGACACCAAATTTTTAAGTGATGTTGCCGATGATTTAAAGGCAGGCGTGCTGGGCAAGTCACAGCGCGATCTAATTTTGCAACGCCAACGCGACATCGTCAGCGCCTTCACCCGCTTTTTGCGCCGCGCCTACCCAGACCGTTTGACCGACGCTAACCAAACCGCCATCACGATGATGCTGATGGGCATGATCAACTGGACCTTCACTTGGCTGCGGCCTGACGGGCCGATGAGTTATGCTGATTTTGCCGACGAGGTGATTCGTACGTTAGAGCGTGGGTTTCAGTAGCTTAGTTAGACAAAAGTGCTTGTAGTCCAAGTATTTATTGCTTAGTTCGCTATTAAATTCATAGTATTTTTGGATTATCTTGCTTTTGATTGACTCCCCTTCTGCAATGCATGGTGTCCTTGCTTACCTTGGACGGGCGGCGATACGCTCTCACCGCTTCACCCTGGTCGATTTAGTAGTGAAGGAACGCGGGGCGTGGTTTGTAGTTTCCTCAATCAAAGCTGCAATCCTCGCGCTTGACCTCAGCCCTACGGCGCAGCAGGCTGCGCTCTAGAAAAAGAACATCAACTGCGCGTAGGCTGCCGTGCTACTTGCTCAGCCATCCGAGCAAACAAATCCAGCCCCATCTGCAACAACAGATCCGGCAAATCAATCATCACCCAATTCTCACGCAGCACATCACCCTCACGCCGCCACCAGTCAGCCACACGCATGGTGATGGGTTTGCCAGCAGCGGTTGCACCCAGATAGTCGCCCATGTGCGTAGCATGCACGCTAGGCCAACCAGTCGATGCAATGTAATGCCCCTCGCTAATACGGCTTATGTGGTTACCGCCTTTGCGGTCAGGAAAAGCGTGCAAAAACGGTTTTTGATGGTGCATTTGAAACCCGTCCACTTGACGCGAAGTGCCAATGCCACACGGCCCGTACCACATCATCTCGGGGTGCCAAAAAGCGTGCATGCCCATGCTTTTCAAATCTTTTTGATTAAACGACGTCAGCCCGCCAATCATGCGGTCTAGACTGTCCATTGACTCGCGTGCTGCCTGTGCGTCTTGCGGTGTGTGTAGCAAGCCGTCTTGCATCTGGGGGCCAGGCACTATCAGCCGTGCACCGGTGCTTTGGGGCAGCACTTCAATGCCGGCTTGGCGCATCACATCCACCAGGTCTAGCAAAATGCGCGCGTCCACAATTTTGCCGCCTTCCACACGGTAAAACTCACCAATGCGCACATACACCGTGTCGCCAGTGGCTGGTATGCCCAGCCAGTCGGCCACCATCGTGCCGCACAAATAACCATGGGCTGTGACCCACGTGCCTGCGCCGCCGCAAAAGCGCCCGTCAAACTCGCCTGCAAAAAACAGCTGCGAGCGCCGCTCTAGGTTAGGCATGGCGCGCAATAAGGGTTGCCAAAACTGTGCGTTCATCGCTTCTATGCCGTGCACTTGGTTGATGGGGTGAAACACATGGCACTGGCAGTCAGCGGCAAAGTACTGTGCCAGCGCAGGGGCAGCGTCTTGCGCCGTGGGGCCAGCAGCGCTGTTGCCTGGCAGGGCCTGTAGGGCAGCCCAGACGATAGATTTGGCAGTTTGAAGATCTTGCATATTGCAATTATTGCAAGCGTATGCGACATGCGCAAGCAACGCACAATTAAAAGTAGTTTCAAGCCAATTAAATTGGTATATGTCGGGAAAACCCTAAATTCACAATATCTAGATTTGCCTAAACTGCATACGATTGCAGTTAGATATTTATCTTCAGGGCACCGTCTATGATCCGTTACCTCAAACAGGGCAAAGATGCCCAATCCAAGTCTGATGCCGACGTCAAAGTGCGTGCCACAGTAGAGGGCATTTTGAAAGACATTGAAGCGCGCGGCGACGCCGCGGTGCGCGAGTACAGCCAAAAGTTTGATAACTGGAACCCGGTAGATTTTCGTTTATCTCAGGCCGATATTGAAAAAGCCGTCAAATCCTTATCAGCCCGCGAGACAGAAGACATTAAGTTTGCCCAAACGCAAATCCGCAAGTTCGCCACCGTGCAGTTGCACAGCATGAAAGAGGTCGAAGTCGAGACCATGCCTGGCGTAGTTTTGGGGCACAAACACATACCCATGAGCGCAGTGGGCTGCTATGTGCCAGGCGGCAAATACCCCATGATTGCTTCAGCACATATGAGCGTGCTGACAGCCAAGGTAGCTGGTGTAAAGCGCATTGTGTCCACAGCGCCTACATTCCATGGTGCACCGCACCCGGCCATCGTTACGGCCATGCATTTTGCAGGGGCTGATGAAATTTTGACTTTGGGCGGTATACAGGCCGTCGCTGCCATGGCCATTGGTACGCAGTCCATCAAGCCCGTGGACATGCTGGTAGGCCCTGGCAATATGTATGTGGCCGAAGCCAAGCGCCAGCTGTATGGCCGCGTGGGCATTGACCTGTTTGCAGGGCCTACCGAGACTTTGGTGATTGCAGATGAAACGGTAGACGGCGAGATGTGCGCAGTGGACTTGCTAGGCCAAGGCGAGCACGGCCCCACATCACCCGCAGTGCTGCTGACCAATAGCGAAAAGTTGGCCAAAGACACGCTGGCTGAAGTAGAGCGTCAACTGAAAATTTTGCCCACCGCAGAAATCGCCACACAAAGCTGGGCCGAGTTTGGCGAGATCATCATTTGCGACACATACGAAGAAATGTTGGCCAAAGCCGACGAGCTGGCTTCTGAGCATGTGCAAATCATGACCTCGCGTGATGATTGGTTTGCTAACAATATGCAAAACTATGGTGCACTGTTTATCGGTGCGCGCACTAACGTAGCCTTTGGCGACAAAGTGATTGGTACCAACCACACACTGCCCACCAACAAAGCTGCGCGCTACACCGGCGGTTTGTGGGTAGGCAAGTTTCTTAAAACCTGCACCTACCAGCGCGTGACAACCAACGAGGCCAGTGCCTTGATTGGCGAGTACTGCTCGCGCCTGTGCCATATGGAAAATTTTGCAGGCCATGGCGAACAGGCCAATATCCGCGTGCGCCGCTACGGTACGCGAGCGGATGTACCTTGGTACCAGCCTGTGCCTGCATTGGTAGATTAATCGCTAGGCCACACCATGCAAACTCCCAGCTTTCGCCTCGATGGTAAGCGCGCCTTGGTCACTGGTGGCTCCAAGGGAATCGGTTTGGCTGCCGCGCACGCACTGGTGCAGGCGGGCGCGCAGGTGATGATTGTGGCCAGAAACGCTGTTGACTTAACAACTGCTTGTGCAGATATTCAAAAAGCTAGCGGACAACAAAGTTCTAAAATTTCGTATGCCACTTTAGATGTGACGGGCAGTGCTGCGGTGGAGAGCTTGTTCAAGCAGCACGGCCCATTTGACATCGTGGTGAACAATGCAGGCACCACGCGCACCAAGCTGATTGAAGACGCCACCGACGACGATCTGGACACCGTGATTGACCTGAACATCAAAGCGGCTTTTTATGTGCTGCGGGCTGCAGCGCGCTCACTGAAAGGTGCAAAGCAACACGGCAGCTTGATCAATATTTCTTCGCAAATGGGCCATGTGGGCGGCCCTAAGCGCACGCTGTATTGCGCAAGTAAGCATGCGCTGGAAGGCATGACCAAAACACTGGGCTGGGAGCTTGGCCCCCACGGTATTCGCGTTAACTCCATTTGCCCCACGTTCATTGAAACTGAACTCACCGCGCCCATGCTGGCTGACCCAGAATTCAAATCTTTTGTCGTCAACAAAATTGCACTCGGGCGAGTGGGCAAGCTGGAAGAAATTATGGGTGCTGTCGTCTTTTTGGCCAGTGATGCGTCTAGCCTGATGACGGGCAGCGCACTTATGCTCGATGGCGGTTGGACAGCCAGTTAAAGCATGGTCAAGGTAGCTACCTCTGTGGATGTTGCCAAGCTGGCGGGCGTAAGCCAGTCTGCGGTAAGCCGCAGCTACACCCCGGGTGCCAGTGTGGCCGAGGCTACTCGTGGCAAGGTGATGGAGGCAGCGCGCAAGCTGGGCTACCGCCCCAACGCCATTGCCCGCACGCTGATCACGCGCAAGAGCCGCATGATCGCGGTGGTGGCTTCGTATTTAGACAATCAGTTTTACCCTGTTGTGATTGAAAAGTTGTCCAAGCGTTTGCAGGGCGATGGCTACCATGTGCTGCTATTTATCGCGCAGGCACGGCAAGAGGCAGATGAACTGCTGCTGCAACTCATGCAATACCATGTGGACGGCATCGTACTGCTTAGCGCCACACTGTCGTCGGGCTTGGCTAAGGACTGCGCTGATGGAGGCATACCGGTATTGCTGTTTAACCGCATCGCGCAAGCGGGCGGCACGGTCAGCTCGGTCGCCAGCGATAACGTAGCCGGTGGCCGCATGGCCGCACGCGCTTTGATCGCTGCTGGGTATGCGCGCATAGGCTACATCGCAGGCATGGAAGATTCGTCGACCAACCGTGACCGCGAAGCCGGCTACAACGCCGAGCTGGCGGCACATGGTCAACGCGTGTTTGCCCGTGCTGTGGGGCATTACAGTTTTGAAGGTGCGCAGACGGCAGCGCGGCAAATGTTTCAGGGGCGTGATCCGCAGCAGCGCCCTAACGCCGTCTTTGTGGCTAACGACCACATGGCCATTGCGGTGATGGATGTGCTGCGCAGCGAGCTGGGTTTAATGGTGCCGCAAGATGTAGCCGTGATGGGTTTTGACAACGTGCCCCAAGCATCTTGGGCAGGTTATTCGCTGTCCAGCATAGAGCAAGATGCGCAGGCCATGATTGAAGCCACCGCGCAAGTGATGCTGGCGCAAATCAACGACGACAGCCTACCCGCGCAACACGTGAACTTGCCGGTGCGTTTGATTGAACGCGGCTCTACAGGCAAAACGCTATGAGCGCTACATCCGCATTCCATGCCAGCGCTGCTATGCAAGGCTTTGCTGCTGAGTTTAAAAACTTAGATGACTACATCCGCGTTATCACAGATCGCATTTGGGAAGGCCGCCAGATTGAGTCGATTCGTGATTACTACAGCGACCCTTGCGGCGTGATCACGCCCAGCGGTGCCAGTACCGATGTGCAAGCCGTCATTGACGGCACCAAGGCGACGTTAGCGCAGTTTCCAGATCGCCGATTACTGGCTGAAGACGTGATTGAAGCGGGCGATGCGCAAGCTGGCTTTTTGTCATCGCATCGCATCATCAGCACCATGACGCACCTGGGCGATGGTAACTTTGGCCAAGCCACAGACAAAAAAATTCATGTGCGCACAGTGGCCGACTGCGTGTGCAAAGACAACCGCATCGTGCATGAATGGCTGGTGCGCGACCAAGGTGCGATAGCGGTGGCAATTGGCAAGACACCACAAGCCCTGGCGCGTGAATGGCTGGCTGTGCGCAGTAGCCCGTTACTACCTTTGCCAATACCCGCCGCACCAGTTTGGTGGCGTAATCCGATCAGCGATGAACCGGTAGCCAAAAACTATGCTGACCGCGTTGGTCACATGCTGACAGGCGCAGGCTTTGACGAGGCCTTGTATGACGAAGCCGCTTGCAGCCTAGGCCCTATCAATTCAATTCATTACGGCCGCGCAGAGATTAAAAATTTTTATGCTGACTACGCAAGCACAGTGGGCGCAGCAACCTTCGAGATCGACAGTCTCGCCTTCATGCCTGCCAGCAGCAGCGCGGGCCGCGCACCACGGGCAGCGCTGCGCTGGCGATTAAAATGCTTGCATGTTGGGCAAGGCAAGTTTGGTGTGTCCCAGGGCAAGCCATTAGATATTTTGGGCATCAACCATGCAGAGTTTGTCAAAGTGAATGGCAAGTGGCAAGTGCACCGCGAATGGGTATTGATTGACGAGGTGGCCGTGTGGATGCAAGTGCTGGATGGCACCGTTTCAAAGGTTGAATAACAACATGGCTCGCGTACAACTTAAATCTATCGCCAAGTCTTGGAGCTCAGGCGGCAAAACGTCCGTGGGCGTGAAGGAAATTTCGCTCGACGTAGCCGATGGCGAATTTCTCGTACTGCTTGGGCCCTCGGGCTGCGGCAAAACTACCACCATGCGCATGGTGGCGGGTCTTGAAGACCCCACACAAGGCGAGATTTGGATTGGCGACAAAAAAGTCAACGACTTCGAGCCCAAAGATCGTGATGTAGCCATGGTTTTCCAAAGCTATGGTCTGTATCCCAACATGACGGTGTACGAGAACATTAGTTTTCCGCTGCGCATACGCGGCACGCCAGCCTCCCAGATCGATCCGGCTGTCAAGCGCGCTGCTGAAAAAGTGGAGCTGATGGATTTTTTAGACCGTCGCCCCAAAGAGTTATCGGGTGGCCAGCGCCAACGTGTGGCCTTAGCGCGCGCCATTGTGCGCCAGCCCGCAGTGTTTTTGATGGACGAGCCACTGAGTAACTTAGATGCCAAGCTGCGCGTGTCTATGCGATCGCACATTAAGCACTTGCACCACGAGCTAAAAACTACCACCATCTACGTGACGCATGACCAGATTGAAGCCATGACCTTGGCTGACCGCGTAGTGGTGATGAGCAAGGCCGAGGTGCAGCAGATCGGCACGCCCGAGCAAATTTATAACGATCCAGCTAATTTGTTTGTGGCGGGCTTTATAGGCAACCCGGCGATGAACTTGATCCAAGGCCAGTTGAATGCGGGCGTTTTTGAAGCCCAGGGTGTGCGTGTGCCCGGTTTTGGCCATTTAACGCAGACCGATATGGTGCTGGGCGTGCGCGCTGAAGACCTAGCTATCAGCACAAGCCCTGACAACAGCCACATGCAGGCTGACGTTTTTTCGTTTGAGCTGACGGGAGATGCCACGCTGACCACTATACGACCTGGTGGCCAACACATCACCGCCCGAGGCAGCAAAGACTTTCGCACCAGCATGGGCAGCCAGCTTAGTTTTCAAGCAGATGCACAGCGCTGTTATTTGTTCGATGCCCACACGCAGAACCGGCTGCGCGTGGGTTCCTTATGATCTTCCGGTTTTTTGGAGTTAACACCATGAAAACGACCCTGATCCGCCGCTCGCTCTTAGCCAGCGCAGCCGTTTTAGCTATTCTTCCCGGCATTGCGCAAGCACGTTGTGACAAGCTGCAAAGCGTCAAAGCTGGTGAAGTCAATATCATCGGTGCCAGCTTTCCAGCCTTGGCGCACATTGCCAAAGAAATGGAAACTTGCACCCAAGGAGGCCTGAAGGTGCAGTTCAAAATGACACCGCAGGCGCGTACCGAAACCGAGCAAGCCTTTGCTTCGCAAGGCAAGTCTGCGTTTGATGCAGCAGTTGTGTCGGGCGGTGTATTTACCAACTTGAATGCGCTGGGTCAAATTCAACCCATGACCGATTTGGTAGAAAAATACAAAGCCAAATACAAGATTGAAGAAAACATGCTGGTGCGCGTGAACGGCCAAGTCATGGCGATTGCGTTTATGCAAAACGCGCAAAACTTGTACTACCGCAAAGACCTGTTTGACAAGCACGGCATCAAAGCGCCAGCTACGTACGGCGACATGATGGCAGCGGCCAAAATGCTCAAAGAAAAAGAGCCGAGCATTGAGTTTCCAATTGCGCAAACCTTCTCCAAAGGCTTTGATAGCCAAGTAGAGTTTGTCAATATGTTTGTCGGCAATGGCGGCCGCTTCTTTAAAGCAGGTAGTGCACAGCCAGACTTCAGCAGCGAAGCAGGGGTGAAGGCGCTAGAGAACATGCGCGCCATGACGCAATACATGACCCCCAACTTTCTGGCCTCTAACAGCGATGACGTGATGAACCAGTTTCAGCAAGGCAAGGCCGCGATGGGCGTGTTGTGGGCTACACGCGCTGCACGCATGGATGACCCAGCGGCTTCTAAAATTGTAGGCAAGATGGAATTCGCTGCAGCCCCTGCCATGGTGGCAGGCGGGAAAAGCGCAACGCACCTGTGGTGGGACGGCATCGTGATGCCTAAAAATCTCGCAGGCGACCGCGAAACTGTTTTCCAAGTGATGATGGAAGCACTGGACGAAGAAACCATGAAAAAGGGCAATGACCTGACCGTGTGGATTCGCTCTGCCTACCAGCCTACGCGCTTTGGCACCGGCGTTTCTGCATCGGCCAAAGCCGGCGCTCCGACTTGGCCTACCGAGCCGTATTTCAGCTTGGCGCAAGGCGAGATTGGTAAAATTTTGCCTGATGTTTTGTCAGGTGCTATGACACCAAAGGCTGCTTTAGATACTGCTGCGGCTTCATACACCAAAGCGGCCATGGAAAAAGGCTTTATCAAATAAGCTTCTCGCTATCTGGTTGTGAAAACTAAAACCTTCGCGCGCTTTGTAGCACCCTCGGTGCTGCTGATGGTGGCCTTGATGGCCGCGCCGCTGATCGTCACGTTTTACCTGTCGGTGCGCAATTGCGTGCCCGACATGGAAACCGTGACCGTTCAGCAAAGCGGCCCATTTGGCAGCAGCGAAAGCATTACGCAGCGCGTGAAGGTGGATAGCAACGGCAAGCCCATCACGCTGTGCCGTTTTGTAGGTTTGGATTATTACCGCAGCGTGCTGGGCATTGATTCTGCCGTTGCAGCTAGTACCTCAACAGCAGATTTGCCGCCGGGCGACACGGCGCAGACTGCTAGCAGTAACCGTGCGACTGAATTTTTTGGCGCTTTGCGCTTTACCCTGCTCTATACCTTTGTCACCACGCCATTTGTGCTGCTGCTGGGGTTTTTGGTAGCGCTGGGCGTGAACCATTCCACCCAGCGCTTGCGTGGTGCATTGATTACTGTGTCGCTCATGCCTTTCATCATCACACCCGTGGTGGCTGCGTTGTCAATTAAATGGTTGTTTCGGGATAATGGACTGGTGCCTTATTTTCTTTCGCAGTTTGGTATTTCAGTGTTTTGGATGGCCGAGGCGTGGTCTGCCAGATTGCTCATTATTATTTATGGCGTCTGGCATTCAGCGCCGTTTGCTTTTATTGTGCTGTATGCAGGCTTGCAGTCTGTACCGCAAGACTCGCTAGAAGCCGCCACCATCGACGGTGCCAGCCGCTGGCAAAAGCTGCGCTATGTCACGCTGCCGCACTTGATGCCGCTGATCGTATTTATCACGTTGATCCATTTGATGGATGCCTACCGCGTGTTTGAGCCCGTGCTGGTGCTGACCCAAGGCGCATTTACTACCAGTGTGCAGTACCTGACTTACTACACCTTAGTGACTGAAACCAACCCCTACAAGGCCAGTGCAGCCGCCGTGCTAACCACCCTAGGTATTTTTGTGCTGCTCATTCCATTGCTCGTGAAGACCTGGAAAGAGCAAAGGCGCGCAGCGTGATGCCATGAAGAAAAAAAACCTTGGTTGGCAAGTACTAATTTACGGCGGCTTAGCGCTTTGGCTGGTGCTAGCCAGCCTGCCCATAGTGTGGACAGCGATTATCTCGCTGCGCCAATATGTCGACGCGTTTTCCATTCCTATCAAGTGGTTTGCGCCCATTACTTTTGACAACTACACCACGCTGTGGATTGATAAAGGGTTTTATAAAAATTTCATCAACACCGTGATCGTCACGGTAGGCACGGTAAGCATTTCACTTACCGTGGGCTGTCTTGCAGGCTATGCCTTGTCGCGCTACCGAGGCGCATTGGGGTTTTGGCTGCTCATCATCGCGCTGATTTTTAGGTCGTTGCCGCACTCCACTTTGCTGCCTTCGTTTTACGTGATGTTTGATGCGCTAGGCGTGCGTAACGAATATCTCACACTCATCTTGGTGCTCGTAGCGATTAATCAGCCTTTTACGATTTGGATGTTGCGCAGTTTTTTTGTCAACATTCCTAATGAGTTAGACGAGGCGGCCTTAGTTGACGGTTGCTCGCGCTTTCAGGCGTTTCGCAGAGTAATCATCCCCGTCATGTGGCCGGGCGTGGTGACCACGGGTTTATTTTCTTTTCTCTTAGCCTATAACGACTTTTTGCTCAGCTCATCTTTGGTGAATGCAGACAAGTTGACCATGCCTGCCGCCATAGCCAACGCGATTACCGCAGAAAGCGAAGCCTTTTTAATGCAAGGCGTGGCGGGCGCAGTCAGCATCACGATTCCGTTGATTATTTTGGTGATGATCTTCCAAAAACAAATTGTCTCGGGGCTGACGCAAGGCGCAGTCAAAGGCTAATGCCTTGCGCAACACTAGATTAGGAATCAATGAATGACCCAATTTACAGCAGCGCAATTGCAAGCGCGCTTCATTCCGTACGCTACGCTTCGCTACAGCACCGATGCTTTTATTGACTACCGCATTCCTGGTTGCGGCCCAAAAAAGAATTACGCGTTGATCGGCCCTGGCGTATCGCAAAACCCTAACCAACCCGTCAGCCTGCGCGAAAAGCATGGCTTTCAAGTGGGTGGCGTGGCCATGGGGCCGGGTGTGATCAATCCGCCGCACATGCATTTCACCGCTGAAGTGTTTATCTGCACACGCGGCGGATTTCATTTGCACTGGGGCTTTAACCCCGAGCGCCTGGAATATCCGCTGGCCGAAGGCGATATCGCCTCCATCCCCACTTGGATATACCGTGGCTTTCAAAGCCAGGGCACAGCAGATGGAGGCGAAGGTTTTATGTTCACCGCGCTGGGGCGCGACGACACCGGCGGTATTTTGTGGGGCGCAGCCACGCTAGAGGCAGCGCGCGAGCAAGGTGTGCACCTGACAGAAGACTACCAAATTATCGACGAGCATTTAGGCGGCAAATGGGACGAATCTAAGCAGCGCCTGCAGCCAATGACACCTGAGGAAGTCAGCCAGTTGCGCACCTGGACTGCTGCGCAGATGCGCCAGCGGGTAGTGAAGTTTGCAGAGCTGGACTGGTCGCCGCGTGCCTTGCTTGACAGCGCTTTGCCAGGCTGCGGTGCGCAGATGGCCCCAGTGATTGGCCACGGCATGAGCGCTGAGCGCAACCACCTTGCGCCCATCATGAACTCGCATGGTTTCTCGATTGAATGGCTGAAAATTCCGGTCGGTGGCAGTGTGTCGCTGCACCAGCTGGCGGCTAAGCAGGTGTTGGCAGTTTATCAGGGCAAAGTTGAGATTTATGTATCAAATCAGCCTGTAGTCAAAGTATCTATTGATCAAGTAGCTATAAAAATAATAGCAATTGGTGGCTCGCAAGGTGCATCGCCAGGTAATGACAGCTACGCCATGCCCGCAGATGTGTGGCGCAGTTACTGCAACACAGGCCCTACTGAAGCAGTCATGTTGGTGATGACCCCGGGCGATGAACGCAAGCGCATTGAGTGGGCACCCGATGTGGTGGAGCGCGCAGCTGCTGCGGGGATTACGCATGATGCGAATGGCTATGTAGGTGCTAAACGCTACATCGACCGATCGCAAAGATAACGCGACACTAGAAAAAATAAAAACCCCATTTGCCCAAGGACGACCCTATGACCAACCGCATTCTTACCACCCACGTTGGCAGCCTTCCGCGCCCGCAGCGCGTGGTTGACCAACTTTTTGCGCAAGACTCAGGCCTGAATTACAAAGAGGCTGAGTTTGACAGCATCATGCTTGCCGAGACTAACGAGGTGGTGGCCAAGCAGGTAGCAGCGCAGGTGGATGTGGTGAGCGACGGTGAGATGAGCAAGATCAGCTACGCCACGTATATTCGCCACCGCCTGACAGGTTTTGTCATCGGTGAGATGCCGCGTGCCACGCCCAAAGACCTAGACGATTTTCCAGATTTTAAAGAGCGCTTGGCCAAGCTGGGTGCCACACCCAAATACCACCGGCCTATTTGCCGTGGCCCGATTGCGGTCAAAGACTTGAGCGGTTTGCACAAAGACATTGCGAACCTCAAAGCAGGCATGGCAGCGCACGGTGTAAAAAAAGGCTTTATGAACAGCGCCAGCCCCGGCGTAATTGCGGTGTTTCAGCCCAACGACTATTACCCCGATCACGGCAAATATCTTGAAGCACTGGCCAACGCCATGGCCACTGAGTATGAGGCCATCGTAGCAGCAGGGCTAGACTTACAAATCGACGCTCCAGACTTGGGCATGGGCCGCCATATTAAATTTAGGGACGCGACAGAAGAAGAATTTTTACGCAACGCTAACCTGCAGGTCGAGGCGCTGAACCATGCCTTGCGCAACGTGCCTGCAGACAAAATTCGTATGCATATTTGCTGGGGCAACTACGAAGGCCCGCACCACCACGACATTGGGCTAGACCGCGTGCTGGGCTTGGTATGCAAAGCCAAACCCGCCACCATTTTGTTTGAAGGTGCCAACCCGCGCCATGCGCATGAATGGGAAGTGTGGAGTGATGCACAGAAAAAAGGCCTAGTGCCAGAGAACAAAATTTTGTGTCCCGGCGTGCTCGACTCGACCAGTAACTTCATTGAGCATCCGCAGTTGATCAAGCAGCGCTTACTGCAATACGCAGGCATTGTGGGCCGCGACCGCGTGATGTCGGGTACCGATTGCGGCTTTGGCACGTTTGCAGGCTTTGGCTCAGTGCACCCACCCATTGCGTACGCCAAACTTAAAAGCATGGCCGAAGGCGCAGCCTTGGCCAGTGCACAATTGTGGAAGTAAACACGTTCAAATAAAAATCATGATGACCACCATGCAACACCCCATTGACACCCGTTTAAACCAGCTCATCAAAAGCCGCACACCCATGCGCGGTTTGTTCAACGGGCTGTGTTCACCCATTCTGGTGGAGATGACAGCCTACGCAGGCTATGACTTCACCATCATCGACAACGAGCACGGCAGCGCCAGTATAGAAACCACCGACCATATGTTGCGTGCCGCCCGCGCCGCAGGCATGCCCGCACTGGTGCGCTGCCTAGAACAAGACATTTCCCGCACGCTAGACGCAGGCGCCGGCGGCGTGCAAATCCCCATGGTGCACACGCCAGAGCAGGCGCGTGACATTGTTAAAAAAGTACGCTACCCGCGTGCTAAAGGTTTTGCCGGTGTAAGCGGTGAGCGGGGTGTGGCCTATTCGGTACGCGCAGCAGGCTACGGCGCTATGGGCGGCCCAGCGTGCAACGCACACAGCAACGAGCACGTGGCCTTGGTCATCATGATCGAGTCGATGCAAGGCGTGAACAATGCAGCCGCCATGGCCGCAGTGGATGGTGTAGACGCAGTGTTTATTGGCCCTAATGATTTGGCGCACAGCATGGGCCACGAGAACCGCTTTTATGACCCCGAGGTGCAAGCCGCGATTGAAAAAGCTGTACGCGCGATTGCGTCGACGGGCAAGTGCGCAGGCGTGCTGGCATTAACGCCAGAGGACGAAGCGCGCTACGCCAGCTGGGGCGCAAGCTACTTTGCCAATGTGATTACCAGTGTGTTGACCAAAGCCCTGAAAGATGCTGCCCACGCTGGACGCAGCGGAGAAACTGGAAAATTGAGCTACTAAACTTGCGTGTTGGTGGGTATTTGTTGTTGTACTAGCACTAATTCGTCATCTAGGCACTGGACAAAGCAAGCTGGTAAATTACACTCAAGCCCATGACAGTGATTGTGGTGATGGGAGTGGCCGGTTGCGGCAAATCAGGCGTAGCGCGCAAACTGGCTGCGGCACGTGGCCTACCGTGGATAGAGGGCGACGAGTTTCATCCCACCGCCAATGTGCACAAAATGCGCGAAGGCATACCGCTAGACGACGATGACCGCGCAGGCTGGCTGCACACACTGTGCGACGAGATTCGCAAATACCCCCAAGGCTGCGTGCTGGCCTGCTCAGCGCTTAAGCTGGGTTACCGAGATACCTTTCGCAAACTAACTCCGCAAGTGCGTTTTGTGTATTTGCAAATCACGCCTAAAGAGTCATTGCGCCGCGTGGCCGAACGCAGTGGGCACTTCTACCCACCCAGCTTGGTGCTTAGCCAATTCGACACGTTAGAAGACCCTACTGGCGAGCCCGACGTGCTCACTATTGATGCCATGGGGCCTAGTGGGTCGATGGTGGAGTTTGTGCAGTCGGGTTTGTTAACGCTATAAATACTATAGCTGTTTGAGCAATGAATGCTTGGACTACAGTCTTATTTCGTTGGTAAATCGTGCTTTTACCGCTTTGGTTTGATGTTTTGACTTCTGTGCTGTTCACTGGGACGCAATCTGCTGTGTTGGGTACCCTATGCCACCCGGACCTTCGGCCCTGATTGGGATGGCACAGGGTACCCAACACATCAGCTCGCTTGTAGCTGGCTGACGGTTAACGCGAATGCAGCAGCGTTGATTGAAGACGGCATAACCTCAGCCAACCAAATATACTATAAATTCAATAGCACTATAAGCAATAAATACTTGGACTACTAGCCTAAATGATCGGTAAAACTATACCTAGGCAATCAGCGTAAGTCTTGTATCGTCCACTCCACCAGCTTGTCCAGTGCAGGGCGTGCCGCAGGTGCATTAGGGTGGTTGATGATGCCCACCACGGTGTAGCGTTGGCCACTGCGGCCTGTGGCGTAGCCTGCCACTGCTGTCACGTCGCGCAAGGTGCCAGTTTTTAATTGGGCGTTGCCAATCGCGACAGATTCAGCATTGCGGTCTTTCATGCGCGCCACAGTGCCGTCCACACCCGCCACGCCCAACGACGCGGCAAACACGTTTGCCTGTTTGTTGGCCGCCGCGTGCTGCAGCAAGCCGGTGAGCGACAGCACATTGGTGCGCTCTTTGCGTGACAGACCTGAGCCGTTTTCGATCGTGGGCAGGCTAAAGCCGGGCAAGTTTTTCTTCCACCATGCGGCTAACTGTGCCTTTGATGCGTCAAAGCTAGCAGCACGGCCGTTGCGTGCGCCCAGCGACAAAGTTAAAAACACCTGCTGCGCCATCACGTTGTTAGAAAATTTGTTGATGTCGGCAATGATGTCCGACAGTGGCAGCGACTCGGCGGTAAAAAACGGGCGGCTGGTGCGCGGCACCAAGTCCTCGCGCACGCTGCCCGTCAGCTTGCCGCCAGAGGCTAGCCACATACCCTCGATCACGCGAGCGGCGTAGGCGCGCGGTGCGCTGTAGGCCACGGGCCACACTTTGTCGCCGCAGGTCGCGCTGTAGCGGCCTGCAAAACTGACTTTGGCAGGGTTAAAAAAATCGGCTTGCAGGCGGGCTTTCCAGTCGCCACACGGGCCGCTGGACAAGGGCAGCTCGGTGGGAATCTCTACCCCTGCAATCGGTGGTTCGTAGGTTACCAGCACGCGCTTGCCAACCACGTCGGGGGTGAAAGTGAAAATCAACGATTTAAAGTTGACCAGCAGGCCGTCAGGCGCAGCGTTGTAGGGGCGCAGCGGCTCGTCGTCAAAATCAGCAGGGTTTTTGTCGGGCACGTTGAACGCGCTGCGGTCCAAAATAATGTCACCACGAATCTCACGGACACCTTTGGCTCGCACGCGTTCAAATAACTCGTTAATGCGCTCAAGCACCAGCTTAGGGTCGCCGCCGCCGCGCACGATCAGGTTGCCTTCTAAAATGCCGCCCGCCACGATGGTGCCGTCAATCAGCAGGCGGTTCTTCCAGGTGTAGTCAGGGCCCAAAGTGTGCAGCGCCGCGTAGGTGGTGACCAGTTTCATGACTGACGCGGGGTTGACGCTGGCATCTGCGCGGTGGGCCAAGCGCGGGCTTGTGGCGACAGTCGCAGTGGCGGTACTGGCTAGCGCACTAGCCGCAGGCACTATGGTGTTGCCCGAATCAGACACATTCACTGCAGCAGGCGCTGGGGTCACAGCCAAGGTGGGCGTAGCGGGCAAGGCTTGCACTAAAACGCTCACTGCGCTTTGCGGCACACCAGCACGTGCCAGCGCGGCAGCCACCTCAGGCGGCAAGGCCCAGGAAGCGCCAGCGGTTAGCGCGGCCACGCAGCCCAGCCAAGGCAAGATGCAGGCGGCCAGCGCGCTGCGGCAAGTGCGCGCAGCACCAAGGCGATTCATCAAACTCATGTCGTGATTATCGCCGCGCTATGCAGTTAATATCTGTAGATGACCCACCCGAACCCAACTAACTCCAGAATATGGACGCAAACCATCAGCCCAGAAATCCTTGCACGCTTGCACGACCGTACAGCTGTGGCGCATCTGGGGATTGAATTTACCGAGGTGGGTGATGACTTCATCAAGGCGCGCATTCCGGTCAACGAGCACACTCGCCAGCCCTTTGGCCTGCTGCATGGCGGCGTGAGTGTGGTGTTGGCCGAAACGCTAGGCTCGTGCGGTGCTAACTATTGTTGTCCAGACGGTTTTATGGCCGTGGGGCTAGATATCAACGCTAACCACCTGCGCAGCGCCACCAGCGGCTACGTGACGGGCATCACGCGCCCGGTGCACATTGGGCGCAGCACGCAGGTGTGGCAGATTGACCTTTTTAACGATGCTGGGCAAATGACGTGTGCTAGCCGTATCACAATGGCAGTGATTGCTAAAAAGGGCTAATTTACCTGCCTAAATGGCTTGTAGTCCAAGTATTTGTTACTTTTATTGCTATTGAATTTGTAGTGTTCGTGATTGCTTAGTTTGGGGTCGGGCTTCCCCTTGGCAATGCATTGATTCGTTGTTAACCTTGGACGGGCGGCGGGACATATCGCCGCTATTACTTCCGCGAACACGCGCGATAGTGTGTAGTTATCAATGCTTGGTGGGCCGCACTTCGCTGCAGTTTTTCCATCGATACGCTTTCACCGCTTCACCCTGGTCAATTCTGTAGTGAAGGCACGCGACTCTGAGTTTGTGCCGTGCTCTGTGAGCGCCGCTATCTTCGAGCTGTACTCCCAGCCCTACGGCACAGCAGATCACGTCCAAGTACAAGGACACAGATGTAAACCATCAAATCAACCCAGCAAAAGCACAATTTACCAAGCAAATAGGTTCATAGTTCATGTATTTTTTGTGGGCTAAGAGCGAGGATGGTAGATCCTGCTCTTGACCAACAGCAAAATATTGGCAATTACTTCTCAGTCACAATCTTTTCGCCGTTTGAGTATTTGCCATGAAAACGAAACCAGTCTTCTGCGGACATGGCATCAGGTAAGACCTTTTTGAACTCTTGCACGCTGCCTCTTGGCCCCTTTTCATCCTCGTAATACAAAAACATGTGGTGTAAATCTTTAAGAAATAACCTGCGCAGAAATTTCGGCATTGCCAACTTTGCTTTGACAGGTATGCCGCTGACCTTAGATAGCGCCTGGGCTACTTGCGACAAATTGCCCTGCCATCCAATAACATCAAGTTTTTTGCCTATCCAATCTTGAGGATTTTTAAACTGAATCACCGCCGCGCGGCCTATGTCATAGGCCGCACAAAATTTACAGTCTTGTTCGGTTAAAAGCTTAACAACCCCCCTTTTAAGCGGATTCCAGTTGGCTGGATCGTCAAAATTCTCAAAGAAAGCACAAGGGCGCAAAATTGAGTAGGGAACTGCTGACTCGCGCACATATTTTTCCAAAGCAACTTTCGCTTTCATGTGCTTAACATGCTCGTTAAAGAATTCGGCATCAGCAACGCTCATTAAGATCAAATGATCTACACCAGCCGCCTTAGCTGCATCAATTGCATCTCGTCCTTGTCGAAACTCTACATCTGCGTTAGATTTAGCGGCTCCAAAGTAGTCCGTTATTACAAATACTTTTTTGGCACCAGTTTCCTTGAATGCTCTGCTAAGTTCTTCGCGAACCGTGTAATTGCACACCACTGGCCTTATACCTTGACTAGCTAAAGAGCTATTGTCAGACCGCGTTGTTCCATAAACCTCAAAATCAGCATCAAGAAGCGCTTGACATACATTACGACCCACCTTGCCGGTGGCATTGAGTACAAGAACTTTTTCTTTTACCAAATTGAGCCCCTTAATGATCTAAAAATGAACTGATGGTATATTTTATGTACTAGGCAAAAAAATATAAGTAGGCACCAAATGGTAACTATTGAAAAAGTGCGAGAGACTTCCCGCGAAAATCAATGCGCTAGGGATAGTTGTGAGATTCGCAATACTTTTCTCGTCATTGGCGGCAAATGGAAAAGTATGATTCTTTATGTTTTGGTATCAGAAAGAATGGTTCGCTTTAACCAACTAAAGAAAACCGTATCCGGCATATCTCAAAAAATGTTGACTCAGCAACTGCGTGAGCTAGAACGAGACGGTCTAGTAAACAGAAGGGTGTTTCCGGAAAATCCCCCGCATGTTGAATATTCAATGACCGAGTTGGGCCTGAGCCTAGGCCCCATTTATCAAGCAGTCCATAAGTGGGAGCAAGAAAATCAAACAGCCATTTACAACTCTCGGGTTAATTATGACTTTTCGCTTGCCAATAGAAGACGCGAGTAGTCCTAGAATCTATTGATTACTTCGCTATTGAATTTACAGTGTATTGGTTTATCTCAATTGGGTTTCTAGCTCCCCCTGCGGCAATGCATGGTGTGCTTGTTTAGCTTGGACGGGCGGCGGGACATATCGCGGCTATTACTTCCGCGAACACGCGCGGCAGTTAGTAGTTATCTAGGGATGGTGGGCCGCACTTCGCTGCAGTTTTCCATCGATACGCTTTCACCCTTCACCCATGGTGATCATGGTAGTTAAGGCGCGTTGTGCTAGCTCTGTGGCACCCCAAACTGCGCGATACTCTTTGCGCTAACCATCAGATCGCGTCCCAGTACAAAGAACAGGTCAAAGTACTAAAACAGCACGATTTTCCAACGAAATATGCTTGTAGTCCAAGAATTTACTGCTCAAACGGCTATGAAATTAATAGCATTTAGCAATTAACTTCCCAATACTTCCCATCGTTCCAGCGCCTGCAACAACTCAGTTTCGATCGCCGCTTCACGCTGCGCCAGCTGCAATGCCCGCGCGTTGTCGCTAACGTACAGGCTGCCGTCGGCCAGCTGGCCTTGGATGGTTTTTTGTTCTTCTTCTAAGCTGGCTATGCGCTGCGGCAAGCCGTCTAGCTCGCGCTGTTCTTTGTAGCTTAGCTTTTTACGTGGCGCTGCAGCAGCACCAGCAGACTCGCCAGCATTGCCCAAGTCTGTAGAACCAACCGCTGTATTTACCGACTCTTGCGCCACAGGTGCCAAAGTTTGGTTTGTCACTGCATGCTCTGAATTTGATAGCTGCTTGAGCAATAAATCCTTGGACTTAGAGCTGTTTTTATCACTATTTTTGTTGCTTGACGCTATTTGGGCACTGCGGGCGCGCTGGGTGAGCCAGTCTTGCACGCTGCCCTCGTATTCGCGCCAAAAGCCAGCTTTGTTCGGCCCGCCTTCCCAAGCGATGATGCTGGTGACCACGTTGTCAACAAACGCGCGGTCGTGGCTGACCAAAAATACGGTGCCGGGGTAGTCTTGCAGCATTTCTTCTAGCAACTCGAGGGTGTCAATGTCCAAATCGTTAGTGGGTTCGTCTAGCACCAGCACGTTGGCAGGGCGTGCAAACAGGCGGGCCAGAAGTAAGCGGTTGCGCTCTCCGCCAGACAAGCTACGCACAGGGCTGCCTGCGCGCGCGGGGCTGAACAAAAAGTCAGCCAGGTAGCTTTTAACGTGTTTGCGTTGCCCGTTAATCTCAATCCACTCGCTACCGGGGCTGATAAAGTCTTCCAGCGTGGCGTCCAGGTTGAGCTTGTCGCGCATTTGGTCAAAGTAGGCCACTTGCAGGTTAGCGCCTTGGCGCACTTTGCCGCTGTCGGGTTGCAGTTCGCCCAAAATCATCTTCAGTAGCGTGGTTTTTCCAGCGCCGTTGGGGCCCAAAATGCCTACTTTGTCGCCGCGCATGATGGTGCTGGTGAAGTTGTGCACGATGGTTTTGTCGCCAAACTTTTTGCCTGCATCGGTCAGCTCGCTCACCAGCTTGCCGCCGCGCTCGCCTACGTCCAGATCTAGCTTGACGCGGCCCAGCGCGTTGCGGCGCTCGGCGTGGTTGGTGCGCAGCTCGCCCAGGCGGTTGATACGCGCGGTGGCGCGGGTGCGGCGGGCCTCTACGCCTTTGCGTATCCATACTTCTTCTTGCGCAAGTAGTTTGTCGGCTTTGGCAAATATCACGGCTTCTTGCGCCATTTGCTCGGCTTTTTGCAGCACGTAGGCTGCAAAGTTACCGGGGTAGCCAGTGAGCTTGCCACGGTCTAGCTCGACAATGCGGGTGGCCACGGCATCTAAAAATGCCCGGTCGTGGCTGATGGTGACAATCGCGCCGTTAAACGCCACTAGCAATTCTTGTAACCAAGTGATGGCATCTAAGTCCAAATGGTTGGTGGGCTCGTCTAGCAGCAGCACGTCAGGCCGCGCTACCAAGGCTTGGGCCAGCGCTACGCGCTTTTTGGTGCCGCCAGACAGTTGGCCTACGATGGCATCGGGGTTCAGGTTCAGGCGCTGCAGTGTTTCAGTGACGCGCTGCTCCCAGTTCCAGCCGTCGTGGTGTTCAATGATGGTTTGCAGCGCGTCCAAGTCGCCTTCGCCCGATAGATATTGCTCCATCACGCTTTTAAGCGTTGCTATGCCTGCACTAGCTGCATCAAAAACAGTAGCATCAGGGTCTAACACGGGTTCTTGCGCTACATACACCACGCTCACGCCGCCTTGCAGCTGCAGGGTGCCGTCATCGGGTTTTTCTAGCCCTGCCAAGATTTTCAGCAGAGACGACTTGCCTGCACCGTTGCGGCCAATCAAGCCCACCCGTTCGCCTGCCTCCAATGAAAAATCAGCGTGGTCGAGCAGCGCAAAGTGACCAAAAGCGAGTTGCGCATCTAAAAAAGTAATCAAAGCCATAGCCTTGATTGTCGGTGATGAATGTGAAACGAAAGAAAATAGAACAGGTGCAACGCCCTAAATAACCTGCAGCAGGCTTATAGTTTGCGTTTTTGCTACCCTCTACTATGAATAAGCGCAAGTGCAAGGACAACCCATGGCGATAGAACTTCAAATCAACGGCAAAGCGCAAGTTGTGCAAGCCGACGGCGCTATGCCTCTGCTGTGGGTGCTGCGCGATGTGCTCAACATGACGGGCACCAAGTTTGGCTGTGGTGTGGCCGCTTGCGGCGCGTGCACCGTGCGTGTAGACGGGCAGGCGGTGCGCAGCTGCGTGACTCCAGTGTCTACCGTTGAGGGTAAGCAAATTCAAACCATCGAAGGCTTGGGCGATGCCAAGCTAAGCCGGCTGCAAGAAGCCTGGATTGCCGAGCAAGTCCCCCAGTGCGGCTACTGCCAAAGCGGCATGCTCATGGCTGCGGCGGCGTTGTTAGACACCACACCGCAACCCACCAATGCGCAAATCGACACGGCTATGACCAATATTTGCCGCTGCGGCACCTACCAGCGCGTGCGTGCGGCAATCCATCGTGCTGCTGGCACGGCCAAGTCAGAGGTGCCAGCATGAAGCGCCGCAACATACTTTTATCTGCAGTGGGCATCGGTGGCGCGTTGCTGGTGGGCTGGGGCGTGATGCCCCAGCGCTCGCGCATGGGCAAAGGTGACTTGATGCTACCGACGAGCGGCGATGTGGCGCTGAACGGGTGGCTCAAAATCGCTGCCGATGGCTCAGTGGTCATGGCCATGCCGCGCAGCGAAATGGGCCAAGGTGTACACACCGCACTGCCCATGCTGGTGGCCGAAGAGCTAGATATGCCGCTGGTTAAGGTGCGTATTGAGCAGTCCGGCTTAGACAAAATTTATGGCAACGTAGCCATGTTTGTTGCGGCGCTGCCTTTTCACCCCAAAGACTCTGAGGCCGACCACCAAACCACCGTGGTCAAGACGGGCGAATGGATTGTGGGCAAAGTCGCTCGTGAGCTGGGTGTCGTGGTCACCGGTGGTTCGTCCAGTGTGGCCGATGCTTGGGGGCCAGTACGCTTGGCTGCGGCCACAGTACGTGCACAACTGGTGGCCGCAGCCGCTACGCAGTGGGGTGTGGGCGCAGAACAAGTCACCATCAACCAAGGTGTGCTGACTGCGGGTGGTAAATCAGGCCATTTTGGCCAATTCATGACCGCAGCCGCAGCTGTGTCGCCCGGTAAAGTGCAGGTCAAAGATCGCAAAGACTTCAAACTGCTGGGTACCTCAGCCGCACGTACGGACGTGCCCGCCAAGGTGACCGGCAAGGCGCAATTTGGTGCTGACGTGCGCGTGCCAGGCATGGTGTACGCCGCAGTGCGTTTATCGCCCATGCTGGGTGGCGCACCTAGTACGGTCGATTCGTCCAAAGCCTTGGCGATACCAGGGGTAGAGCGCGTTGTAACCTTTGCGGGCTTGGCCGGTGGTACAGCGGGGCTGGCCGTTATCGGCATCAGCTCATGGCACGCCAAGCAAGGCGCGCTAGCGCTAGAGGTGCAATGGCAGCAGCGCCCGTTAGGTGCCCTAGACACAGACGTGATCGCCAAACAACTGAGTGACACAGCCGCAGAAGGCGGCGGCTTTACTTTTCACAGCCGAGGCTCGGTCGACGATGCCGAGCAGGCAGCTACGCGCAAGATAGAGGCGTTATACAGCGCCCCCTATCTCGCACACGCCACGATGGAGCCCATGAACTGCACGGCGCAGGTTTTAGATGGCAAAGTCACCGTGTGGGCGCCTACCCAGGTGCCGCAAATGGCACGCGACATTGCTGCGCAAGTTGCAGGTGTATCCAAAGACGCTGTAACGGTCAATGTCACCATGCTAGGCGGTGGCTTTGGTCGCCGTTTAGAGGTAGATTTTGTCGCCCAAGCAGTGCGTGTGGCCATGGATTGCCAAGGCCGCGCAGTGCAACTGCTGTATTCGCGCGAGGAGGACATGACGCACGATTTTTACCGCCCAGCGCAAGCAGCCTTGCTGCGCGCCAGTATTGACACCAGTGGTGCGGTCCGCAGCCTGCGCATCCAGTCTGCAGGCGACGCTATTACCCCGCGTTGGTTCGAGCGTGCTTTTCCACTGTTAGCTGGCCCAGTCGATGGGCCCGACAAAACCACCTCAGAGGGCTTGTTTGACTTGCCCTACAACTTTGCACATCAACATATGTCGCACACCGCTACCAAGTCGGGTGTGCCTGTGGGGTTTTGGCGCAGTGTGGGGCATTCGCACAATGCATTTTTCTCAGAAAGCTTTGTAGACGAGCTGGCGTACGCCGTGCAAACCGATCCGCTAGAGTTCCGGCGCAGGGCGCTAGCCCAAGCACCGCGTCATTTAGTCGTGCTTAATTTGGCGGTAGCCCAATCTGACTGGGGTAGACCACTGCCCGCCGGGCATGCCCTAGGTATGGCGCTGCACGAGTCATTTGGCTCAGTCGTAGCTATGGTGACCCAGGTATCCCAGCAAGCGGATAAGCTACGCGTTCACAGAGTAGTCTGCGCGATTGACTGCGGCACCGTGGTAAACCCGGGCATCGTCGCCCAGCAAGTAGAAAGCTCGGTCGTGTTTGGCCTGGGTGCAGTGCTGTATGGCCGCATCGACATCGTGCAAGGCCAGGTACAGCAAACCAACTTCCCCAATTACCCCGTCATTAGTTTGGCGCAGGCGCCAGTAGTGCAAACGCATATTGTGCCGAGTACTGCCATGCCAACAGGCGTGGGCGAACCAGCGCTGCCACCGCTGGCGCCAGCGGTAGCCAATGCGCTTTATGCCTTGACGGGCAAGCGTGCGCGCAGCTTACCTATAACGACAACATCAATTGGCTGACCCGTTGAGAGCTAATTGGTAAAGATTGATCAAAGTCATTGCGTAAAAGCTCAAAAGCACCGTATACTCGAGGGCTCTGCTGATGAGTATGCTGCTGCAAAGCAAGTTAGTCATCAATAGAAAACCTCAAATAATTTGACGGACATCAAAAATCCGGTATATAATTTGAGGCTATGCTGAAAACGCGGACAGTATCTAGATAAAGCAATTTAACCTTGAATCTGTCTTAGGAAATTAGGTAGAAAACTTCAAATTAATTTGACGAACATCAAAAATTCGGTATATAATTTGAGGCTATGTTAAAAAATGCAGTCAAATTTGAAAAGCGAAAGCAAAGCAAATTGATTGTGAAAAAAGTAGAAAAATTTGACGCGATACTAAAAAACGTGTTATAATCAAAGGCTTCGCTGATCACGGCGAGTTAAGCAAAATACTTCGGTAAATTGCTAAGTTCTTTAAAAATTTACAGCCGATAAGCGTGGGTGTTTGAAGGCGATTGCCAGACGACACTGTTAAAAGTTTAGTCAAGTCTTTTGGACTTTAAACACTCATGCGTAATTGATAGATAGAAGTAATTCTTCTTCAATTCCGTTTTATGAGTAAATTCAAGATCGAACTAT
>JAYTPK010000177.1:0-4245 GCA_043747295.1 Polaromonas sp. | reverse complement strand
TCTATTGTTCTTCATTTTTTCACTCTTATTACCCGTGTTTTCCCTAGGCAAAAAAAGACACTCTTTTATTTACTTTTGATGTGGCTTCAGGGTAAGTCTTAATATGCTTTTTGAAAGCGCTTTCAATATAATTGTGTAATATTGGTTTAAGCGCTTGCAAAGGGTTCTAAAAATGAAACAATTTACCTGTTGGGATATAGTTACGGTGATTGTGCTGACAGCCTGCATGCACGTGGGCGCGCAACCCGTAAAACTGGGTGCCAGCACATATTTTTTATCGCCCAAAGGCAGCGACCCCGTAATGCCTGCGGCAGCAAATCGCACAGATGCGTTGCAAAAAACCGCCGCACAAACCAACCAGTGGTATTCGGCGTTAATTTTTAACCCCAAGCCCGAAGTGCTTTTTGTACAGCCTCTCACCGTCAAAGCTACTGCTTTGGGTTTCGAAATGGCCTTACCGAGCAAAGAAGTTAAGCCGACAGTGCGGCGCGATGTGGAGATTCATTACCCGCATACCGACCCATTGGTAATTTCACCTGTAAATTTTGAGCCGGGCCCCGCCAAGCTAGCAAAAGCCAGCGACTGGTCTGTTGATATTTCTATGGCTCGTGGGGCAGACGATATGCTGGTTACTGTGGCCCACGGTAGCCCGTATGCCAGCTTTCAGCTCTCTCGGGGCGATGCGCGCGTGCGCCTGCCAGCAACGGCTGAGCGTGTAGATACCAGCGCCGATGCCCGCGTTCTGGCGCTGCGATTCAAAGGAAAATCATATGCCTTGTTTGGCCCAACAGGTGTGAAGTGGGAGCAGGTCTCTGCTACCGAATGGATTGGTCGACTGCCAGCCGGTAAGGGCTATTTTTCTGCTGCGGCCTTGCCTGACGACAAGCCTGCCACATTGGCGCTGTTTACCCGTCATGCCTACGCTTTTATTCAAGACACCCGAGCCGACTGGCGCTTTGACGCGCAAGCCAGCCAAGTGGAGACAACATTCAAAGCCACCACCCGTGCTATGGAGGGCGAGGACAACGGCCCCCTGTTGGGCTTGTATCCGCACCATTGGTTTAAAAATGCCTCTGTGGTGGGCAAACTTGGCCCCGCTTTTGACACCATTCGCGGCAAAATTCAACTGCTAGCTGGCGCTCAGTTTAAGACTACCACTAGCTACACCGGGTTCGTGCCTTATTGGCCTAGCGTGAGCGAATCACCCCGCAAATCCGAGCTGGCTGACCTGCTCAAAAACGATAAACGTACAGCCCGCCGCATGATGATTCAAGAGGGCAAAGGTGCCTATTGGCAAGGTAAAGGCCTACAGCGCAACTTGAAGTTATTGGACATCGCAGAGCAGCAAGGTGATGTAGAAGGGCGCGACCAGTTGCTGGCGATGCTAAAAAATCGGATCGAAGAATGGTTTGGAGGCGACAGCTCTAAAAGCTACTTTCAGTACAACAAGTCACTCGGGGCGGTGGCCAGCTATCCAGAGGAGTTTTTTACCGTAGAGCAGATTAACGACCACCATTTCACCTACGGATATTGGATCCGTGTGATGGCAGAGATCGCGTTACGTGACCCAGCTTGGGCCGCCAAAGACAAATGGGGCGGCATGGTGGATTTGCTGATTGCCGACATTGCCACCTCAGAGCGTGGCCGTGCAGACTTTCCATTTTTGCGCGCCTTTGATGTGTATGAGGGCCATTCATGGGCTTCAGGTATTGGCTTGGGCGAGTACGGTAACAACCAAGAGTCTTCGTCTGAAGCCATCAACGCATGGGCGGGTTTGATTTTGTGGGGCGAAATTCATGGCAACACGGCCTTGCGTGATTTGGGGGTGTACCTCTATACCTCAGAGATCGAGGCCATTAACCACTATTGGTTTGATATCCACGGTTTGACCCTGCCACCCGAATATAAAAACGTTGAAGTAAGCCAGGTATTTGGTGGTGCACTATTACACAACACTTGGTGGACCGACGAGCCCAGGCAGATCAAGGGTATCAACCTGCTGCCCATCACCAGCGCATCTACCTACCTAGCGCGCGACCCCAAATACATTAAACGCAACCTAGATGCCTTAAAGCCAGAAATGGCGACCTATGCCGCCCACGGTAAGCGCCCCAACTACGGCCCACCCCCAGACGTATGGCAAGACATTTTTGCTAAATACATGGGGCTTGCAGATCCCGTGCAAGGCTTAGCGCAATGGGACCGTTGGGGATCTGTGGAGCTGGGCGACACCCGCACACACGCACTGCACTGGCTGTTGAGCCTGCAAGAGATGGGAGTGCCTGATTTTAGTGTGACCGCAAACACTACACTATTTAGCGTATTCAAAAAACCCGATGGCAGCAAAACTTATTTGGCATACAACGCTACTAAGGTGCCAATTAACGTGAGGTTTAGCGATGGGAAAACACTGACCGTGGCACCTGCAGCACTTGCAAAAGCAAATTAAGGTGCGTACCACCGTGCAATTTTTTCGCAATCTACAGATCTGCGGCCTTTATCTAATTAGCGTATATTTTTTTGCCAGCTTAAGTGCCTGCGGCGGAGGGGCTAGCAGCGCGGCTAGCGTTGCAGGTGGCGTCAATACATCGACTAACACCACGCCAACGACTCCTTTGCAAATTACACCTGTACCAACCACACCTATACCAACAACACCTACATGGAAACTGGTATGGTCAGATGAGTTTGATGGCACTGGGCTGCCAGATCCAAACAAATGGGGCTACGACACATCACGCAACGCAGCGGGTTGGTTTAACAACGAGCTGCAATATTACGCCAGAAATCGATTAGAAAACTCCCGCGTTGAAAACGGCAAACTGATCATCACTGCGCGTAAAGAAAGGCTTACTTCAGCCGCTGATTACGGTAATCAGGCTTATACGTCTGCGCGCCTTGTGACGCGAGGAATTGCCAGTTGGACGTATGGGTTTTTCGAGGTGCGCGCAAAGCTTCCCTGCGGCGCAGGCACATGGCCTGCCATTTGGACTTTAGGTGCTAAGGGTGCATGGCCTGCAGACGGTGAAATAGACCTGATGGAACAGTTTGGCAATAACAAAACCGAAGTGCTCGGCACGATTCACACCCAGGCGAACAACTTTTTTAACGGCACCTCAGGGCCTGGGCTAGGTGGCAAGACTGCCGCGCCTGACAGCTGCACTAATTTTCATAATTATCAACTCACATGGAGTGCTGATGAAATTGTGATTGGTATCGACGACATGCCGTACTTTGTGTACAAGAACCCCAAAAGCGGCAGCTACGCGCAATGGCCATTCGATAACCCTCAGTACCTGATATTGAACCTCGCGATTGGCGGGGATTTAGGTGGTGCCGTACCTGCAACTTTCACCTCTCAACAGATGGAAGTGGACTATGTTCGCATTTACCAAAGATAGATTCATCTACTCTGCAAAACATCACTAGGGAAAATCCTAGTACTTATTATTTTACAAATCCGTACCATACTATGAAAGCGCTTTCATAAAACTTAATTGTATAGAAAACCACCACCACTTTTTCTTCAGGAGTATATGTAATGATTCAATTTAGAAAGTTTCTCAACCTGTCGGCTTGCGCACTAGCAACTGCATTTTTGGTCTCTGCCTGCGGCGGCGGTGCCGCATCAGCACCAGAGGTTCCCCCACCGGCGCCAGAAAATCCAGGCGTTAAGTTGGTAGCCCAAACTATCACGTTCAGCCCTATTAGTGCGGGTACTGTGGGTACCCCTATAATCCTAGCTGGAACTGCGACTTCCGCTTTGCCCCTTACCTACAGCAGTGCTCCAGCTGCGGTATGCACTGTCAGCGGAACCAATTTGACTTTACTGAGTGCTGGCACTTGTGCAGTTAAAGCAGATCAGGCCGGCAACAGTACTTATGCGGCTGCTAGCCCGGTATCCGCCAACATCGCAGTAAGTGCTGCAGTGGTTGCCGTAGTGATTGACCCCAACGCTATTAATCTCGAAACAGGTGGCAAAGGTGCTACCTTCACTTGGGTCGCGTTTGATAACGGGGGCGCCGCGGCACCCACAGTGGTTGCCAACCCATCCGCAACGGGTATCAACACTTCAGCAAAAGTTTTAAAATTTTCACTAGCACCAGGTGCTGCTTGGTACACCGGTATGGAGAGCAAGCATGGCGTTGGCGGTGTTGGAAGTGACTTGGGGACTACAGCTATGACGACAGCAAATGCACTTATAAAAATGAAAGTATACAAATCATTGATCAGTGATGTGGGCTT
>JAYTPK010000176.1:0-4796 GCA_043747295.1 Polaromonas sp. | reverse complement strand
CGAGAAGATATCTATTGGGGACAACCGCAGCGAAGATGTGGGCAAGAATGAGACCATCAGTATTGGCGACAACCGCACCGAGACAGTAGGCAGCAACGAAACCATCAGCATCGGTAAAAACCGCAACGAAAAAGTCGGCAGTAATGAAGACATCAGCATTGGCAAGAACCGCAGCAAAACCATTTGCAGCAACGAGAAAGACAAGATTGGCAAGAACTGGTCGATAAACGTGGGCAAGATGAAGACCGAGACCATTGGCATGGTCAGCATGCAAAACGTCGGCATGGCCCGCATGGATAACGTGGGCATGGCCTACAGCTTAAACGTGGGCATGCTGATGAACACCCTCGTAGGCATCAGCCAAATCACCAAGGTCGGTAAAACCATCTCCGTCTCAGCGGGCGACAAAATTGAGTTTGTGTGCGGTGACTCTAAATTCACTATGACACCCGATGCTATCTATCTAGAAACCAAAGACCTGCACATCAAGAGCGCTAACATGGTGCACATTGACGGCCCCAAAGACGTGCTGCTGAACTCTGGCACCGCCAAAGCCGCTCCCGGCAAAGAAGACAAAAAAGAAGGCGCTGGTGGTGGCGCTCCAGCGGGCGCCAGCGGGTTTGCAGCAGGCGCAGGCAGCGGCCCAGCTACTGCCGCCTTGATGGGTGCGCTAGAAAAAGGTGGTGCAGCAGGCGGCGGTATCTTTGGCATGATTAACAGCGTGGCCAGCATCGCCCAGCAAGGCGTTGGCTTGGTGGGCATGGGCAAGCAAGTGGCTGGTCTGTTTAGCAAAGATAAGGGTGCTAGCGCACCCGCTGCAGCGTCCGCTAGTGCTCCAGCTACATCAGCCCCAGCAACACCACCAGCTGTCCCAGCAGCCAAACCCGCTGCCTCTAATGCCACCCCAGCGCAAGTTAAGCTCACTGTACCGGCCCAAACTGCTCCAGAGGGCTTTCGCGGCCAACCGGCCATACAGCAGGCGCTAGCCACTGTGCCAACAGCGCCGAGCGCCTGGGTCAGTGATGAGGCTTTAGGCCAGCTGGCCCAACAGGCTTTGGTGTCGCCACAGAGCCTAGATATTAAGACCGTGGCATTGGACAAAGCAGCGCAGCCGTTGGAAGCTCTGGTTCAGTTAGGCCAGCTAGGCCAACTGGGCGGCGATGTGAAGCTATAAGCCTGACCTTACACCCATGGCCACCATCCATAACCACACGGGCGCAGAGCATTTCTGGTTCGAGAAATCCGGCCCTACAGGTGAGCCCTTGGATGTTCTAGTCATCCGTGCCACCTTTGACCTGGCTGCCAATACTGACAAAGTCAGCCTGTCCAAAGTGCAAACTCCCATAAGCTTCGGCGACGAATTTGCTGGCCCCATAGAAACCAGCCCGCTGCGCTCGGTGGTGCAAGAAGATGGTGACTTGGTACCTTTCAAACCTGGTACAGATATCCTGTTCATAGGCCATGCCCAAGCCCCTAGCGGTAAACCCCATACCGACTGGCTAGCTGGCGTGCGCGTAGGCGACAAGCGCAAAACCCTGCGCCTGCATGGCCCACGCCAGTTTCGCTCTGGCTGGTCTGGCTGGAATATTGGTCCAGCCCAGCCGGTAACCAGTGTTGCGCTGGACTACCGGTTAGCCTACGGCGGCTGTATCGACATTCCTGCGGGCCTGGCCTCCGACGGACAGCCTGACACCCTTAAATATGCCAGTAACCCTGCAGGCTGCGGCTGGCTGCCCGATGCCGTGGCCCTTAAAGGACTGAGCAAACCAGTACGCCAGTTTGTTGATCTGTGGATCTCGAACCAAAAAACGCTCCCAGCGCCCCAAATAGAAGCGGTCGATACGCCCGTGACCGCTCCACAGCAAAACGCCATACCCCAAGGTTTGAGCCCCATTGCCCGCTGGTGGGCACCGCGCATCAGCTACCAGGGCAACTACGACGACCCATGGCAAACCACCCGCGCACCGCTGTTGCCCACAGACTTTGACAGCCGTTACTACCAAAGCGCCAATGCTGATATGGTTGCGACACCTTATTTGGTGGGCAACGAGAGCGTCACCCTGGTCGGCCTGCTCAAAGAGCGCGTGGAGATGGAGCTGCCCGGTTGGCGCATCATTGCCGCCGTAGAGCACACCAGTGGCGAACACACGGTCAGTCTGCCAGTGTTAGACACCGTTCGCTTTGACCTAGACCATCAGCAGGTGCATTTGGTGTGGCGGGTGCACTTTGCAAGAGACAACCCCGTGCAGGAGATCAGTTTGGCAGCGACCACGCAGGACATCGAGACAGCAACCAGCAAGGCCACAGCATGACTAACGACGTCCTGCGGCTGAGCCGACCCAACGGCAAAGATGACACTGTCAACACTCTGGCTGATAATTTGGCATCTGACAAACATGCACTAGCGTACAACAATGAAAAAATTGCCAGGCTTGAAAAGATCAACGCAGACCTTAAAAAAGCCAACCAGCTGAAGGACGAACTAGAAGCATCCAAAAGTCATTCAACCAAAACCAAACCGCCTCCACCTCCCGCCGGTAAAACCCGCCATGTGGCCCACGCCACCAAAGATCAAAAGGCCGTGTGCACCGCACCCGACATCTGCAAGGTAGGCAAAGACCTAGTCGCCTTTGACAGCTACGCCACGCTAGAGAAAAAAAAGAAAGCTGCCCACAACGTCAAAGCCCAAGGCAGCGAGGTCTACCGCAAAGGCGACCTGATCAAAGGCGTCAAAGCCGACGCAGGCAAACACATCACCGCAGGTACGTCCCAAGGCAGTGGCCACGTCAAAATCCTAGAAGGCCACGACAACGTCAAAGTCGGCCCCGACAAGCTGCCCATCGCCCGCCACGACAGCCAATGCCTGGTCAACTGCGATGCACAGGGTAACGGTGGCACCCCAGGCAAACTGGTCACCGAGCAAAAAACCGTAGGCGGTGCGCCCGCCACGGCGGCATCCAACCCCAACGCACCACCCGGCCAGCGCACCAGCCCCCAGCTGGAGCGCTACAAGGATGCCAAAGCCAAACTAGAATCCGGCCAGTTGGACTTCAATGCACTGGACGAATACGTCAATTTCAAAGATGCCAACAAAAGCCTAGACGGCCTGATAGGTCAAATCCAAGGCACATCAGGCACATTAGGCGACTACGCTGCACAAGCCACCCGGGGCCTGCTAGGCTTTGGCAAAGACATCGTGACGGGCGTAGGCGAGCTAGCCTACGAAGGCATCAAAGGCGTGCCCAAACTCGGGCGCATGGTGTTTACCAGCAATGGCCAAGCGATCAGTGATCTCAACGGCGCCATCCTAGCAGAGAACATTCGGCTGGGTAACATCACACCGGGTACGATCGGTCAGGGCGCATTAGACATAGGATCAGCCATCGTCAAACCGATCACTGACCCTTGGAAACGGGGTGATTATGTAGAGTCCGTCACACGTGGTGTGGCAGAAGCGGCCACACTGCCCATAGCCTGGACCAAAGCGCAAAAAGCTGCACAAGCGGCCAAAGCTAAGGCGGCACTGGAGGCGGCAGAGGCGGCTAAAGCTGCAAAAGCCAAAGCTGCGCTGGAAGCTGAGCAGGCGGCTGCAGATGCGGCGCGGGCGGGGGATGGGGTGCATGTGAAGGCACCACCAGTCACTAAGAATGGCTACACCTACCATGTGGACGATAGAGGTCGTGTTACCAAAGCAGAGGGTGACTTAACCATCAACAAAGAGCAAGGACGTAATCAAAAGGCACAGTTAGAAGCTGGTGGGGCAGACCGCTTGTCTGATGACCAGGGCGGACACTTTATTGGTCGAAGATTTAACGGGCCCACTGACGAAATTAATCACTTTGCACAAAACGGTAACTTCAATCAAGGTGCGTATAAATCGCTAGAAAACTCTTGGGAAAGAGCACTGAATAATGGACAATCAGTACGTGTGGAGGTTAATACAACTTATATCGGCGACTCATTAAGACCAGACACTTTAACGGTACGGCAATGGATTAATGGAGTACCTAGCAGACCTATTACTTTTAACAATGTGCGTGGCGGAAAGTAACCTAAATCATGAACGAAAAAATAGAAGCTTTCTATCCCATGCTGGGGCAGAATTTTTATGATGTGCTGCCACCTTTTTCTGAGGCATGGTTAACTTTCGAGTCAATCGGAGATGTTTGGGGGGCAGAGTCCTTTTATAGAGCTTCTGACAAAATTCTTCGTTATAAAAACGAAGGCCTCGAAGAAGCCGAGAAACTTCTTTGTGCAATGCGCCAAGCATTTGTTGATTCAAAATTAGAGCCATTTTCTCAAGCTGTTTTTCATTTACGTGAATCCGGAAAATTTGCAATAGACTTTGGCTATGAGGACGTGTCAGATTTTGGCTTATCCGGGGAAAGGCGTGCTGTGTGGATGGAAAAAACGTTTGGAAAAAACGCCCAAATTCAATGGTCGTAAGTTGCTAAAAATAATAATTGCAATATCCAAATCCCACAACACTGCATAGCTATTGCATTTACGCAAAGATAGTTAGAGCGTACAACTTATCCGAGCACGCTAATCCTTATAGTCTAAGTAAAACGATATCTAAACTCTTTAAAATAGCTCATTTACCAATGAAATAAGCCGATAGACCTAGTATTTATTGCTTAGGCAGCAATTAAGTTCATAGCGTTTTATTTTCCAAGGCGCAGGCAACCACCGCGGCCTGGTGCCCGGGCGCTACTTTGAACTGATTGAACACTTTGAGCACGACCAAGAAAAAAATGCCATCGACAGCCAGTTCCTGCCCTTGGCCGTAACCCACA
>JAYTPK010000175.1:0-33118 GCA_043747295.1 Polaromonas sp. | reverse complement strand
GCGAATCCGTCGCAGGCGCTGGTGGCGGACTTCCAGAACAGGTGGGGCGGGGTGTGGGCGCTGGGGCGGTTCGGCGGTTCGCCGGTTCGAGTTCCGCATCATCTTCGCGATCATCGGCCTGGGCTTTTGGGGCTTCGGCTTCGGTGCCTGGAAGATGATGTGAACGTCGGTCCGAGGTTGGTCAGTACTTGTCGAGCACCGCACCCGAGCTGGCGCTCGAAGCATTGAACGCAAACTTGGCTTGCACGCCGCGTGTGTAGCGCGGGGCGGGTTTCTTCCAAGCGGCGCGGCGTTTGGCTATTTCTGCCTCAGATACGTTCAAATCTAGTTTGAGCTGTTTGGAGTCAATAGTTACGCTGTCGCCGTCTTGCACTAGGGCGATGGTGCCGCCCTCGGCTGCTTCAGGGGCGCAGTGGCCTACCACCATGCCCCAAGTGCCGCCGCTAAAACGGCCATCGGTAATTAAGCCTACGGTCTCGCCCAGGCCTGCGCCAATCAGCGCACCAGTGGGGGCCAGCATCTCGGGCATGCCGGGGCCGCCTTTAGGGCCTAGGTAGCGCAAAATCATCACGTCGCCATGGGTGATTTTGCCGTCCAGGATGGCTTTTAAGGCGCTTTGTTCGTCATCAAAACATTTAGCGGGGCCAGTCATCACGGGGTTCTTTAAGCCGGTGATTTTGGCTACTGCGCCTTCGGGGCTGAGGTTGCCTTTTAAGATGGCCAAGTGGCCTTCTTTGTACATGGGTTTGTCGATGGGGCGAATACAGTCTTGGTCTGCGCGCGGCACATCCGGCACGTCTTTTAAAACCTCGGCAATCGTCTGGCCGCTAATAGTGATGCAGTCGCCGTGCAGCAGGCCAGCGGCCAACAGCGTTTTCATCACTTGCGGAATGCCACCTGCTTTGTGCAGGTCTACAGCCAAGTATTTGCCAGAGGGTTTTAGGTCACAAATCACAGGCACTTTTTTGCGCATGCGCTCAAAGTCGTCAATCGTCCACTCTACCTCTGCTGCGTGGGCGATGGCTAAAAAGTGCAGCACAGCGTTGGTGCTGCCACCGGTGGCCATGATGACGGCTACTGCGTTTTCAATAGCCTTTTTGGTCACGATGTCGCGTGGCTTGATGTCTTTTTTAATCGCTTCCATCAGCACCTTGGCTGATTCTTTGGCCGAGTTCATTTTCTCGTCGTGCGGGTTGGCCATGGTGCTGGAATAGGGCAGGCTGATGCCTAGCGCTTCAAAGCTAGACGACATGGTGTTGGCCGTGTACATGCCGCCGCAGCTGCCGGTGCCCGGGATAGCGCGTTGCTCAATTTGCTTTAAATCTTCGTCGCTCATATTGCCTGCGGCATTTTGGCCCACAGCTTCAAACACGCTGACGATGTTGAGGTCTTGGTCTTTGTAGCGGCCCGGCAAAATGGTGCCGCCATACACGTAGATGGCGGGCACGTTAGCACGCAGCATGCCCATCAGGCCACCGGGCATGTTTTTGTCGCAGCCACCCACCACTACTACGCCGTCCATCCACTGGCCTTGTACGCAGGTTTCAATACAGTCGCTAATGACCTCGCGCGAGACTAGTGAAAACTTCATACCCTCAGTGCCCATGGCCATGCCGTCGCTAATGGTCGGTGTGCCAAACACCTGCGCGTTACCGCCGGCTTCTTCAATGCCTGCAATAGCTGCGTCAGCCAGCTTTTGCAAGCCGCTGTTGCACGGGGTGATGGTGCTGTGGCCGTTAGCCACGCCCACCATCGGTTTACCAAAGTCAGTTTCTTTGTAGCCCATGCCGTAGTACATCGAGCGGTTAGGCGCGCGTGATTTGCCTTCGGTGATGTTGGCAGAGCGCAGAGGTTTGATGGGGATGATTTTGTTGGTCATGGCGTTAGCTTTAAAGCGGTTTACTATTGCACAATTGTAGTGGTTCGCAAGGATTGGAGACTGATATGAAAACAAAAATCGGTATGGTGGGCATTGGCTTGATGGGCCATGGCATTGCGCGCAATTTAGCTAAGCACGGTTATCCGCTGATTGTTTTAGAGCATGCGGGTAATCAACCGCTAGATGAGCTGAAAGCTGCAGGCGTAGCTACTGCTACCACCGCTGCGGCGCTGGCTGCGGGGGCTGACATCATCATTTTGTGTGTGACTGGCTCCCCCGAGGTGGAGGCGGTGCTGATGGGTGAGGGCGGCGTGTTGCAAGGCTTGCGCGCGGGGGCTGTGGTGATTGATTGCTCTACGGCGGTGCCTTCTAGCACAGAGCGCGTGGCACAGGCTGTGCGTGCTGAGGGTGGTAGGTTTGTCGACGCGCCCATGACGCGCACTGCCAAAGAAGCGCACGAGGGGCGGCTTAACTTGCTGGTAGGTGCAGAGCCTGCCTTGTTTGAAGAGATCAAGCCCGTGCTGGCTTGCTTTGCGGAAAACATCACCTTGGCTGGCCCCACGGGCGCGGGCCACCGCATGAAGCTGCTGCACAACAGCGTGTCGCTGGGCTTCATCGCCCTGCTGGCCGAGGCTGCAGCTTGCGCCGAGCGCGCAGGCATTGCGCCCGAGGTGTTGGTTGACGTGCTGGGCAAAGGCGGCGGTGGGGGTGTGGCGCTAGAGCGCCTGAAACCGTATTTGCTGGCGCGCGATGCCAGCGGCCTCAAGTTTGCTATGGGCAATGCGCAAAAAGACTTGGGCTATTACACGCAGATGGCGCGCGACACGCAGGCTGTGCACACCATTGCAGATGCCGTGCATGGCACCTACGCTGCAGCCGTGGCGCAGGCCGGGCCGCAGACTATGGTGCCTGAATTGGTGACACTGTTGGCACAGCGCACACCAACGATCTAAGTTAAAAGCCTGTGATCAAGGTGTTACCTGCTTGGCATGGCTGTGGTGGTTGGCATAGTGCAAAATAGCGGCATGCTGATTCACCCCCAAATCGACCCCATCGCCCTGAAACTTGGCCCATTGGCCATCCACTGGTACGGCCTGACGTACCTGGCAGCTTTTGCGCTGTTTATGTTTTTAGGGTTTCGCCGGTTAAAGCACCAGCCGTTTGCATCCATTCAAGGCGCGGGAGCGTGGACGCGTAAAGACGTGGAGGATATTTTGTTCCTCGGTGTCATGGGCGTGGTGCTGGGCGGGCGCATTGGGTACTGTTTGTTTTACAAGCCGGGCTATTACCTGAGCCATCCGCTGGAGATTTTTTATGTTTGGCAAGGCGGCATGAGCTTTCATGGCGGGTTACTGGGCGTGGTAGCGGCTGAGGTGTGGTTTGCCTATTCGCGCAAACGCTCGCTGTTTCAGGTGGCTGATTTTGTAGCGCCCTGTGTACCTACCGGGCTGATGATGGGCCGCGTGGGTAACTTTATCAACGGCGAGCTGTGGGGCCGGGTGGCTGATCCGTCACTGCCTTGGGGCATGGTGTTCAGGGGTGCGGGTGATGCGCCGCGCCACCCATCGCAGATTTATCAAATCCTCATGGAAGGCCTGCTGCTGTTTATTTTGCTGTGGCTGTACGCCCGCAAAGAGCGCAAGCCGGGCCAAGTGGCGGCGGCGTTTTTGCTGCTGTATGGCATATTCCGTTTCATTGCAGAATACTTTCGTGAGCCTGATGCTCACCTGGGATATTTGAGCATGGGGCTGACCATGGGGCAGTGGCTTTGCGTGCCGATGATTGTGGGTGGAGCAGGCTTGTGGGCCTGGGCGCAGAGCCGTAAATAGCTACAGCGCGTACTGCTTGCGCAAGCAGTTACATTAACAATAACTTTAGAGTTTCGCCAAGCTAAGTAGAAAAGCAGATTTAACATTTTTTAGGAGACAACATGAACCATTTATCCAACCTGAACCGCCGCACTTTTGTGCAAACCACCGCAGCGCTGGCGGGCCTGCAGGCCGTGGGCGCGCAGGCGCAATCTGCTTGGCCTGCCAAGCCCGTCACACTGGTAGTGCCTTTCCCTGCCGGTGGTGGTACCGATGCCTTTGCGCGCCCGTTGAGCGCGCAGTTTGCCAAAAACACTGGCAAGCAGCTGATCATTGACAACAAGGGCGGTGCTGGCGGCACTGTAGGCGCATCGTTTGCGGCCAAGGCCCCCAGTGATGGCTACACCTTCTTTATGGGTGCAGTGCACCACGCTATAGCACCCAGCATGTACCCCAAGCTGGACTACAACATTGAGATTGACCTCGTGCCCTTGGTGCTGGCCGCTGTGGTGCCACAGGTGTTGGTAGTGAACCCTAAAAAAGTACCGGTTAATAACTACAAAGAGTTTTTAGAGTTCGTACGCAAGAACCCCGGCAAACTTAACTTTGCCTCTGCAGGCGGCGGCACATCGCACCATTTGGCCGGTGAGCTGTTTAAGCTGCAAACAGGCACCTTTATTACCCACATTCCGTACCGTGGCGCAGGCCCTGCACTGCAAGACTTGATTGGTGGCAGTGTCGACTTGATGTTTGACGGCTTGGGTTCATCAGCTAGCCATATCAAGGGCGGCCGCATCAAAGCGCTCATGGTGTCGGGCAACCGCCGCAACCCTGCCTTCCCCGATGTGCCATGCGCAGGCGAGCTGGGCTTGCCTGAGTACTCGGTCACAACCTGGTATGGAATTTGGGGTGTAAAAGGTACGCCCGCTGATGTTCTGTTGGCAGCTAGTGAAGAGTTTCGTAAAGCCTTGGGTGGTGACGAACTAAAAGCAATATGGGCTGCCCAAGGTGCAGACTACCCCAAAGGCCCCTCTAGTCAGTTTGTGAGTTTTTTAAACAACGACATCAAGCGCTGGGACAGTGTGGTCAAAGCCTCGGGTGCCAAGCTTGATTAACCTGCGCGTTGACGGGCACATTGCCGTCATCACGCTGAGTAACCCCGCACGCCGCAACGCCATGACCCGCGCCATGTGGCGCGAGCTGCGTGGTGCGGTGCAAGGCATTAGCCAAGCTGTATCAGGTGCAGATGGTTCGAATAAAGCTATGACGTCTAACTATGAAAATAGTAGCAATAAAGATAGTAAATACTTGGACTACAGCACTATTCGGTGCATTATTGTGCAAGGTGAGGGTGCCAGCTTCTGCGCTGGCGGCGATATTTCTGAATATCCAGAATTTCGGTTTAGTGAGGAGACCTTGCGTGCTTTTCATGAAGAAGACGTGGCACCTGCACTGCACGCATTGCTAGCGTGTGATGTGCCCATCATTGCGCAAATTGAGGGCCACTGCATGGGCGGTGGGCTAGAGATTGCCGCGTGCTGCGACATTCGCGTTGCAGGGGAGTCTGCAAATTTTGGTGCCCCGATTGCAAAGCTGGGCATGCCAATGGCACCCCAAGAGTTGGCCATTGTGTTGCGCGCAGCAGGCGAGGCAACCGTGCGCGCCATGTTGCTAGAGGCGCGACTATTTAGTGCACAACAGATGGCGCACAGCGGTTTTGTGCAACATGTAGTGGCAGACAACCAAGTGGCTGCGCAGGCACTTTCTAGTGCGCAACGTATTGCAGCGCTCAGCCCACAGGCTGCGCGGCTTAATAAACAGGCTATAAGGCAGGTTTACCAGTCAAATATGCCAGTAGTCAAAGTATTTACTGCTCAAGCAGCTATTAAAAACATAGCAAACACATTACCTGAAGCCTCCCCATTCGCCTATGCAGCTAGCCCCGAGCATGTTGAAGGCATTTCAGCTTTCTTAGAAAAACGCCCCGCAAATTTTTGATTTATTGAATGCAGTGATCATTATGGACAACGCTAACCTCTACGCAAACTTGCGTGCTAACTTCCCTATCGATTTAAACGCTACCGCGGTAGAAACCGACAATGGCTTGCACTACAGCTGGGCTGATCTTGATCGCGCTAGCGCCATGATGGCTAACCTGCTGGCATCGCTTAAATTACCTGCGGGTGCACGCATCGCAGTGCAGGTAGAAAAATCTGTCGAAGCGATGATGCTGTACCTGGCCACTTTGCGTGCAGGCTACGTGTTTTTACCGCTGAACACCGCTTACCAAAGCGCAGAGATTGAATACTTCATCACCAACGCCGAGCCCGCTGTAGTAGTGTGCAGCCATAAAAACTTTGGCTGGGTATCCAAAATTGCGTTCACCTGCGGCACACAAAACGTTTTCACTTTGGATGATGATCGCACTGGCAGCTTGCTAGAGCGGGCCGCACATTGCTCTGATAAGTATAGCTGCGTGATCAGTAAAGACGAGGACTTAGCGGCTATTTTGTACACCAGCGGCACCACAGGGCGCAGCAAAGGTGCCATGCTAAGCCATGGCAATATGCGCAGCAATGCGCTAGCTTTGAAAGATTACTGGGGCTGGCAAAAAAATGATGTGCTCATACACGCACTGCCCATCTTTCATGTACATGGTTTGTTTGTAGCTATCCACGGCGCGCTGATTAACGGCAGCAAAATGCTGTGGCTCAATAAGTTTGACCCTAAATCTGTCATTGCGAAGATGCCGCGCGCTACCGTTTTCATGGGCGTGCCCACGTTGTATGTGCGCATGTTGGCTGAACCGTCACTCAACAAAGCAGTTGCCAAAAATATGCGCTTATTTGTTGCAGGCTCTGCCCCGCTGCTGAGTGATACTTTCGAAGCTTGGCAAACCGCCACCGGCCACACCATCTTAGAGCGCTACGGCATGAGCGAGACCGTGATGCTCACGTCTAATCCTTACGCTGCAGACAAGCGCTATGCTAACCAGAGTGAGCGCCGCGCAGCCACTGTAGGTTTCCCGCTTCCCGGAGTCAGCCTGCGCGTGTGTGGTGACGATGGTGCAACGCTAAAAACCAACGACATTGGTGGGCTGCAAGTCAAAGGCGCTAACGTATTTGCAGGCTACTGGCGCATGCCCGAAAAAACCAAAGAAGAGTTCACTTCAGATGGCTACTTTAAAACCGGTGACGTTGGCAAAATTGACGAACGTGGCTACGTGCACATTGTGGGCCGCAGCAAAGATCTCATCATCAGCGGTGGCTACAACGTGTACCCCGCTGAGATAGAAGGCTACATCAATGACATGCCCGGCGTGGCCGAGAGCGCTCTAGTAGGCGTGCCGCATCCTGATTTTGGTGAGGTAGGTATTGCAGTGGTCATCGCCAAGCCAGGCGCAAAGCTGCAGGCTGACACCATCATTGCAGCGCTTAAATCAAGGCTAGCGAATTTTAAAATCCCCAAGCGCTGTGAGGTGGTGGCAGAGCTGCCGCGCAACACCATGGGCAAAGTGCAAAAGAATGTGCTGCGCGCGCAATATGCTGATTTGTTTTTGAAAACTACATAATTTTTTTGCAAAAGCTCGGCTTCAAGTGTGCAGCGCCATCGTTTAGCGCTTTGGCAAGGTAGCTAAAACTACGCCTACCAGCGCAACGGCAAACGCCAGCAGTTGCAGCCTGCCCATTGATTCGCCTAGCCACAGCACGCCCACTGCTGCCGCACTGATGGGCAGCATGACGGTGAACACACCAGCTTGTGCTGCAGGCACGGTTTTAAGCCCGGTCATCCATAGCCAGACCGTCCATACACTGGCGGCTAGCGCATAAAACACCAGCAATATCCAGGTGCCATTGGTGACTGAGGCAAAGTTAAACGTGCTGGCTTGCCATAGACCCAGCGGCGTGACCAATGCAAAACCCCACAAGTTAATCAATGAGGTAATGCGTTTGGGCCCAAGCGTGCCAGTAAGCTTTTTACCAATCACAGCATAAGATGCCTCGCACAGCACGGCACCGATGAGTAGCAAATTGCCCAGCCAAGTGGTGGAATTTTCCAGCGGCGCCAGAGTTGGTTGCGCCGTGTCTTTAACTAACGACACCAACGCGATACCCAATACTGCGCAGGCTACCGCTGCCCACACACGCAGACCGACACGTTCGCGCAAAAACAGCCAGCTCATCACGGCCACGCAGGCCGGTATGCTGGCCATGATGACACCGGCCGCCACCGCGCTGGTCATGCTCACGCCATAGAGCATGCAAACTGAAAATAAAAAGTTACCTAAAAACGATTCTAAAAACACCAACTTTTTAGTCTGCTGGCTAAGGGGTGCCTCAGCAGCAGGTTTGCGCAGCCAGTGCAGCATGGCCAGGCCGCCCATGCCAAAGCGCAGCCAAGCCAGCAAAAACACCGGAAACACCGCCACCAAGCCCTTAGACAGCCCCACATAGCTGCCCACCAGTGTCATGGAAAGCGCTAAGCAGGCAAAGGCGGTAAAGCGGTTCGGTGGGGTCACAATATGGTTCTTTAGTTCTATACAACCGCCATCATGCCAGAGCACACCGCCATTGCACCGTTAGGGGCCGATGAGAGCTACTTTTTTGTCTACGGCACCCTGCGCAAGGGTGACCACAACGACATCACCCAGCTAATGCCTGCCCCGCGCTTCATTGGCCCAGCGCGCATCAAGGGTGGGATGGCGCACCTGGGCCGCTACCCTGGCGTGACCTTGGGCGGCAGTGGCGATATCGTAGGAGAAGTGTATGTTGTCAGCCGTGAACTAGAGCAGTGCATTGATGCGATTGAGTCTGAATATCCGGTGCACGCAGACGAATACGCTAAGCGTGAGATCACTGTGGTGGTGCAAGGTCATAACTTGCTTTGCTATGTGTATGAAATCAATCCAGTTTATGTGGTGGGCAAGCCTGTGATAGCCAGTGGTGACTGGGTGAAAGATCGCTAGGTACTATGATTTTCATAGCTGTCAGAGTAATAAACACTTGGACTACAGCCGTATTTAACTAGTAAATTAAGCTAGAAATGCCTCAATCAACGCTGCCAGCTCAGCAGGCTGATCATGGTGCATCATGTGCCCAGCGTCTTGTATTTTTTCTATGCGCACGTTGGGTACGCTGCGTAAACGTTCGTGGTATTGATCCAGTGTATAGCTGCCCTTGTACCAGCCGTTCATCGAATCGTCACTTGCCTCCACTGCCAACACAGGTGCTGCGATGCACGCGTAGCAGGCCAGGATTTCTTCTACACGGTACAACTGGGCATTGGTAATTTTGTGTGCAGCATCACCCAAAATTTCCCACTGGCCTTGTGCATTAGGTGCAGCCCAGTGCTGGGCTAGCCACTGCGCTTTAGCTAGCGACAAGCGAGGGTTGGTTTTCATCAACCGCTTGGCGACACCCGCAGCATCGTCATAGGCGCGCATGGCCAGGTCACCGCGTTCAAAAGCTTTTAGCTCGTCCATCCACTTAGCGTAGCGGCCGGGGGCTTGGGTACTGACGGTGGTCGGCATGCCAAAGCCTTCTAGGTTAATCAGCCGGCGAATGCGCTGGGGCCGCACGCCTGCGTACACCATTACCACGTTGCCGCCCATGCTGTGGCCTAGCAAATCAACTGGCTGGTCGCCAGCGTAGTGGTCTAACAAAAAGTCCAGGTCAGCCATGTAGTCAGGAAACCAATAGTTATCTGTGACCGGGCCCGTAGTGTGGCCATAGCCGCGCCAGTCGGGTGCGATGATATGACGGCCCGTTTGCATTGCGTCCACCACAAACTGGAACGATGCCCCCACATCCATCCAGCCGTGCACCATCACCAGCGGTGCGATGCCCGGCTGTGGTGCACCCCACACATGCGAGTGGTATTGATGGCCGCGAATGGGAATAAATTCACTGCGAGAGGCGCGCTGGGCTAAGTACATGAGAAAAAAAGTGTGGCAGTTGGTATAGTGCAGTGATGATACGTGTTAACCGCCAAATCCCGCGTCTCGCAACTGACGACATGCTAGACACCCTAGACTAAAAACCATGCCCCAGTCTATTAGCGCCGACCACTACCACACCCTGTACCAGCAGTTTACCTGGGCAGTGCCTGAGGTTTTTAACATTGCACAGGTGTGTTGCCACCGCTGGGCAGCCCAACCCGATGCTACAAAAAATATAGCTGTACGAGCCTATTTTGCTAAAACTTCTAAGCTAAAAGATGCGCAGCATCTAAGCTACGCACAGCTGTTTACGCAGGCCAACCAGCTCAGCCATGTGCTGCAGCGCCTGGGCGTGCAGCGCGGCGACCGCGTGGCCATTGTCATGCCGCAACGCTTTGAAACCGCAGTGGCCTACATGGCGGTGCTGCAAATGGGCGCAGTGGCCATGCCGCTGTCCATGCTATTTGGCCCTGAGGCGCTGGCTTACCGGCTGCAAGATTCTGCAGCCATCGTGGCTATTTGCGATGAAAGCAGCATCGACAACATTGCCGCAGTGCGCAAGCAATGTGCTAGCCTGCGCACGGTGGTGGGCGCGGGCGCGGCGGCTGACCGAGCCGAGGAGGACTATGCGTTTGAGTGCGCCATGATGCCAGAGCAATTTACCGCTGTGCAGACCAAAGCTGACGAAGGCGCAGTGCTGATCTACACCAGCGGGACCACTGGGCCACCTAAGGGCGCACTTATCCCGCACCGTGCATTGCTGGGTAACCTCACGGGTTTTGTGGCTAGCCAAAACTGGTTTGGTTTTGACGCTGCAGACAATGCTGGATCTAATGCTGTGTTTTGGTCGCCCGCCGACTGGGCCTGGACTGGCGGGTTGATGGACGCTTTATTGCCCACTTTGTATTTTGGTCGAGAGATTGTGGCCTTTAACGGGCGATTTTCACCCGAGCTAGCATTTGATATTTTGCAAAGTCAGCGCGTAACGCACACCTTTTTATTCCCCACTGCGCTCAAAGCCATGATGAAGGCCTATCCGCAGCCGCGCCAGCAGTTCAAGCTGCACTTGCAAGCCTGCATGAGCGCGGGCGAGGCGGTAGGCGACGCAGTGTTTGCCTATGGCCAAGAACAACTGGGCGTGACGGTAAACGAAATGTTTGGCCAAACTGAGATCAACTACATCGTAGGCAACTGCGCCAAGTATTGGCCCGCTAAGCCCAATAGCATGGGCCGTGCCTACCCGGGACACCGCGTGGCTGTGATTGACGACGCGGGCAGTGTGTGCCCCACTGGCAGCGTAGGCGATGTAGCAGTGCACCGTTATGACATCCACGGCCATCCTGACCCAGTGTTTTTTCTAGGCTATTGGAAGAATGAAGCGGCAACGCACAAAAAATACACCGGTGATTGGTGCCGCACGGGCGATTTAGCCACCCAAGACGCCGACGGTTACCTGTGGTACCAAGGCCGCAGCGACGATGTGTTCAAGGCAGCAGGCTACCGCATCGGCCCCAGTGAGGTAGAAAACTGCCTGGTCAAACACGCTGCGGTGGCCAACGCAGCGGTGGTGCCCAAGCCTGACGCAGACCGCGGTGCAGTGGTCAAAGCATTTATCGTACTTACTTCTGATTTGATAGCCGTCCGAGCAATATATATTCGGACTTCAGACCTAAAAGGCTTGAAAAACTATGATCAACAGCTCATCAACAGCATCCAGCAGCACGTTAAAGGGCAGCTGGCACCCTACGAATACCCTAAAGAGATTGAATTCATCGAAGCACTGCCCATGACCACCACCGGCAAGGTGCAGCGCGGTGTGCTGCGCCAGCAAGAGCAGGCGCGTTATGCGCAGTTGCAGCTGCGGTAGGGTGATAATGCTTTTGACGCTGATCTTGGTCTGAGGCGATAATTTATAAGCCCGCTGTCATAATGAACTTCTAAGATAGATTTGTGAATTTTAGTTTTCAACCCCACACCGTTTACCTCAAAACCCCTCAGGGTCGCGCTGAGGTCACTGCGCGCGCGCTAGGATTGACCATGCTGCAAAGGCGCTTGCTGATTTTGTCTGATGGCAAGTCTACAGTAGGGCAGCTGCAAACGATGCTGGGGGCGCCATTTGATGCCTTGTTACAGCATCTTCTAAACCTAGGTTTGTTGCAACTTCAGGGCAGTGCAGCGGTGCCTATAGCGCCTGTTGTGACACCCGCGGCGTTTGTCAGCGCGCCAGCAGTGCGCCAATTGCCAGTGGCGGTACTTACACCCGTTCTACCTGTACCTGCCCTACCTACTGCTGAGGCGTATGACGACGAGGATTCCCTTGAAGACCATCTCGGCAGCGATTTTTCTGAGGTCATGGGCGCCGACAGTGTCAGCCATTTTGAGCGCGACAGCTCACAGATGATCGGCACCTATGCAGACCCAAGCTCAACTCTACAGCGCGCTATTACCAGCCGGGGTATTGCGTTAGGCAAGGCTTATTTGATCAATTTGTCTAGCCGCTTGCTAGACGCCCGCGATGCCCGTTTGATGCGTACTATTGGCCAGATTAAAACCGAGGGCGATCTGTACCACCAGTTTGAACTGGTGATTGATACCATCGGCACCCGGCTAGGCAGTGCTGCCATTAATGAAATTTTGGAACAGTTTGACGAGCAGATTAATCAGGCTTGATTGATCCCTGCGTGCCATGGGGCGGTGTTTTATCGGCAGATTTGTCGGTAAACTGCGCTGTATGAACATTATCTCTCCACCTAAAAAACCACTAGGTCAATCAGACCTGTTAGTGCACCCCATTTGCCTAGGCACCATGACCTTCGGCGAGCAGGTCAATGAAGCTGGTGCCTACACCATTTTGGCGCGCAGCCTAGAGCGCGGAGTCGACTTTATGGACACGGCCGAGATGTATGCAGTGCCCACCAGTGCCGCTACGTTTAACTTGACCGAAAAAATCATTGGCCGCTACTTTGCTGCCAACCCCGGCGTGCGCCAGCGCTGGACTGTAGCCACCAAAGTGGCCGGCCCCGCACGCGGCATGGACTGGGTGCGCGGCGGCAGCCCTAACGTGACAGCCGCGCAAATGACACAAGCCTGCGAAGACAGCTTAACGCGCCTGCAAACTGATGTGATTGACCTGTACCAAATCCACTGGCCGCTGCGCCACGTGCCCGCATTTGGTGTTCCATATTTTGACCCCGAGCAAGACAAAGCGCGCAGTGGTAACACGCCTATCCATGAGCAGCTAGTCGCTTTGGACAAACTGGTCAAAGCTGGCAAAGTGCGCCACATTGGTTTGAGTAACGAAACCCCTTATGGCGTGATGGAGTTCACCCGTTTAGCCCAGCAGCATGGCTTAGCCCGTATCGTCAGTGTGCAAAACCCATATTGCTTGGTTAACCGCACAGTGGACAACGGTTTGGACGAAGTGATGTACCGCCAAAACGTGGGCCTGCTGGCCTATTCGCCGTTGGCGTTTGGTTTGTTGACTGGCAAATATGACGCTACAGGTATTCACAGTGCTCAGGCCCCCAAAGGCCGCATGAGTGGCTACGAAGCCATGAAAAAACAGCGCTGGGGCAGGGCAGAGGCGCTAGACGCTGCACGCTTGTACAACGATCTGGCCAAAGCCAATGGTATGAGCCCTACGCAAATGGCGCTGGCCTGGTGCTACAACCACTTGAAGGTGGCCAGCACCATCATTGGCGTAACGTCACTCGCCCAGCTAGATGAATGCTTGGACGCTTGGGGTACCACACTGTCGCCCGAGGTGATGGCCGAGATTGACAAAATCCGCTGGATTCACCGCGACCCAGCTTTGTAAACACTGGGTCGTTTACAGCGATGGCCAAAAAAGACCATGTAAGCGAAACGCCTGCCACCGCTTTTCTCAAAGCCCATGGCCTTGCATTTATTGAGCACTCCTACGAATACGTGGAGCACGGCGGCGCACAGCACAGCGCGCAGGTGTTGGGCTTTGACCCGTTCATGGTGGTTAAAACACTGATCATGCAAGACCAAGATGCCAAGCCTTTGGTGGTGTTAATGCATGGCAACCGCAAAGTCAGCACCAAAAACTTAGCCCGCCAGATCGGCGCTAAATCAGTAGAGCCCTGCAAGCCCGAGGTGGCGCACAAGCACAGTGGCTATATGGTGGGCGGTACGTCGCCCTTTGGCACCCGTAAAGCCATGCCAGTGTGGATAGAGCACACCATTTTGCAGCTGCCCAGCATATTGATTAACGGTGGGCGAAGAGGCTATTTAGTACAAATATCACCCCAGGTTTGCGTCGCTCTGCTCGCTGCAAAGCTGGTGGCTTGTGCACTGGAAATGGACTAAAACCCCTAGACATCGCAAGGGTATATACGTATGGTGATCGGGTGCGATGAATTTTAAAATCAAGAAAAAGCACGATCGTTCTTTTTGATAAAAACTTTGACACTCCTTAATCGCTCACCTTGTCATAGGGGTGCAATGCGCGGTGATCAAACTAGATACCAGTTGCTAGATTTTTCTATTCAATATCACCGGAGACAAGCCATGCAATGCGCACGCAATATTGCCAGCCGTTTAAGAAATTTAAGTATCACAGGCCGCAGCCGCAGTTTTTGGACACTGGCCGCTGCCACCTTGGCATGTGCTGCAGGCGCTGTGTATGCCACCAATTACAGCTTGTGGATCAATGGCCGTAGCAGTACAGCCGCGCCTGGCAACCATGCTGACTTTACCTACTGGGGCCCTGCTGGTACCGCTGCTGGGGTGAACAAAAAATCAGTGAACTGGGACGGCTACAACCGCATTTCTGACCAAAACTATCGCGTGCGCGATGCCCTAGACTGCTACTGCACGGGCACCAACTGGTGCTACGTGGCCGCGCACAGCGCAGGCAATTTGCAAATTGGCTATGCTCTGTCCATGTTTGGTGGCAGTGCACGACCTAAACAAAATGCGCTGCCCAATGCTAACGGCCAATGCAGCGCAGCCACAGGTGGCGGCACACAAACCGGCTGGAACATTAAATGGGTTGACGTAGCTGCAGGTGCCGCTGGCGGCAGTGAGCTGTCTAACGTGGGCAGTTGGGCTGTGTCTGAGCCGCTAGTGGGTGACTTAAAAACCTCCACGGCACGCGCAATGTATGACCACAACCAAACCCGCAGCAAAATGTTTTATATGTACGCTGGTTCCAAGGGCACTTTGTATTCGGCTATTTTGCCTGGCCAAGACGATGAAGCTGTGGCTTATCACTCAGCGGGTGGTGTGTCGGGCAGCGGTGGCGCAGGGTTTTGCAACCCATCGGATTGGTTTTGTAATGACCTGACTTTAGGCACCGCTGCCAACGAAGGTGGCGCGGCAAAATGGGCAAACCACAGCGTAGCATTTCGCGATGATGCGCAGGCTTTGAACCACTACTCCAGCGGCAACTGGCAAGGCGTGATTTCTAAAGTGCGCGCTGATATGGCGGCTAACGCTAATTAAGCGGCTGATTTGAGAAGTCATCCAACATTTCTCGCCACCAACAGATCAAGAGCGCGCCACGGTGCGCTCTTTGCATTCAAAGATAGGGCTTAGTTTATGCCGCGTTTAGCCATCATTGCACTCTGTTCAGCTGTAGTTGCTGTGGTGGCTATGGCGGTGTACATGGTGATGCCGGGTGACAGCGCAGATGCCCAAGCAGCGGCATCTGCTACGCCTGCACGCACCGGGCAGGGTATGGATGCCCAAAGCTTAGCGGCCTCAGGCGCTGCAGGGCAGGCAGGTGGTGCAGTTAGCACTGGTGCAGGCCCCTTCAGCCCCGAGGGACAGCGCCAGCGCGCAGCGCAGTTAGTGTTATGGCAAGGCCGCTTCGAGCGTGCAGAGCAAACTTATAACCATTACCGCGATGCCACACGCTACCCACATGAGTCGCGCCCTCTGGCAGAGCACCCAGACCAAGTTCGCCCATTTGACGCGATTGCCGAAGACAACAAACTGCGCGGTGCCAACGGTGAGCCCGTTAAAGGTGTAAAACTGCGCACCACCCAAGAGCGCGTATTTGCCAGTGGTGCAGACACCGTCAAACTGACTGTGCAGGCGGTAGACGACACGGGCGCTGCGCTGGCGTTGCGCATCAGCAGCGCCAGCGCCCAGTCGGTGCCAGAGGGCAAAACACTCAGCCAAGTCATCCAAACCAACATCAACTTTGCAGACGATGGCCAAGGCGCTGACAGCGCCGCAGGCGACGGCACTTACAGCACACGCCTAGCGCCCAAAGACCAAGGCTTTGCTAACCATGCAGGCACAGTGCGCGTGCTGGTCAAGCTGAGCGCTGGTGGCCAAGACGGTGTGGCGCATTTTGATGTGATCTATAACCCCGATGTACCCGCCAAATGGGTTGGTGTGCGCGAGGCTATTGAGGCCGGGTCACTTAATTTTTACTTCAAGGCGCAGGTGGCACAAGCTGGCCGCTATATCGCCAGTGCGCGCGTTGACGATGCCAATGGCAAACCTTTTGCGTTGCTGCAATTTAACGATGAAGTGACTACAGGCGAGCGCGAATTTAAAATGCATGTCTTTGGCGCGCTAGTGCATGACAAGCGACCCGCCTTCCCGTTGCAGGTGCGCGATGTAGAAGGTTTTTTATTGATCGAGAATCGTTTTCCAGACCGCGCTTTAATGGCGCGGCAAAACGGTGTGGTGCATACCAGTGGGCGCTACAGCGTAGACAATTTTTCACCCAAAGAGTGGACCAGCGAAGAGCGCGAGCGCTATTTGGCAGAGTATGCCAACGATGCTGAAGTAGCCCGTCAGCAACTGGCCCGGCTACAACGATAAAATCAATCGGCAACATTCAAGTTGCTGGAGACGTTATGGATTTTTTATACCCCGTACTGGCCACAGTGGCTGCTTATTTGCTGGGCTCGCTGAGCTTTGCCGTGCTGGTCAGCCGCGTGATGGGCCTGAACGATCCGCGCACCTACGGCAGCAAAAACCCAGGCGCCACCAATGTACTGCGTTCAGGCAGCAAGACCGCGGCCATAGTCACTTTGTTGCTAGATGCGCTCAAAGGCTTTATCCCCGTGATAGCAGTGCGTTATTTTGGCCCGGCGCTGGGCTTGGGGGACGGCACTGTAGCCTTAGTAGCCTTGGCTGCTTTTCTAGGGCATTTGTACCCCGTATTTTTTAAGTTCAAGGGTGGCAAGGGCGTGGCCACTGCAGTCGGCGTGGTGCTGGGCATTCACTGGATATTGGGTTTGGCCTGCATCGCTAGTTTTGTCATCCTGTTGTACTTTTTTAGGTATGTGTCGCTCGCCTCTATTGCGGGGGCAGCTTTTGCGCCGTTTTACTATTTGTTTGGCGACAGGGTGGCTTGGTACACCTCCAAGTCGGTGCTGTTGGCTATTTTCATCATGGCTGTGCTGTTGGCGGTGCGCCACCGCGAGAACATCAGCCGACTGCTTGCGGGTACCGAGTCAAAGCTGGGTCAAAAAACTTAAAAGCGTTTTTCCAGCACCATCTGGTCGATGGTTTTGTTCATATTAAAACGGCTTAAAAAGCTGTTACCCAACAGGGCATAGGGCATATCGGGGCCCACCACAGCGTCAACCTCGTAGACCTCAACATCGGCAATTTTCACGCGGTTCAGCTTGATCAGCCAGCCCTGTGCCACCCCGTTGGCCGTGCCCATGCGTACGGGTTGACCTTTTTGGTAGTCAATGCCCATGCGTTTAGCGTCACTGGCACCCAAGGCAATCGTGGTGGCACCTGTGTCCACCATAAACTGCACCGTGCGGCCATTGACCAAGCCTTGTGCAAAAAAGTGGCCTCCGCTGCCTTGAGTCAACACAATGCGTGAGCCGTTGGTGCCACCTGGGCGCGCGCCTTGGCTTACAGGTGCATCGCCCACGCGCATGTTGACGCGCTGGCCTTTAATGTCTAGCACGGCTTGTTCGCCTGCCACGCTGATCACTTTAATGCCTTGGTGAGCTTCGCCAGCTGCCACAGCCTTAGGGGTGCCACCATCAATGACCAGCAACGCTTTACTGCCCATCACGCCAGATAATGCAACAGATTGGGCTGTAGTCCAAGTATTTACTACACAAGCAGCTATGAAAAATATAGCAAATAGTATGCTGCAATTCATCACGCGATGATCAATCGCGAAAGTTGTTGAAGGTCAGCGGAACGTCATCTATATCTTTTTTGATCAAAGCCATCGCCGCTTGCAAATCATCGCGCTTGGCACCGGTTACGCGCACACTGTCGCCTTGTATGCTGGCTTGCACTTTCATCTTGCTGTCTTTGAGCACTCTGACGATTTTCTTGGCCATATCAGCTTCAATGCCCTCGCGCACCTTGACGATTTGCTTGACCTTATCGCCACCAATTTTCTGAATCTTTTCAACATCCAGGTAGCGCGCATCGACGTTGCGTTTGGTCAGCTTGGCACGCAACAAGTCTTCAACTTGCTGCAGCTGAAAATCAGCATCGCCAAACATGGTGATTTCTTTGTCTTTGAGCTCCACCGCAGCCGAGCTGCCTTTAAAGTCAAAGCGCGTGGCGATTTCTTTCGCGGCGTTTTCGACGGCGTTTTTCACGTCGACTAGGTTGGGTTCACAAACAGTATCAAAACTAGGCATAGTTAATTCTCAACAAAATAGGTTTTGGTAGAAACACAATGCGACAATTGTGGCATGTTTGTTGAGAAAAACCACGCCCTAGCAGGCTACAACAGCTTTGGCATAGTAGCCAAGGCCTACCAGCTGGTGCGCATAGCCAGCGTTGCCGACTTACAAGGCGCTATAGCTGCCACGCGGGGCACAGCGCAAGACTTTGCTGCCCAGCCGCCTTTTATCCTGGGTGGGGGCTGCAATATCGTGTTGACGGGTGACGTGAAGCCCTTGACCCTGAAAATCGAGATCATGGGCAAGCGGCTGGTGCGCGAGACGGACAAACACTGGATTGTGGAGGCCGGCGCAGGCGAGAACTGGCACCAAACCGTCGCCTGGACGCTGCAGCAAGGCTGGCCAGGGCTAGAAAATTTGGCCCTGATCCCTGGCAGCGTGGGCGCCAGCCCCGTGCAAAACATTGGCGCCTACGGCATCGAGCTGCAAGACCGCTTTGACAGCCTAGATGCTGTGCACCTGCACACTGGCCAAGCCTTCACGCTCACGGCAGCCCAGTGCGCCTTTGGCTACCGCGACTCGGTGTTCAAACATGCCGCCGCACGCACAGGTGACCATGGCCTGCTCAACCAAGCCATCATCACCCATGTGCGCTTTGCTTTGCCCAAACCATGGCGACCAGTGATGGAATATGCTGACTTGCAGCGTCAATATGCCCATTTTCTCTATGAAAACGGCCTGCAGTCCAAGGATTTATTGCTTAAGCAGCTATCAAATTCAGAGCAATTAGCTGCATTACTAGCCTTGGGACAACCCGCTGGCTTGCTGCCCAATGCGCAGCAGATTTTTGACTGGGTGTGCGCCATTCGCAGCGCCAAGCTGCCCGACCCGGCAGTGATTGGCAACGCCGGCAGCTTCTTTAAAAACCCCCAAGTCAGCCCCGAGCAGTGCGCCGACATCATCGCCAGAGAACCCAAGCTGGTGCATTACCCCATGCCAGACGGCACCATCAAGCTGGCTGCAGGCTGGCTAATAGACGCCTGCGGCTGGAAAGGTAAAACCGTGGGTAATGCTGGCGTGTACGACAAGCAAGCTTTGGTGCTAGTGAACAAAGGCACTGGCACGGCCACCCCAGCCACCGGCGGCGAGGTCATGACGCTGGCCAAAGCCATCCAAACCAGTGTGTATGAGCGCTTTGGCATCTTGCTGGAGCCAGAGCCCGTGGTAGTGTAACTACACGGTCATATTTTTATCATAAATCCATGCAATGCTAGGCACATAACAACAAGAAAAGGACTCAGCAATGACGATCATTCAGCGGTTTTTAATCAAGCAACTGCCCATGGTGTTTTTGGCAGGCTTTCTGGGTTGGATGGTGATGATAGGTGGCGCTGTAGCGGGGCTATGGCGGCCGAATGGCAGCTGGGTTTTTCTTTTTATCATTGCCGTGTTGGTCGTGCTGGCTTTGTCCATTTGGCGCAAATGGATGCGCGAGCGATTTGTGCGCGAGTCTGCGATACCGCAGTTTTTAAAGCGCAAACTGCGCGAGACCTACCCCTTCTTAAGCGGCAAAGACTGCGATTTGGTGGAGCGTGGCTTGCGACAGTTTTTTATAGCCTGCGCGCGTAGCAACCAACAGTTTGTTGCCATGCCGTCCAAAGCAGTCGATGCGCTGTGGCACGAGTTTATTTTGCACACCCAAGCTTATGAGGCATGGTGCAATATGGCGTTGGGTTATTTTTTGCACCATACCCCTGCTGCTGCGCTGGGCAAACAAGCCAAAAACAACGACGGTCTGCGCCGCGCTTGGTACTGGGCTTGCAAAGACGAGGCTATCAACCCTAAAGCGCCAAGTCGTTTGCCACTACTGTTTGCTTTAGACATGAAGCTGGGTATCCAAGGCGGCTACAGTTATGTGCCCGACTGCAAAGATATTGCCTGTAAAAGTTATGACGGCGGTGCGGGCGGCGACACCTATTGCGGCACGGATTTTTCTAGCGGTAGTTACAGCAGCGACAGCGGCAGCACGGCAGACTTTGGCGGGGCAGATGTCAGCAGCAGCGACGGCAGGGATGGCGGTGGCGGTGGGGATGGCGGGGGAGGCTGCGGTGGAGGCGGTGGAGGCGGTGGAGATTAACGCCTTCAGCGGTGCACTATTAGCGCTTTAGCCAGACTATCAGTAGCGCCACAGCCAGTGCAACGCAAACCGTAGACAGCATAAAAACGTATTTGAACAAGCGTTGATTTTCTTTGTCTAACTGCACAGCAACAGTTTTGATCTTGTCCATCTTTTTAAGCCGATATTTCAGCCCGCGCCGCTCTCCGCGGACGGCCTCTAACAAATCAAATAAGCTTTCGATTTGGGCTCTTTGCACCTCTAGGCTAATGGGTGCGGGCGGCGGCGGAGGGGGCGGCATGTACTGCGGCGACTCTAGTTGTGCTATGCGCAGCATCTCGTCAAAGCTGCCAGGCGCTGTAGCGCCGTACAGCACATTAGCGCTTTGCTCAGTACCAAAACGCGAATCGTCCAACAGCGCGTTCAATTGCGCATAGGGCTCGTGGGCGGGGGGCGTGGGCAGAGCGTTGCGAGGGTTGTGTAATGACACCAAGCCTAGCCCCATCAGCTCTATCAGCAGGTCGCCAATGTCGCCAAAGCCTTTGAGCGTTTGTACATACAACTCTACGGTGTGGCTACCATCAACTGCCAGCAATAGTACGCGCAGTCGACGTGGCAGCTCACGCGGGTTGCGCTGCACCATGGTGTTGCCACGTTCAGTCCGCACCACCAGATGGTTGAGCTGTTTAAGAAGTTCTGACTTGGTGATGACTGTCACGGGGTACTGCTAAGTGTTTGTTATAAATTACAGCTTAATGTATTTGTCACAATTTGTGAATCACACAAACTAACTAGTCATAAGATTTGACCTGAATGTAAGCCGAAACTCAACCTCAATTTAGCACAAATTAGCACTAATTTAGTACCTATTAGGTACTAAATTACGACAGCTCAGCAATCAGCTCAATCTCAACACACGCGCCCATAGGTATTTGCGCCACACCGAAGGCGCTGCGCGCATGCGCGCCCACCACAGGGCCAAACACTTGGCCCAGCAGCTCAGAGCAGCCGTTGGTGACGATATGCTGCTCGGTAAAGTCGGGCGTGGAGTTGACCAGGCTCATCACTTTGACGATGCGTTTAACCATGGTTAAATCGCCGCCATGCACAGCGCAGGCCGCTTGGAGGGCCGCCATCAGGCCAATAGCGCAGTTGCGCGCTGCCAGCTTGCCTTCGTCTACGCTGATGTTTTTACCCAGCTGGCCTACCCAAGCGCCGCCGTCTTTGCGGGCAATGTTGCCCGAGACAAATACCAGTTTGCCGGTCTGCACAAATGGCACGTAGGCTGCAGCGGGTGTGGCTACAGCGGGCAGTTCGATGTTCAAAGATTTCAGGTTGGCATACACGCTCATGGCAGGGCTCCGTTACAGTTACAGGTTAAACACATAGTCTACAACTCGAATGGTATAGAACTTGGGCACACTTTTGGCACTGCTGCTGGGTTTTGTCATGGGCTGCGCGTTGCAGCTGCAGCAGGCCGTGCTATGGGACTGGCCTATTTATGCATCATTATTGGCTGTAGTCCAAGTATTTATTGCTTATGTAGCTATTAAATTTGTAGCGCACAGGTCTAGGCAAAACGCATCTGTGCAAGCCATAAGCCCGGCTAATGGCAGTGCAAATCGTCGCACCGCAACACGTATTACACAGCTGACTAAATCGCGCACAGCGGTGCGATACGCCGCCGTGCTGCTGTTGGCAGCGGCTTGTGGGTTGGGCCTAACAGGGCTGCGAGCGGTCGTTTTTAAGTCAACTGCTTTAAACCCCAGCTTAGAAGGCGTTGATGTGCAAGTGGTGGGTGTGGTGACTGCTATGCCCCAACGCAGCGACGCAGGCCTGCGCTTTAGGCTTAATGTTGAATCTGCCTTGCGCTTAGCGCCCAAGTCCACAGATGACGATGCCCTGCGCACTAACTTGGCAGCAGTGCTGCCTGCGTCAATCTATCTGTCTTGGTACAACCAGCTGCTGCGCAGCGAAGACCCCGCCCCCGTGCCCTTTGCCCAACTGCAGCAAGGCGCGAGTGACCTGCAAGCAGGTGAGCGCTGGGCGATGACCGTGCGGCTTAAGGCACCACATGGCACCGTTAACCCACACGGTTTTGACTACGAGCTGTGGATGTGGGAGCAGGGCCTGCAAGCCAGCGGCTATGTGCGCGCCACAGAGCGCGACGTGGCCAACGGCACGGCACCGCGCATGATCGGCAGCACCTGGCAGCACCCCATCGAGCGTGCACGCCAGCATGTGCGCGATGCGATTTTTGCCAGAGTCACCGAGCCGCGCCTAGCCGGTGTCATCGCCGCACTGGTGGTGGGCGACCAAGCCGCCATTGAACGTGCCGACTGGGACGTGTACCGCGCAACTGGCGTGGCGCATTTAATGAGCATCTCAGGCCTGCACGTCACCATGTTCGCCTGGGTTGCTGCACTGTGCGTGGGCTGGCTGTGGCGGCGCAGCACCCGCGCTATGCTGTGGCTGCCCGCGCAGCACGCAGCGCTGATCGGCGGTGTGCTGCTGGCCACGGGCTATGCGCTGTTCAGCGGCTGGGGTGTGCCATCGCAGCGCACTATTTGGATGCTGTCCACCGTGGCGCTGCTGCGCCTGGGCGGCAAGCAATGGCCGTGGCCACTGGTGTGGCTGCTGGCCATGGCTGTCGTGGTGGCTATAGACCCGTGGGCGCTGTTGCAAGCAGGCTTTTGGCTAAGCTTTGTGGCCGTGGGTGTGCTGTTTGCCAGCGATCAGCGCGGTACGTCTGCTGCGACGATAGCCGATCAAGCCTTGCCAGCTAAGCGCAGCTTGCGCCAGCACCCTGTGGTGCAAAAACTTTTATCTGCCGCGCGTGAGCAGTGGATCATCACCTTAGCACTTGCACCACTGTCGCTGCTGCTGTTTCAGCAAGTCTCGCTCATTGGCTTGGTGGCTAACGCTATCGCTATACCGTGGGTTACCTTAGTGGTTACGCCACTGGCCATGCTGGGTGTGCTGTGGGCCCCGGTGTGGGACGCCGCTGCGTTGTGCGTTAACTGGCTGGGCCAAGTGCTGCAATGGTTTTCTTATATCCCTTGGGCTACGCTGTCGGTGGCCGCGCCGCCATGGGCGCTGGGGGCAGCGGCGGTGCTGGGCGGTGTGCTGCTGGCCATGCAGCTGCCTTGGCCGCTGCGCGCCATGGGCGTGGTCGCCATGCTGCCTGCTATTGTGTGGCAAGCACCTCGCCCCGCACAGGGCCAGTTTGAAGTGCTGGCTGCTGACATAGGGCAGGGCAACGCCGTGCTGGTGCGCACCGCCCGCCGCGCCCTGCTGTACGACACCGGCCCCCGCTTCTCGCGCGAGAGCGATGCAGGCCAACGCACCCTAGTGCCCCTGCTGCGCGCGCTGGGCGAGCAGCTAGACACCATCATCGTGAGCCACCGCGACAGCGACCATTCAGGCGGCGCACTGGCCGTGCAAGCCATGCAGCCCAACGCCGCGTTGCTCAGCAGCCTAGAAGGCGGCCACGAAATCATCGCCGCCCGAGACCCTAAGCAGAGCACTCAGCGATGCAAAGCAGGCCAGCACTGGCAGTGGGACGGCGTAGATTTTCAAATTCTGCATCCGCAACCCGCAGACTACGAGGTGCCTAACAAAACCAACGCCTTGAGCTGTGTGCTGCGCATCAGCAACGGCCAGCGCACCGCGCTGTTGGTAGCTGACATTGAAGCCCCGCAAGAAGCCCGCCTCATTGCAGACGGCGCACCACTACAAGCCGACCTGCTGCTAGCCCCACACCACGGTAGCAAAACATCTTCCACCGATACTTTTTTAGACACGGTCAAACCCAGCATCGCCATCTTCCAGGCAGGCTACCGCAACCGCTTTAACCATCCCGCACCCGAGGTAGCGCAGCGCTACAGTGACCGCAACATCAAAATCATCGCCAGCCCGCAGTGCGGTGCGGCAACTTGGCGCAGCGATTCACCACTGAGGGTGACCTGCCAACGACAGCTGCAGCAGCGGTATTGGCAGCATAAACTGCCATAACGCTTGCTCTAGGCTTAAATCTTGCTATGCTGTGTATAGGAGATAAGTACTATGGGTAGCAGCGCTAAATACGATGAAATGCACGCCTCGACAAGCAGTGTGCGGCCGCACTATGCCGCTTACAACGCGTGGCTAGGCCGTCAGCCGGGTGATGTGATGCGCTCACGTCGTGATGAGGCGGAGATGATTTTTCGGCGGGTGGGCATTACGTTTGCGGTGTATGGCGAAAAAGACGAAGACGCTAAATCGGGCAATGGTGGCACCGAGCGCCTGATTCCGTTTGACTTGATCCCGCGCATCATCCCAGCGCATGAGTGGGCCAGCATGCAGCGCGGGCTGGTGCAGCGTGTGACGGCGCTGAACCGTTTTGTGCACGACGTGTACCACGGCCAAGACATTATTAAGGCCGGCATAGTACCTGCTGAACAGGTAATGAACAACGCGCAGTTTCGCCCCGAGATGGTGGGTGTGGATGTACCGCATGGCATTTACAGCCACATCGCAGGCATCGACATCGTGCGTGCTCCCGATGCCCAAGGCAACGGCGAATACTACGTGCTGGAAGATAACCTGCGCGTGCCCAGCGGCGTAAGTTATATGCTAGAAAACCGCAAGATGATGATGCGGCTGTTTCCCGATTTGTTTGCGCAAAACAAAATAGCCCCAATGGCGCATTACCCCGACTTGCTTCTAGACACCCTGCGCGCCGTGTCGCCTGATACCTCTGCCGACCCTACCGTTGTGGTGCTCACACCGGGTATGCTTAACAGTGCGTATTTTGAACATGCGTTTTTAGCGCAGCAAATGGGGGTGGAGCTGGTGGAGGGCCAAGACTTATTTGTCAAAGACAGCTTTGTTTACATGCGCACCACACGTGGCCCCAAGCGAGTAGATGTGATCTACCGCCGTTTAGATGATGATTTTTTAGACCCTGCCGTTCACCGCCCCAACAGCACGCTGGGCTGCAAGGGCCTGCTAGACGCCTACAAGGCAGGGCATGTCACCATCTGCAACGCACCTGGCACTGGGGTGGCCGATGACAAGTCGATCTACCCCTATGTGCCCAAGATGATTGAGTTTTATTTAGGCGAAAAACCTATCCTTAAGAACGTACCCACCTATATGTGCCGCAACCAAGGTGACTTGCAGTACACGCTAGACCATCTGAAAGACTTGGTAGTCAAAGAGGTGCACGGCGCAGGCGGCTACGGCATGCTGGTGGGGCCTGCTGCAACGGCTAAAGAGATTGAAGATTTCAGTCGTGCGCTGCTGGCTAACCCTAGCAACTATATTGCCCAACCGACTTTGAGCTTGAGTACCTGCCCCACGTTTGTAGACAGTGGCATTGCGCCGCGCCATATTGACCTGCGGCCCTTTGTGCTCAGCGGAAAAACAGTGCAAATGGTGCCCGGGGGTTTAACCCGTGTGGCTTTAAAAGAAGGCTCGCTGGTCGTCAACTCTTCGCAAGGCGGCGGTACCAAAGACACTTGGATCATGGAGGCTTAAAAAATGTTGTCCCGTACTGCAGACCATCTATTTTGGATGTCCCGCTACACCGAGCGCGCAGAGAACACCGCGCGTATGCTGGACATTAATTACCAAACCACGCTGCTGCCCCAATCGGCAGCCGTAGCACACGCGGGCTGGGAAGGCTTGCTAGCGATCAGCGAACTCATGCCTTTGTACGAGGCGTGGCACAAGTCAGTGAACGCCAAAGAGGTGATGGAGTTCATGGTGAAAGATGAATCGAATCCGTCCTCGATTGTCAGCTGCATCAAGTCTGCCCGCGAGAACGCGCGTGCTGTGCGCGGCACACTGACCACCGAGGTGTGGGAGACGCAAAACCAAACTTGGCTGGAGGTGCAGCGCATGCTTAAAGCAGGTGCTTTTGAAGCCGACCCCGCTAAGTTTTTTGAATGGGTGAAGTTTCGTAGCCACCTAAGCCGCGGCGTCACCGTGGGCACCATGCTGATGGACGAGGCACTGCACTTTATGCGCTTAGGCACGTTTTTAGAGCGCGCTGACAACACCGCGCGATTAGTGGATGTGAAGTTTCACGCGATTCAGTCAGACTTTTACGGTGATGAGTTTGCTAAAGACCAAGAATACGATTTCTACCACTGGAGTGCGATTTTGCGCAGCGTCAGTGGGTTTGAAATCTACCGCAAGGTCTACCGCAACGTCATCAAACCCGAGCGAGTAGCCGAGCTGCTCATCTTGCGCCCAGATATGCCGCGCTCGCTGCACGCCAGCTTAAACGCCGTAGTAGAAAATTTAAGCTTGGTAGCCAACGACCAATCTGCAGAGACCCAGCGCATAGCAGGCAAGCTACGTGCCGAACTGCAGTATGGGCGGATTGACGAAATTTTAGCCAACGGTTTGCATGCCTATTTGACGCAGTTTTTAGACCGCATCAACGCTTTGGGTGGGTGCATTAGCCGAGACTTTTTGGTGCCCTCTGCTAGCTAGTCCATGTTGTTGAATTAAGTTTGCGGTTTTACAGCTTTGCCTATGCGCCTTAGACACATCGAAGTTTTTAACGCCGTGATGATCACGGGTAGCGTTAGCTCGGCTGCACGTTTGATGAATGTGACCCAGCCTGCGGTGAGCCGCATCTTGGCACATGCTGAGCTCCAATTGGGTTTTACGCTGTTTCAGCGTGTGAAGGGACGCTTGTCTCCTACCAACGAAGCACAAACTTTGTATCCACATATCGAGCGTTTGTTCACGCAGCTCGACGAGGTGCAGCGCTTGGCTAATAACCTGAAGATGGGCCGCAGCGATGGCGAGCTGCATGTGCTGACTGTACTGGCGTTGAGCTACGAGATATTGCCCATAGCACTTAAGCAGTTTCGTGCGCAACACCCCAATGTTGTGGTGACCATTGACTCGCTGCATTCGCAGCAGATTGTCTCAGCATTGGTGCTGCAAGAGGCAGACGTGGGCTTTTTGTTCAGCAGCATCGCCCACCCATCGCTTGCGCAAGAGCATTTGGCTGATGCGCGCATGGTATGTGTGGCACCCAAAGGTATGCTCAGCGCCAAGCTGGTTAAAAAGGGGTTGATCACTTTGGCTGATTTGGCGGATGTGCCAGTGATTAACTTGGATGTGCGTGACCCTGTAGGCATTAGCCTGTCCCATGCCTGCCGCGAGGCGGGCGTGGGCTTACAAGCGGTGGTGACGGTGCAAACTTACCACGCTGCGCTGGCGCTGGCACACCATGGCGTGGCGGTAACGTTGATCGACGCCTGCACCGCCATATCGGCTGACCGCAGCAAGGTGGATGTGTTGGCACTGGAGCCGCATATCGCTGTACCCATCAAGTCGCTGCGCCCGGTTAACCGCCCTAGCTCCTTGCTGGCCAGTGCTATGACGCGCTGCATGCAACAGGCGGTAGAACAGGCGCTGGCCAGCTAGGCTCATACTGTCTCTGCGCCTATTACGCGAGTTGAGGCAGATGTTGTACGCGACGCGCTGTGTGGCACCAGTTGCGCCACTTGCTGTGCGCTGCCAAAGGCTAAGGTTAAGCCCAGTGCACCGTGGCCAGTGTTCATAATCAAGTTAACAGGGCCACGGTGCGAAACGCCGATGATGGGCAACCCCGTTGGCGTGGCAGGCCGCAGCCCCGCCCAGGGCGACTGCACAGTGCAACTGGCTAATTGGGGAAACAGAGTATGCGTGCTGCGCTTTAGGCTGGCTATGGCTTTGGGCTGCACGCTGCGGTCATTGCCTACCAATTGCGCCATGCCCGCCACGCGCAGGCGCAGGCCAATGCGTGCATAAACCACCTTGCGGGCAATATCGGTCACGTTAATGATGGGTGCTGCATGGGCAGGTGCTTGGGCTACATCTAAGGTAATGCTGTAGCCTTTAATGGGGTAAACCGGCAAATACACACCTACACTGCGCGCCAGCGCTACGCTGTCGTTGCCCAGCGCCATCACAAAATACTTGGCTTTGATTGCTCCTTGTGTGGTGTGCACGGCTGTGATCAGACCGGCGCGTTGTTCTAGGTTTTTGATCTGCGCATTGAGCACAAACTGCACCCCACGTGTGCGCAACACCCTCTCTAGCCCTTGGCAGAGCAGCAAGCAATCAACAGCGCATTCAGATGGCGTGTGGATTGCGCCCGCAAATTGCGCAGCGTAGTCCACTAGGCTGGGTTCAACATGCACAGCTTCTTTAGCACTCAGAGCATATTGTTGACTGCCTAGTGCGCTTTGCAGCGCCATTTGTTGTTGCGCAGCGGCAAATGACGCGGTGTCGGGGTAGAGCACCAGCTTGCCAGTGCTAGAGTAATCGCACTGGAGTCTTTCAGCGGCCATCATCTGCTCAAAACTGCTGCGACTGATTGCCGCTAATGCCAGCAAACTGGCCGTGCTGCGTTTAGACGTGTAGGCATTGCATGCACGTAAAAAGGCTAGGCCCCAGCGCCATTGCTGCAAGTCAAATTGAGGTTTAAAAGTCAGCGGCGAATCTTTGGACAGTAATAGTTTGGGCAGCTGTGCCCAAATCGACGCATCCGCCAAGGGTTGTACATAGCTGTAACTCAGCTGCGCGCCATTGCCGCCGCTAGCCCCTGCACCCACCGTGGCACGGTCTAACACCGTCACACTATGGCCTTGGCTACTTAGCGCATAGGCAGTGGACAAACCCACAACACCTGCACCCAACACACATATATCCATCGCTCAGTTCCTTTACTTGTGGCATCAGCTTAAGCAGAGCGCATCCTTTTGAATAATGCTATTGACAAGACAGGCTATGTTGAAAAGTTATGAGCCATCACTGTGTACAAAGCGAGATAAAAGTATCAGTACGGTAAATACTAAGCAGTCATAACTTTTTGTAATGTGCTTAGGGCTAAACGGAATTGTTCAAGCCTATGCACTTTGTCTACACTGCGTCTGTACTTGCCCAATAGTTAATTTTTTAAATAGGAATTCGTATGAAACTCAATCGCTTGGTTTTGGCTGCTGCAATGTTGACCGGTTTGGCTGTGGTGTCCACAGCGCAGGCAGACACACTTAAGAAAATTGCAGACGCTGGCAAGATCACGGTGTCTTACCGTGAATCGTCTGTGCCTTTTAGCTATTTGGCTGGTGGCGGCAATGCAGTGGGTTTTTCTGCTGACGTGACAACTGCGGTAGTAGACGCTGTGAAAAAGCGTTTAAACAACCCTAATATCAAAGTTGAATACCAAGCCGTAACATCACAAAACCGCATTCCTTTGCTGCAAAACGGCACGATAGATTTGGAGTGCGGATCTACCACCAATAACAGCACACGCGGCAAAGACGTGCAGTTTGCGCTTAATCACTTCTACACGGGCACACGGTTGTTAGCTAAAAAATCTTCCGGTGTCAAAAACTATGGTGACTTGGCTAAAAAAGTGGTAGCCAGCACCACTGGTACCACCAATGCGCAGGTCATTCGCAAGTACAACGCTGATAAAAACCTGGGCATGGAAGTTGTTTTGGGTAAAGACCATGACGACTCAGTACTGATGGTGGACAGTGGCCGCGCTACCGCGTTTGCTATGGATGACATTTTGCTATTCGGCTTGATGGGCAATGCTAAAAACCCCGCCGAGTGGGAAGTAGTCGGTGATTCACTGCAAGTCGAGCCCTACGCCTGCATGATGCGCAAGGACGACCCGAAGTTTCAAGAACTGGTCAACGGTGTGATTGGCAGCATGATGAAATCTGGTGATTTTGACAAGCTCTACACCAAGTGGTTTATGTCACCCATCCCGCCTAAAGGCCAAAACCTGAATTTACCCATGAGCAAAGAGCTTCGCGACAACCTGAAAGCGCTAAGCGATAAGCCTGCGCTGTAACTAGCCAAGCAACTTTGTAATCAGGGCAGGCATGCAAGTCGTTGGCATATTAGGCGGCATGGGCCCTGCAGCGGGTGCAGATTTTGTACGGTTGTTTGTACAAGCCTGCACTCAGCGCATGCAGCGCAGCGGCCAAACTGTGCGGGACCAAAACTTTCCTGAGCATTGGTTAGCCCAAGTACCCGTACCTGACCGCAGCCATGCATTACAAGACGAACAAAGCGGTGCCCACCAGCCGCTAGAGCCCATGCTGCAGGCCTTGGGCCGTTTAGCCGCCTTAGGTGCACGCAGCGTAGCGATAGCCTGCAATACAGCACATGCATGGCACGCACCGCTACAACAGCGATTTCCACAGCTGGAAGTACTGCACATGGCACAAGAATGCTCCAAGCATCTGGCAGAGCAGGGCGTGCACCGCGCTGCGTTGATGGCTACACAAGGCACCTACCGTGTGGGCTTGTATGAACAGGCGCTGCAAGAGGCTGGTGTGCAGTGCTACACGCCGTTAGCTGCTGAGCGTGAGCGCATCATGCAAGGCATTTACCAAGGTGTGAAAGCAGGCAACCTGCAGCTAGCAGAGCAGTGCTTTAGCCAAGTGGCCGACAGCCTAGTGCAGCGCCATGGTGCGTTGCACCTGGTGTTGGGTTGCACCGAAATACCGTTAGCCTTGCAGCAAGTGCAGGGTTTAAGTGCTGACCAGTTGCTAGACCCTGCGCAGGTACTGGCCCAGGCACTGGCCCAGCGTGCATATGCTGTCAATCCGTAACGGGCAAAATAGATAGCTGCAGTCCATCTGTTTGTTGGCTTATTGGCTTTTGAAGAAAGAGCAAATTTTGTGGCCTGGTGTTTTGATAACCGCTATGATTTAAACAGATCATTATTTAAGACATCCCATGAAAAAAATTATAACCACACAAGTCCAGTTGCAACGTCGGCAAGTGATGAAAGCTACTGGTTTGACGCTAGGCGTGCTGGCCATGCCTGCGGTGATGAAAAATGCCCTAGCGCAAACTGCGCCCTGGCCAAATAAACCAATTCGTATCATTGTGGCCTTTGCACCCGGCGGCTTGACCGATTCATATGCACGTTTGTATGCAGAGCAGCTCACTGCAAAATTTGGCATCCAAGCAATTGTCGACAATAAGCCGGGAGCGGGTGCCATCATCGCCATTGATGCTGTGGCCAAGTCGCCACCCGATGGGTATACGTTGCTAATGACCACCTCAGGCACGGTGTGGCAAAACCGCGTGTTGTACAACAAGCTGCCCTACAACCTGGACAATGACGTTGTACCTGTGGCTTTCTTTCCATCGGGGCCACTAGTGGTAGGTGTGTCCGAAAAGCTTGGCGTGAACAATATGCGCGAGCTGATCGAATACGCCAAGAAGAATCCTACCAATATGGGCAGCTACGCGCCGGGCAGTTACCCGCAGATGGTGGCCGACCAAACCAATCGTAATGACGGCACTAAAATTGTCACCATCAACTATCGCGGTGAGTCACCCATGTGGGTCGACCTGGCGGCCGGGCAATTGCAGGTGGCCATTGGCAGTTACCAATCATTTCTCACCGTGCAATCGCGCGGCGTGCGCGCCATAGGCGTGACGGGCTCTTACCGCTCGCCCAAGTTGCCTGATGTTGCTACGCTCACGCAGCAGGGAATTCAAGGTCGTTTGGTCACACTAGAGGGCGGCTTGCCGTTAATGGCCCCTGCCGGTACGCCAGAGGCCGTACTGCGCGCACTGTCGCAGGTTGCAGTGGAGGGGGCCAACACATTAAAGGCGACGCAACTGCGCGAGACTTTTGCCATCCCCAACAAACCTAAAAACCTGCAAGATACCCGCGACGACTGGGCGCGTGATGTGCCAGTATGGATTAAGCTTGCGGTGGATTTGGGAATTAAGCTCGATTGATATGTTGCGCATCTACAGCAAGCCGCTTTAATCTACTTTAAGGCGCGATGACAGCTTGCGCAATACCGCCTAACGCTTTGCTTAAATTATCGACCACCGGGCAGCTGGCAGCGCCGTGGCGTTTGGCTAGAAAGGCGGGGTCGTTGTAGCTCAGCATCACTTTGCCCGCTTCGTCTTGCCACACCAGCGCTTTGAGCGGCAGGTCGATACCTGCGGTCTGCGCGCATTCCATCAACGGTGTGCCGCCCTGGGGGTTGCCAAAAATTAAGAGTTCAGTAGGACGCAGAGTTTTGCCTACTTTGGTAGCACCGGCTGCGTGGTCAATGCGGGCAAATATATTCAAGCCGCGATCCTTGACGACGGCTTCTAGCTTGTTCATGGTGACTGCGGCGCTGTGCGGACTAGCCACACTGACTAAACCATCGGCCTGCGCTAAAACACCTGTGGATAGGACTAAACCTGCAATCAAAATAACTAAACGATGCATAGCAATCTCCTTGTTTAAAAATCTTTGTCGTGGGATCTAGAGTTTCATTACAGTTGACGCTGGTTCCAATGGGATAATTGTAATAAAAAGTGCTTGCTAGCTTTGTAATTACTGCTCAACTAGCTACTGTTTTTGTAGCGTTTGGGTTGCTTATCTTGTGGTCGGGTTCCCCTTGTGCAATGCATGGTGTCCTTGTTTGGTTATGACGGGCAACGGGACATCTCGCTGAAAATATTTCCGAAAACACGCACGAACTTCGACCACGCAAGGCTGTCTTTTGCACCGCGCGCCTTTCTACAATTTTTCCATCGAGACGCTCCCGCCGCTCACCCTGGGCGATGGTGTAGTGAAGACACGCGGGGCGTAGTGTGTAATTTACTCAATCAACGCTGCACGCACTAGAGCAGAGAACAGAGAACAGAGGTAAAACATCAAACCAACCCAGTAAAAGCACAATTTACCAATGAAATATGCCCATAGTCAAAGTATTCATTGCTCAGATAGCTATACAATTGATAGTATTAGGTCAA
>JAYTPK010000174.1:0-23990 GCA_043747295.1 Polaromonas sp. | reverse complement strand
CCAGGAATCTCACCTGCATCCACTGCGATCCAGTTGGTAGAGGTGAAAAAGGGGTTGATTGAAGCTGCGCGTGCGCCGGTAAAGGGTAGCTCGAAACTGGGGTTGACAATCGAACGCTGTATTTGCGCATGCGCAGCTAGACAGCACATCGCTATCCACAGCAAACATACACATCGCAAAGCACTTTGAAACATTGAATTTTTAATAAATTACACTCGTTAACAAGTATTCAATCATACGCATATCTACCTGCCAGATCAATGAAATACTGCTCAAGCAGCTATGGTTTTAATAGTTATTTACAATTCAAGCGCATGATTTTTAACTCTTATTGCTTACTTCACAGTGTCAACCTAGGCCGCACCCAACCGCTGCTGGCAGGTGGGCGCAAAGTGTTGTCGGGTATCGGCAAACGCGCGGTGGTTGGTGCGGTGCAAGTGCAACACATGGGGCTGGTGGGTGATGACGTGGCCGACCTGAGCGTGCATGGCGGGCTGGACAAGGCGGTGTACGCCTACCCTGCAGAGCATTATGCTTTTTGGCAAGCAGCGCGGCGCGAGCAGGGCGTGAGTTTGTTTGACGAGGCATTGCCCCACGGCTTTATGGGCGAGAACCTGACCATTACCGGGCTACTAGAAGCCGATGTGTATGTAGGCGATGTGCTGCAGTTTGCGCAATGCGTGCTGCGCGTCACAGCACCACGCGAGCCGTGTTTTAAATTTAACGCGGTGATGGGTTTTGCTGCCGCCGCCAAACTGATGGTAACCGAGCAGCGCTGCGGTTTTTATCTGAGCGTGGTGACACCGGGCGAGTTAATTGCCGGAGAAGCTTTTACGCTGCAGTCCGGGCAGCGCGAGCTGTCAGTAGCGGATGCCATTTGGGGCAAGCGGGCTAAGCATTTGCGGTAGTGTTAATTACTTCAAACCTGTAATCTTCGCATTCAAAAACATCAAAGCATCAGGCAGCGTGTCGCGCCACACCATCCACTCGTGGTCGCCGTTGACAATGCGCATTTCAATCGCGTCGGGCTGGTGAAAGCGCAGGCGCTCAAACAACGTGGCTGAATGCAATGCAATGCTAAAGGTGTCATGGTCGCCCGAGTTGATGTACATCGGCACGATCACGCCAGACTTTTTGTAGGCCTCAATGTGCGTGGGGTAGTTCAGCGACTTCCACAAGTCAGCATCAAACTTGCCATCTTTTTGAAACGGTGGGTTGCGCACGGCAGACGAGCTGTTGGGTGGCACGGGGTCGTAAATGGCGGGGCTCAAAATGGCGGTGGCAGCAAACTGCTGTGGATACTTCATCACCAAGTTCAGCGCGCCGTAGCCGCCGGCAGACAAGCCAGCAATTAATCGGTTAGCACGGGTCGCGTCAATGCGGTATTTGCCTTCAGCGTGGGGCAGCACTTCTTTCATCAATGCGGTCTCGCCTTTGTCTTTGGCGCCATCGACCCACCAGCCACCTGTGTGACCGGGCATGACCACAATCATGGGGTGAATTTGTTTGCGTGCAATCAGCGCGTCCATGGTCTCGCGCAGCCCACCCTTGGCCAGCCATTCGTTTTCATTGCCGCCCGCGCCGTGCAGCAGGTACAGCACGGGGTAGCGCTTAGTGTCTTTGGCGTAGCTGTCGGGCAGGTACACGGTGTAGTTGTAGTCGCGCGCCAGCGCGGCAGACTTGAAGGTTTCCAGATACACCTCGCCAGCATGGCTGATAGCGGCTGACAGCGCGGCGCAGGTGAGCAACAGGGCACGTAAAAACTTCATCATGGTCTCCATATAGACATATTAGCCTATGGGTTTAGCAGCTAATTTAAATCATACAGCAAAACATGTTTTAGGAGGCAAATTGGCTTGTAGTCCAAGTATTTAATGCTCAATCAGCTATAATATTAATAGCGGTTGTCTTTAACTGCATGCGTAAAAAAACCGCGACAGGGCGCGGTTTTTTTGTGCACTGAGCGCTGCGCGGGGCAGCAGCTTAACTCGCAGGTCGCTGTCAAGCAGCCAAGCGTTGCTCAAAATTTGCTTTGGTGTCCAGCAGCTGCTTGGGCAAGTGGTAGGCCAGCTGGGTAAACAGTTCTTCATGCAGCTTCAGCTCAGCGGTCCAAGCGGCTTTGTCGATACTGGTGACGGTTTTAAACTGCTCAGCCGTAAAGTTCAGGCCGGTCCAGTTGAGTTCCTCAAAGCTGGGGCTTACGCCAAACACGTGCTCGTTGCCTTGGGCTTTGCCTTCTCCTTCGTTTTCGATGCGGTCAATCATCCAGGCCAGTACGCGCATGTTCTCGCCGTAGCCGGGCCAGACAAATTTGCCGTCATCACCTTTTCTAAACCAGTTGGTGGTAAAAATTTTAGGCGGTTTGGCACCGCTTTGGGCTAGCTTGTCGCCCAGGCCTAACCAGTGCGCAAAATAGTCGCTCATGTTGTAGCCAATAAATGGCAGCATGGCAAACGGGTCGCGGCGCACCACACCAGCTTGGCCGGTAGCGGCAGCTGTCGTCTCGCTGCCCATGGTGGCGGCCATGTAGACGCCTTCGGTCCAGGTGCGCGCTTCGGTCACCAGCGGCACGGTGGTGCTGCGGCGGCCGCCAAAGATGAATGCGTCAATTTTTACGCCCTTGGCATCGTCCCACGCAGGGTCGAGTGCGGGGTTGTTGGTAGCGGCTACGGTAAAGCGGGCGTTGGGGTGCGCTGCTTTAGCGCCGGTGTCTTTGGCAATTTGTGGTGACCACTCTTTGCCTTGCCAGTCGATGGCGTGGGCTGGCGCTTCGCTCATGCCTTCCCACCACACATCGCCGTCGTCGGTTAACGCCACGTTGGTGTAGATCACGTCATGGTCCAAACTGGCCATGCAGTTGGGGTTGGTCAATGTGTTGGTGCCTGGGGCTACGCCAAAGTAGCCTGCCTCGGGGTTGATGGCTCGCAGCTCTAGGTTGCCTTGGCTGTCGGCGGTGGGTTTGATCCAGGCAATGTCGTCGCCAATGGTGGTGACCTTCCAGCCGTCAAAGCCTGCAGGCGGGATGAGCATGGCAAAGTTTGTTTTGCCGCACGCAGACGGGAAGGCCGCAGCCACGTGGAATTTTTTACCGGCGGGGTTGGTGACACCCAAAATCAACATGTGTTCAGCCAGCCAGCCTGCGCTGTCAGACGCGCCGCCTGCTGCTGCACGGCCCATGGTGGATGCAATGCGCAGGGCAAAACATTTTTTGCCCAGCAGCGCGTTGCCGCCGTAGCCAGAGCCGTAAGACCAAATTTCGCGCGTCTCGGGGTAGTGCACGATGTATTTGGTTTTGTTGCACGGCCAGCTCACGTCGGCTTGGCCTGCAGCCAGCGGTGCGCCCACGGTGTGCACGCAGGGCACAAAATCGCCTTTTCCGTCCAATCCATCGCCCAACACGTCGTACACAGCCTTGCCCATGCGCGTCATGATGCGCATGTTGACGGCCACATACGGGCTGTCTGACAGCTCGATACCGATGTGCGCAATGTCGCTGCCCAGCGGACCCATGCTAAAGGGCACCACATACATGGTGCGGCCTTTCATACAGCCATCGAACAACGGGTTTAAGGTTGCTCGCATCTCTGCGGGTGCGGCCCAGTTGTTGGTGGGGCCAGCGTCTTCTTTTTGGGCGCTGCAAATATAAGTGCGGTCTTCTACACGGGCTACGTCTGACGGGTCGCTCCAGGCCAGGTAACTGTTGGGGCGCTTGGCTTGGTTAAGCTTTTTAAAGGTGCCAGCGGCGACCAAATCGGCGCACAGTTTGTCATATTCAGCTTGGCTGCCGTCGCACCAGTAAATGGCGTTGGGTTTGCACAGCGCAGCCATGTCGGCCACCCAAGCAATCAGCTTGGCGTTTTTAACGTAAGTGGGGGTGCCTAATTGCAGCCCTTGCATCACGGGTGAGTTCATGTGGATAAGCTCCTAAAGTTAAAACCTGATTTCGCAAACGAAGTGGCACTTTGTTAACCCAGCTTAGTCATTCAGCTCAGTGGCGAGGCACTGGAGCTAAATGAGAGTGGGTGCGCGCTGCACTTACGAAATAAGGCTCATGACTGTTGTACAAACTAGGTTCAAACTCGTCGGCGCGCGGGGTGGGCAGGGGTTACGCCCGGCCACCAGCTAAAAAGACACTGGGGGCCTAAACTGGCGCAGAATAAGCACCAGTCCGTGGTCGGCAGAAATAACTAACACCATCAATTTTAAGAACCCCAGCCGTCAGTTACCGTGCAGTTACCAACCAAACCTATGCAATCCTTGCATGACTTTATGCCCGATTTTTGCTCAAAAAAACGTCAGTTATTGCGTCAATCACTACGCCTGTCTGCAGCCAATGCACTGCGCGTGGCGGGCTTGGTTGGTTTAAGCGCACCTTGGGCGAGCGCTAATGCAAAGCCCAAATCGCAGATTATCCGAATTGCAGCAGCCAGCGACCTGAAGTTTGCACTCGCTCGCGTGGTGGAGCCCTTTGAGCGGCAAACAGGCGCTAAGGTAGAGCTAAGTTTTGGCTCATCGGGTAACTTTGCACGGCAAATTTTGCAGGGCTTGCCAGTAGATATTTTCATGTCGGCAGACGAAGACTGGGCCTTCAAAGTGGCCGATGCGGGGATGGCCCAAGGTGGCCCCACAGACCGTGGCGTGGTGTATGCCCAAGGCCGTTTAGCGCTCATTGTGCCCAGTGCATCGCCCATCGCGCTAGACGCGCAGCTCAAGGGCCTGCAAACCCAGTGGGCCAGTGTGCGCAAATTTGCTATCGCCAACCCCGAACTCGCACCCTATGGCCGCGCCGCCCAGCAAGCGCTGCAAAAGCTGGGTCTGTGGGACCTTATAAAACCCAAGCTGGTGATCGGCGAGAGCATTGCCCAGGCCACGCAGTTTGTTACCTCGGGTGCAGCGCAGGCAGGCATTACCGCACTGCCCTTGGCTGTTGCGCCTGAGCTGGCCACAATGTCCAAGCACATTTCCCTGCCTGCGCAGCTGCACGCACCGCTGCGCCAGCGTATGGTGCTGCTGAAAACTTCCTCTGCACAGGGACGGGCGCTGTATGAGTATTTGCAAAGCGCAAAAGTGAGTGATCTGTTAAAAAATCACGGTTTGGATGCTAAATAAGCTTGTAGTCCAAGTATTCATTACTCAGACAGCTACAAAATAAATAGCAATTAACTGGAACGCTTTTTCAAAGATGTAGCATTGGTTTGCGCGTTGTCAGTTAAATAGTCCCACAGCGTGAGGGCCGTGCGCTTAGCGCTACGTTCGCTATTTTTCGCAGTGTCTTTATCACCCGATTTAGCTACAGGTTTTTCGCGGTAGGCACGTATGTCCATTGCCATTTCTAGCCCAGTGCCAGCTAACGCCAGTTTTTTACTGCGCAGTTCTTTCTTCACCGCGCTTTGCGGCAAAAACGCAATGCCGTGGCCCTCTAGTGCCATCACTTTCAGGCCTTCTGCCATGTCTGTCTCGTAGACACGGTCTAGGTGATTAGGTGTTTTGGCTTCTTTCAAAATCACGTCCACCACACGGCCCAAATACGCACCGGGCGCGTAGCCTAGATAGGGCAGTGGCGAAGCTGGACGACCCGGCAGGCTGAAAATCGGCAGGCCCTGCGCATCAGCCGCAGCATAGGGCGCAATCACTTCGGTGCCTAAGCTCACAAATTCATAGCGCTCAGCATCCAGCTGAAAGGGCTGCGAAGGATGGTGGTAAGTAATCAAAATATCGCAGCTGGCCTCCACCAGCCGCATCACTGCATCGTGCACGTTCAGGGCAATCAAACGGCTTTTGATCGGGCCAAAGCGATCGCGCAGCAGCGACACCCAACCCGGGAAAAACGTGAATGCCAGCGTGTGCGGCACCGCAAACTCAATCACGTCTTGCCCCGCAGCCGAGTGGCCACGCAGCATGGCGCGGGTGGACTGCAAGCTTTGCAGCATCTCAAGAGCTTGGCTATACAGCGTCTCGCCCGCAGGCGTGAGACGCGTGGGGTAACTGCTGCGGTCCACTAAATCAGTGCCAGCCCAAGATTCGAGTGACTGAATGCGCCGCGAAAACGCAGGCTGCGTGACGTGGCGCAGCTGCGCCGAGCGGCTAAAACTACGCGTCTCCGACAAGCTGATGAAATCTTCAAGCCATTTAGTTTCCATATGCATTGCGTCCGGTTGTGTAGCAAATTATGGCACTGTGGCGCAGTGTTTTTAACCCTAATTTTGCTAGCGCCTAACATTCGCAGTTTTAAAATTAGCGTTGCGCGCGCTCAAGTAAATCGGAAAGTTGCCTTACATGGACGTCTGCCTTATCGCCATAGGGTTGTAATAATTCTAAGTAAGCAGGAAGTTCGCGACGCAACTGAGCCAGTGATGTGATCTGGCCAAACATGAGCGCCAGAGGCAACCCGTCAAGCCCGGCGACACTAGAGAGAAAATTCTCCATCTCTCCAAGCAGGTCTTGCAGAGTAGGCACATCAGCCGATAGCTTGTAACTAGTTGGATTTTGGCTGTAACTTGAATTAAGTAGCGAACCGTCAGTGGTTAAAAAGTTAGCCTGAGGGTCTCGATTCAAGTTGCTAGCCAATGTTTGTAAATCAGGAGCAAAGCTGTTGCCACCATTGCCGCTGTTGGGGCCCGACAGCACCGACATATCTAGTGCCAAGTTAAGTAAATCAGCCTCGTTTAAAGAATTCGCAGTGGTAACTGTCGCAGGCTTAATAGGTCGAGAAATTACGTCGTCTATGGTAGCTCTTTGAATGCGCTCAATGCGGGTGTTGTTAGACGGTGAGTCGCTAGTTTTTCGACGCACATAGCCTAGGCGCTCGAGCTCTTCAAACTTTTCAGGCAGCGAGCCCAATGCAGTAAGAAACGGCTGATACTGGGCTACTTGAGAGCGTCCGTCTATTACCATCATCAAGGTACGAAGGGTTCGCGGAATTTCACTAACATTTGATTTGATAGCTGCTGTGCCCAAATCGGTTCGCTCAAAAACTACCGAGGACATATCTTCAATGTTTGGTACAGGGATGCCTGACTGGGCATCAGATGGTGGCATGATTAAGGTTGCTTATTTAAGAAACGGGCAAAAATCCCCGATTCAGGCGTAGTGGGCGTAGCTGGAGTTTGGGCTGTAACTGCTGCCGGCGCTGTAGCAGGCGTTTCAACAATCGCAGCAGATGGCGCAGCCAAAGCGATGGTGGTGGTAGCCAGTTCCATCAGCATTTTCTCGACAGCTTCGGCTTTCATACCGTATGGGTTAAAAATGCTTTGCTGAGAATATTTCAAGAACAATGAGCGGTTGTTGGCATTGGGCGCTGCAAATCCCATTGACCAGTTAGCCCAGTGGCGCTCTTCGATTTCTTTGTAGCCCAGCATCGTCACAGTGTGGTGCCTGGGGTCACGGATCAAGCGTGCATACAAGTCGTTGATCTGATCGCGAGCACCTTCCAAAGCTTGAAGAAAAATTTTACTGTTAAAAGCCAACATGCCCGTCAGGTCGCGGCTATGGTTGTTGGTTTGTGCCTGCAACAAAATGCGTTTGAATTCGTTAAGGTCCACGCCAGGTTGGGCTGTACTGACATAAATAAGTCGAATCAACATAAAAAAATCCTTTGGGCTATTGATTTTGGAGAAGCTTGTATTGTTTAACTTAAAGTCGCTTTAAGCTGATCAAGATGATGTTGTGCGGGGTTACCAAGCGGTGCAATTAAAGAGGCATACCCGCTAAGGTTTGCATTTAATTGCTCAATTGAATCCAGGCCTTCCAAGGTCAGGATAATTTCAATAGACTCACTGGGTATGTGCTGCGTAACAAAGTCGCTAATCAGTAAGATAGCACTGCGTAATTTGTATTGCGACGTATTAGCTGTGTTGTTGTTGGGCACTAAATTGGGCGCAATGACCGCGGGAGCGACCTGCACTGGTTCAGGCTTAATCTGCATGCTAGCAATAATCGAGAGTTCGTCAGGGGTGGCTGCTGCTACGTAGGGTTCTATGTATTTTGGTGTCGCGCGCAAAGGCTCTGCAGCCGCAGCAGATTCTTGGGGCTCGACGTCACCTGCATGGGTGTCGCTCCAAGGGACTACCAAACTCGGCGCGTAGCTCAAAGCATGCCCTAAGGATGCGGCTTTAGAACTGATAGGGGCTTTGTATGCTATCTGTATGTAGCCACTCTTCTCAAGCGAATCTAGTAGTATTTGCACATCGCCAAGCGATGGAAGTCTAGTTTGATAAATACTGGAATCGCTGTGGCCGTCAATTACTGTCAGTAGCGTACGCATACCACGCGGTAAAAGAGATAAAGGATTTAGTGCAGCAGATCTGCCCGCTGCAGTACGGATATAAACTGGCATATGGATAAAAGTATTTTGTGGTTACCAATATACGCAAGACGCGGTCTGTATTGCTATGTCTGAATCGAAAATTATTCTAACTTTAATTTTTTTAAAAAACTAGGTGTTTTAAACTAGACAACAATAAATATTAACCATAGTCATAATACAAAGTAGTTTATTTCTCTAAAAACGTAGTTTCTATTAGGTATTTTTAAGGAAGCCTGCACTTTGCTTGACGCGGCGCACACAGCCATAACAAAGAGGCTTTTGCGCAGTGTCTCAAACATGCGCAATAAGCGGCTTTAAATCACGAATTCGTGTGGATAAGGGATATGCGACACCAGAGCTAGTGCTTACCCTTGGTTTGTCTCAAAAATATGAAAGAACCTACTTGTGAACAGTACTGCAAGACAAGCCTATCGCCTGCACCACATACTGGTTTAGCTTGAGCTAGATTAATAGGGCGCAAGCCAATGCTGGGCTAGGGGTGTAAAAGAATGCAGACATCGTTGCGACGCTAATTGTCGCTTACGACACGAAGTAGGCTGCTACCCCAGTAGACAGCAGCGACACCTAGCCCGGGAAGAATGTATGCGCCAGTGTGTGCGGCACCGCAAACTCAATCGCGTCGTGCCCGGCAGCGCTGTGGCCACGCAGCATCGCGCGGGTCGACTGCAGGCTGCGCCACATGGCACAGCTGGGCCGAACCGCTAAAACTGCGCGTCTCAGACAAGCTGATAAAGTCTTCAAGCCATTTATAGGTAAATTACCAACAAAAAAGGCCGATATTCAAAGTATCTATTGCTTTTATAGCTACTATTTTAATAGCTAACAGCAGCTCAAGACACGATATACGCACCCGCGCCAGTAGACAGCAGCGTGCCGTCAGCGCCAAAAAACTCCATGCGCGTGCTGGCTACGCGCGAGCCTAGGCGCAGCACTTGGCCGCGCATGGTGAAGATCTCGCCAATGGCGGGGCGCAGGTAGTCGATGCGCAGGTCGATGGTGCCTAGTTTGTTAAAGCGCTCTAGGCGTTTGGCCATCGGCTCGTCGATGTGGCGCGCGCCCATGGCGGCCATCACAGCGTGCCCGCCGATAGTGTCCAGGCTGGCGCTGATCACGCCGCCATGCACGCGGTTGTACGCGTAGTGGCCTATCAGCTCGGGGCGCATGGCGATGGTGGCGGTGACTTCGGTGGCGCTGGTAGTCAAGGCTTTGAGGCCTAGGGTGCGGTTAAAAACTACTTTGTTTTCAAAAATGTCGACGATAGCGGCGATAAATTCAGGCTCTAGCTGGATTAGGCTGGGGTCAGTTTTTTTAATCATCACACTTTGGCAAAGTCTGGTTTGCGCTTTTCCATAAACGCGCCAAACGCCTCGCGCGCAGCAGGTTCGCGCAACATGCGGCCAAAGTTGTGGCCTTCTTCGGCCATCACCTCTAGTACCAAGGAGGTTTGATTTTTCTTCATCAGGCGTTTGGTCTCAATCAAGCTGCTCAGGGGTTTGGCGGCTAACTTTTTGGCTACGGCTTGCGCGTAGTTGTTGGTCTCGGTGGGGGGCACCACACGGTTGACCAAGCCTACTTCTAGCGCAGCCTCGGCCATGAATGGTTCGCCCAGTAGCAGGGCCTCGGCGGCACGGTGGTAACCCATCAGCTGCGGCACCAGCAGGCTGGAAGCTGCCTCGGGGCACAGGCCCAGGTTAACAAACGGCATGGAGAACGCTGCGTTGTCGCCCGCGTAGACCAAGTCGCAGTGCAGCAGCAGGGTGGTGCCAATGCCCACTGCAGGGCCGCTGACGGCAGCCACCAGGGGTTTGGTAAACGTCGCAATGCCGCGCAAAAAACGAAACACCGGGCTGTCTTGGCCAGCGGGTGGGTTGTTTAAAAAATCGGCAATATCGTTGCCTGCGCTAAAGATGGTTTCATGGCCTTGAAACACCACCACGCGCGTGGCCTGGTCAGCCTGCGCAGTGGCCAAAGCGTCGGCCATGGTTTGGTACATCACAGTGGTGATGGAGTTTTTTTTGTCCACGCGGTTCAGCGTGATGGTGCACACCCCTGCCTCGTGGTGAATCAAAATATCGGTCATAAAACTGGGCTCAGTTATTCTTTGAAATACACCACTTGGTGCGTCGTAGCTAAGAGTGTGCCAGCCTCTGACCATAACTGCGCTGTTTGGTCAAAAAATCCATTAAAAAAGCACTGCGCCTTGGCTTGACCTAGTACAAAACCGCTACCTAACGCCGCTAGTTCGGCTGCATCAGCATGAAAATACACCGTCATGGACACGGTGCCAATAGGCACAAAAGTTTTACGGCGCAAGTACACGCGCGGGAAAAAACTGTCGGCCAGTGCGGTGAGTGATGCAAAGTCTATGCTGCGCTCCTGCACATCGCGCACCCACATTTGCGTGAGCGTGTCACCCTCTGCGTTGTCCCACACTGCGGGTAAGTGGCCGGTAATCGAGCGCATGTCGTAGCGCTGTGTCCATGGCAGCTTGGGCGGCGCGGCGCGCGGTAGCGACTGGGCTGCAGCTACCGCAGGCATGGGCAACTCGTTGCTGCTAAACGTGCTGCGGCGCACAGCTGTGACTGCGGTGGCAGTAATCACCACCTCGCCAGCTTGCACCAGCTCTATCTGCCAGTGCTGTGTCGAGCGGTTGGTGCGGGATGGCTTGGCGGTGATCTCAAATGCATCCTCGGCCACGCCTGCGCAAAAGTTAACCGTGAGCGATACCGGGTTGCCTAACCGGTCGGGGTGCTGCATCACAGCTTGCAGTAGCACGGCTGCAGTGATGCCGCCAAATGGCCCCACCATATTGAGCCACGCAGTATGTGTGCTGCCACTGTAATGGCCAGCGCCTAGGCTGTGCAGTGCAATGGCTTGGTCAAAATCAAAAGTACTTTGAGTCATACAACACTGCCAGGTTGGGTCAAGGTGATTGCACAGCGCTATTTAAATCATAGCTGCTTGAGCAGTAAATACTTGGACTATCAGCCTGTTTGACTGGTAATTTAGGTGTTTTAAGCTTATACGCGCTCAAAAATACCTGCTGCGCCTTGCCCCATGCCGACGCACATGGTCACCATGCCGTATTTCAGCTGGTTGCGCTGTAGCGCATGCACCACGGTGGCCGCGCGGATAGCGCCCGTAGCGCCCAGCGGGTGGCCCAGTGCAATCGCGCCGCCCATCGGGTTGACCTTAGACGGGTCTAAACCCAGCGTGTTAATGACAGCCAATGACTGTGCTGCAAAAGCTTCGTTCAGTTCAAACCAGTCAATGTCAGAGTGCTTTAAACCTGCATATTTCAGCGCAGCAGGGATGGCCTCAATCGGGCCAATGCCCATAATGTGCGGCGGCACACCTCGGCTGGCGTAGCTGCTAAATTTGGCCAGCGGTGTGAGGTTGTAGCGCTTAAGGGCAGCCTCGCTCACCAAGATGAGCGCGCCGGCACCGTCAGATGTTTGGCTGCTATTGCCTGCAGTAACCGAGCCGCGTGCCGAGAACACGGCGCGCAGTTTGGCCAGGCCCTCTACGGTGGTGTCTGGGCGTGCGCCTTCATCTAAGTTGACGCTGCGGGTGGTGGTGGTTACTTCAGCAGAGTCTAAATTGACACTGCGCTCGGTCACTTCAACGGTGGTCATTTCGTTGGCAAAGTGGCCAGCCTTCATAGCGGCCAGCGCCTTCATGTGCGATGCGTAGGCAAACTCGTCTTGCGCTTCGCGGCTGATCTTCCACTGCGTGGCCACTTTTTCAGCCGTCAGGCCCATGCCATAGGCAATGCCGTAGTTCTCGACATTGTCAGTATCGGCAAAGATAGCGGGCGACAAGTTAGGCGAGTTGCCCATCATCGGCACCATGCTCATGCTCTCGGTACCAGCCGCAATCATCACATCCGCTTCGCCTACGCGAATGCGGTCAGCCGCCATTTGCACTGCGCTAATGCCTGATGCGCAAAAACGGTTGACAGTAATGCCACCCACGCTCTTAGGCAGGCCTGCCAGCACCGCGCCAACGCGTGCGACGTTCAAACCTTGCTGCGCCTCGGGAATAGCGCAGCCGCAGATCACGTCTTCAATGCTGGCCGGGTCGAGGCCCGGCACTTGGGCTAATGCGCTGCGCAGCACGGTGGCCAGCAAATCGTCAGGCCGGGTGTTGCGAAAAAAGCCTTTGTGTGAGCGGCCAATGGGCGTGCGCGTAGCGGCAACGATGTAGGCTTCTTGAACTTGTTTGGTCATGGTGAAATTCCTTCTTGATTTGTTGAGGACAGAGCAACGGTGCAATTCGGTGCGCTAGGCGCTGGCCGCCTTACTGTTCTGCAATGTGTCAGTAGTTTTGGCGGGGCGCTTGGACGGAATCCAAGCCCAGATAAATTCGCACACTAGTGGATGGTTGCCCGACTCGTCGGTGACCACCACAGACACAGTCACTTCGCCTTTGTCAGTGCTTTGAATCAGCGCACGCTGCTCATCAGTCAGTGTGGCCACAGCGCGCATAGCGCCCATGCCGCGCTTGGGAAACTGCACACGCATTTCTTTGACCACGGGCACGCAGTCGTCACGCACATTCATACCCATCACCATGCCGGTGGCTGTCTCAGCGGCCAGCGTGGTGGCTACAGCGTGCACACCCTCAATGTGGTTTTGCACTTTGCGGCGGTTGGCCACAAAGATCACCACTTTTTCTGGCGACATGACTTCGTAGCGCAGCTTGGCAGTGCCAGTGAAGGGCACAGCGCGGCCTAGTACGACCGACTGAAACCATGGGCGGAAGTACGCAGGTACTTCGTTTAGGCGGCTTAGCTGGCGTTGTAGGCGGTTGGGGGTGCTAGGGGTCATGTTATTAAGTTTTCCGTTCGGCCTGAGCTTGTCGAAGGCTTCATACAAGTGTTCATAAGAGTTTTGCGAACGCTTCGACAAGCTCAGCGCGAACGGACATGATGAGAAGTTTGTTAGTTTCTGACAGGCTTACCAGTAGACAACATGCCCATAATGCGCTCTTGAGTTTTGGCCATGGTTAGCAAGCTGGTGAAGGCTTTGCGCTCCAGCGTCATCAAATACTCTTCGGTCACCAGCGTGCCCGCTTCTACATCGCCGCCGCAGATCACGTTGGCAATCAAGGTGGCAATATGAAAGTCGTGCTGGCTGATAAAGCCGCCGTCGCGCATGTTGATGAGTGACCCGGTGATGGTGGCCTTGCCATTGCGGCCTGCTACTGGGATCATGCGCTTAGAAGGTGCACGGTAGCCCGAGGCGGCCATGGCTTTGGCTTCGTTAATCGCTACAAACAGCAACTCGTCTTTGTTAGGCACAATCGGGTCAGACCACAGCAGGTAGCCCAGCTTGCGCGATTCAATCGCGCTGGTGCCTACCTTGGCCATGGCGGCGTTGGTAAAGCCTTCGGTGATAAAGGGCAGCAGGTCTTTGCTGTTGCTGCTGGCCATGTTCTCGGCGGCGCGGCGGGCAATGTAGGTGAGACCTCCAGCACCGGGCACCAGGCCCACGCCCACTTCGACCAAACCGATATAGCTTTCCATAACCACGGCGCGCTTAGCACAATGCACCGCCAATTCGCAACCGCCGCCCAGCGCCAGGCCACGCACGGCGCTGACCACAGGTACGTTGGCATAGCGCAGGCGCAGCATGACGCGCTGCACCTCGGCCATGGCCTCGTCTAGCAGGCTAACGCCGCCGCTCATAAACGCAGGCAACATGCCTTGCAAGTCAGCACCTGCACAAAACGGCTCGTCGCCTGACCAGATGACTAAACCTGCGTAGTCGGCCTCGGCCATTTCAACAGCTTTTTCTAGGCCCGCCATCACGTCCATGCTGATAACGTGCATTTTGGTTTTGATGCTGGCAATGACCACACCAGTGCCAGACTGACGGTCTGCACCATCCAGCGTCCATAAGCGAATGGCTGCGTCTTCATGCAGCGTGGTGCCTGCGGTTTCAAACGCTGGGGCACTTATGCCATGTGCCGTGCCTTGGGAAAAGCCCGATACATTCTCTGGAAAGTGCTGGCGCTGGTACACCGGCAAATCGTGGCGAGGCACAAACTTTTTAGTCGCTGGGTTCCATGAGCCCGCAGCAGTGTGTACGCCACCAGCACCGTTGTTAGATTCAGCAACCGGGCCTTTAAACACCCAATCAGGCAGCGGTGCTTTGCACAGCGCTTTGCCTGCATCAATATCTTCTTTCACCATGTTGGCTATTTCGAGCCAACCGGCTTCTTGCCACAGCTCAAACGGGCCTTGCTTTAAGCCAAAACCCCAGCGCATGGCAAAGTCTACATCGCGTGCGGTCTCGGCGATGCTTTCTAAATGGATGGCGGCGTAATGGAACCCATCACGCAAGATCGCCCACAAAAACTGGCCTTGCTTGCCCTCAGAATTACGCAAAAGCTTTAGGCGTTCAGCCGCAGGCTTTTTGAGCATGCGGGCATACACTTCGTCAGACTTTTCACCGCCCGGTACGTAGTCTTGCTTGTCTGCGTCGTAACGCAAAATGTCTCGGCCTACTTTTTTGAAGAAGCCCGCTTTGGCTTTTTGGCCTAGCGCGCCAGCGTCCATCAGCGTTTTCAGCACCGCAGGTGTGCCAAAGTTGCCATAGAACGGGTCGGTGGTTTCGTTCAAATTGTCTTGCAGGGTTTTGATGACGTGGTGCATTACGTCCAAGCCCACTACGTCTGCGGTGCGGAATGTGCCGCTACTCGCGCGGCCTAGCTTTTTGCCAGTCAAATCGTCCACCACGTCGTACGTCAGGCCAAAGTTTTCGGCCTGCTTCATCACACCCAGCATGCCAGCGATGCCGACACGGTTGGCAATAAAGTTGGGTGTGTCTTTGGCGCGTACCACGCCTTTGCCCACGGCGCTAGTGACAAACGCTTCCAGCTGGTCGAGCACCACAGGCTGCGTGGTGGGCGTATTGATCAGCTCCACCAAGTACATGTAGCGCGGCGGGTTAAAAAAGTGAATGCCGCAAAAACGCGGTTTGATGTTCTCGGGCAGTGCCTCGCTCAGCTTGGTAATCGACAAGCCGGAAGTGTTGGACGCAACAATCGCGTCGGCATTTACAAACGGTGCGATTTTTTTGTACAGGTCTAGCTTCCAGTCCATGCGCTCGGCAATCGCCTCGATGATCAGGTCGCAGCCACGCAACAACTCTAGGTGCTCGTCGTAGTTGGCTTGTTCAATCAGTGCTGCGTCTTCGGGCACGCCCAGTGGTGCGGGCTTGAGTTTCTTCAGGCCTTCTACGGCTTTGGTGACGATGCCGTTTTTTGGGCCTTCAGGAAGGGAAGACAGGGCCCCTACCCCCGTCTTAGCCGACAAGTCAAACAGCACCACAGGCACTTTGACGTTGGCCAAATGCGCAGCGATTTGCGCACCCATCACACCTGCGCCCAAAACGGCGACTTTTTTGACTTGGAATTTAGACATTCAATTTCTCAATACAGACAGTGTGCAGCGTTGCACTATGCAATGCTGCCTGAACACACAACGGCAAAACGGCGTGGGTGCTATTACGCAGTTACTCCACGCGCACCCAGGTTTGCGTGCGGCCAAACGGGCCAATGCTGCCGCGCACGGCTAGCTTTTTGCCGCCGTCTTGAGGAGTCATTTTTAGCGAGTATTCTTTACCGTCTTCTGGATTAAGGATTTTTCCTCCACTCCACACATCTGCATCCGTTTCTTTTTTTGCATCACGTGCAATCTCCATGCCTAAGATCGGTTTACCTTTTCTAGCATCCTTGCATTCTTCGCACACAGCGTCTTGTTTAGCATCTTTACGCAATAATTTAGTAATTTTTCCTGTCAGTACTCCGCCGGAATCAGTAATAGTCACTTCAGACTTGATCTCTTTGGTTTTCTCGTCGATAGTGTGCCATTTGCCCACGGGGGAATTGTCTGCAGATACCATGCCTGCAGCGGCGACTAAAAACAAACCAGTCATGACATTTTTCAACATAGCAAGCTCCTAAAAAATAGTGGTGAAATTAAAAAACGAGAAGTCCGACATTAAGCAAACACCGCGTCGGTGTCCATCAGCACTTTACTGCCTGCACGCGCAGTGCGCATGAGTGTAGCGGTCTCGGGGAATAACTTGGCAAAGTAAAAGCGTGCGGTTTGCAGCTTAGCTACATAAAACTGCTCATTGTTTCCACTGGCAATTTGTTGCAAGGCCGTTTGCGCCATGCGTGCCCAAAAGTAACCAAACACCAAGTGGCCTGCTACACGCAGGTAGTCCACCGCAGCAGCGCCCACTTCGTCGGGGTTTTGAAAACCTTTAAAACCCAGCTCAGTGGTGAACTTGGTCATCTGCTCGCCCAAAATTGCAATCGGGGTAATGAACTCGGCCATCTTTTCGTTCACGCCTTCTTCTTCCACCAGCTTGCCAATCAGCTTGCCAAATTTTTGCAACGTAGCGCCATTATTGCCCAGCACTTTGCGGCCTAGCAAGTCGAGCGACTGAATGGTGTTGGTGCCTTCGTAGATCATGTTGATGCGGTTGTCGCGCACATACTGCTCCATGCCCCACTCTTTGATAAAGCCGTGGCCGCCAAACACTTGCATGCACGCATTGGTTGCGATGTGGCCGTTGTCGGTGATAAAGGCTTTGACAATCGGGGTCAGCAGTGACAACATTTCGCCACTGTCTTTGCGCACTTTTTCATCTGGGTGGTTGTGCTCTTTGTCCAGCAGTACGGCAGAGTAAATAGCCAGCGCGCGGCCACCTTCGGCGTAGGCTTTGGCAGTCAGCAGCATCTTGCGCACATCAGGGTGCACGATGATCGGGTCTGCAGGCTTGTCTTTGGCCTTGGGGCCAGACAATGAGCGCATTTGAATGCGGTCTTTAGCATAAGCCAGCGCGTTTTGGTACGCCACTTCGGTCAAGCCCAGCGACTGGTTGCCCACGCCTAGGCGCGCGGCGTTCATCATCACAAACATGCCTTGCATGCCTTTGTTGGGCTGGCCCACCATGGTGCCAATCGCGCCTTCTAGCACGATTTGCGCTGTGGAGTTGCCGTGGATGCCCATTTTGTGCTCTAGGCCGCCGCAGTAGATACCGTTACGTGTACCCAAGCTGCCATCTTTGTTGACCATGAACTTAGGCACGATGAACAGGCTCACGCCCTTGATGCCTGCAGGCGCATCAGTCAAGCGCGCCAACACCAAGTGAATGATGTTGCCAGCCATGTCATGTTCACCCGCGCTGATAAAAATTTTGTTGCCGGTGATTTTGTAGGTGCCATCAGGCAAAGCCTCGGCCTTGGTGCGCATCAGGCCCAGGTCGGTGCCGCAGTGTGGCTCAGTCAGGCACATGGTGCCGGTCCACTCGCCGCTGGTCATTTTGTGCAGATAGGTTTGTTTTTGCTCATCGGTGCCATGGCTGTGCAAGGCAGCGTGCGCGCCATGCGTCAGGCCGGGGTACATCGTCCAGGCTTGGTTGGCGCTGTTGAGCATTTCATAAAAGCACTGGTTTACCACCAGTGGCAGGCCTTGGCCGCCAAATGCTGGGTCGCAGCTGAGCGCGGGCCAGCCGCCTTCTACGTATTTGGCATAGGCTTCTTTAAAGCCTTTGGGTGTCGTGACAGCGTGGGTGGTGATGTCCAGCTTGCAGCCTTCTTCGTCGCCGCTGATGTTGAGAGGAAAGATCACCTCGGTGGCAAACTTGCCGCCTTCTTCCAGCACAGCGTTGATGGTGTCAATGTCGGCATCAGCATATTTGGGAATGGATTTGAATTCTTCAGTGACATTGAACACTTCGTTCATCAAAAATTGCATGTCGCGCAGGGGTGGGTTGTAGACTGGCATGGTGGTTTCCTTCAGATCAATAGGTTCAATAGTAAATTTAAAATTTGGATTTTGCTACGTTTTTAGTAGCTGTTTGAGCAGTAGATACTTAGACTACAGCACTATATCGTTGCAAAATGTTCTCGAAACCTTGCCACGCACGGTTAATCGAGCCTGGGGTTTTTAAAAAGCGTGCTTCGTAGTGCAGGGCCAAAATCAAGCCGTGAATTTCAAACAAAATTTGCTGTGCGCTAGCGTCGGCATTCAGGTGCCCCGCCTCTTGCGCGTTGGTGACCGAGCGGTGCACGGCAGCCAGCCAAGTTTTTACCGACGATGCAATCGCATCGCGCACGGGGCCGGGCCGGTCGTCAAACTCAACCGCGCCGCTGATGTAGATGCAGCCCGAATCAATCTCCACCGAGGTGCGCTTCATCCAGTTGTCAAACAGTGCGCGCACCCGCGGCAGGCCACGCTCGGCTTGCAGGGCAGGGTAGAACACTTCGTCTTCAAAGCGTGCGTGGTATTCACGCACGACCGATATTTGCAGCTCTTCCCGCGAGCCAAAATGGGCAAACACCCCTGACTTGCTCATCTGCGTGACCTCGGCCAGCGCGCCAATGCTCAAGCCCTCAAGGCCAATTTGTGTGGCCAGGCCCAGGGCAGCGTCGACAATAGCGGCTTTGGTCTGCTGGCCTTTTTGTTGGCTTTTTTGCACGTCTTTAACGGCGAGTTTGGCCACAGGTTTAGCGACTGCACCCTGCTCAGCGCCAGCCACGGGCACTGTGCTGCGGGCAGCGCGTGCTTTGCTAGCGGGTACAGTGGCTGTGGTCATGGGAATATATAAAATAGAACGATCGTGCTATTTTGCAATAGTTTTATGACCTTTGCTGCCAGCAGGCCTTTTCTAGAGGTAAATAACTATTGCGAGAGCGGGGAAACCCTAGGCACAGGTTTAGGCAATGTTGTGACGCCCATCGCGCTCGTGGCGAAACTTCGATAACGCTGTGTAAATGGCGACACGTGCACGGTTAATGCCACCTAGTGGTGCATGGTCTGGCCAGGCGTGGCCGGGTGAAAAGGACAAGATCTCGGACATGGCTTCACGCTCGGTATTGCCTAAAAAGTGTTGTTTGGCTAAACGCAATGTAGCTACTTTTACAAAAGGCGAGTCCGTCTCGTCCCATGCCTGGCCCGCATTTTCAATCGGCATGTCAGCCCGGCGCAGCTGCACGCAAAAATCAAAACTAGCCTCACTGGCCTCTAGATGGGCCTGCATAGCCAAGCTAAGGTAGTTGTCCGTCAGCTTGGCGGGCAGCACACTGCGCTGGCTTGATGTGGGCAATATTGAGTATTTCACCGCCTCGGTTTTGCCCCATAAATAGGGGGTGGTGCTCCAGTAGCGCAGGTCCAAGGGTGAGGTGGGGTTAGTGCGGCCACTTTTTAAAGCCTTCAGCACCGATGATTTGCCTGTCAGTACCAGTTTGAGCAACAGCAGCAAAGGCGAGCGTTCGATAGAAAAATACACCGCATCTCTGAACATCCTGATGGTGCCCAAGGGCATGGTGGCAAGACTCATCAGTACAAAGTCTTGACCCATAGGCTCTTCAGCACCTGAATTGTCTGCGTCAAGCGCCATTAATTTGATAGCAAAACCGCGAAAATCTGGCACCGCATCAGACTGTGGTTTTCCACTGGCGTTAGACACTCGCACCCAGCAAGCGTGTTGCATGGCTTTTTTAAAAATCCCCACTTGCAGGCCAAGGGGCAAGTCAGGCTCTATCGTAAATGTTCCGCGCAACACGCCCAGTGATTTAGGGTGCGCATCACGGTGGGTGGCGCCTTTGGCATAGTCACGCTCCATCTTGCGGCGCAATATGTCAGTCATTTCGGCAATCAACGCTGGCTCGTTGGCCTCTAGGGTTTCAAAGTTGTGCAGCATGGGCGCTTTCTCCAATTGACTGCACATGGTAGCCTCAATACGCTTGCCTTGCACGTCCGCGCGCGCGCAGTGCCTAGCCACCGATAATGTACACATGACCCCTACACCCAAATCCCCCTCGCCCTCTGCTGCCAAAGAAGCCCGTTTTGACCAGCTGCCTCTCACCCCGGAGACAGTAGACAACCTCACCCAGCTGGGGTACACGGCGATGACCGCCATCCAAGCAGCCAGCTTGCCCCTAGCCTTGGCGGGCAAAGACATCATTGCTCAGGCCAAAACCGGCAGCGGCAAAACCGCTGCATTTGCGCTAACCCTGCTGTCTAACCTGAATGCACGCAGATTTGCCGTGCAAGCCTTGGTGCTGTGCCCCACGCGCGAGCTGGCTGACCAGGTCAGCACCGAGGTGCGCCGCCTAGCCCGCGCCACGTCCAACATCAAGGTCGTCACCCTGTGCGGTGGCGTGCCTCTGCGCGGGCAGACGGCCAGCCTAGAGCAAGGCGCGCACATCGTGGTGGGCACGCCCGGCCGCGTGATGGACCACCTAGAGCGCGGCAGCCTAGATATATCAGCACTCAACACCTTGGTGCTAGACGAGGCCGACCGCATGCTGGACATGGGCTTTTTTGATGACATCGTCGTCGTCGCTAAAAAATGTCCCAAAGAGCGCCAAACTTTATTGTTCAGTGCCACCTACCCCGAAGGCATTGCCAAGCTGAGTCAACAATTTATGCGCGACCCGCAAACCGTCAAGGTGGAACTGCAACACGCAGGCAATCAAATCGAGCAGCGCTGGTACGAAGTCAAAACCAGCGAGCGCCTGCACGCCGTGGGCCAACTGCTAGCGCACTTCAGGCCCGAGAGCACGCTGGCTTTTTGCAACACCAAACAGCAATGCCGCGACCTGCTGGCCGTGCTGCAAGGCCAAGGCTACCAAGCCTTAGCACTGTACGGCGAGCTAGAGCAACGCGAGCGCGATCAAGTGCTAGTGCAGTTTGCCAACCGCAGCTGCAGCGTGCTGGTAGCCACCGACGTGGCAGCCCGCGGCCTGGACATTGCTAACTTAAACGCCGTGATCAACGTCGACGTGACGCCCGATGCCGAAGTGCACATCCACCGCATAGGCCGCACCGGCCGCGCAGGCGAGGGCGGCCTAGCGCTCAGCCTGTCCAGCATGAACGAGATGGGTTACGTGGCCAAGATAGAGCAAATGCAAGGCCGCGAATCGACGTGGCAAAAACTGACCGAGCTCGCGCCGAAAAGCAAAGAGCCATTAGTGCCGCCCATGGCCACACTGCATATTCAAGGTGGCCGCAAAGAAAAAATCCGCCCCGGCGATGTGCTGGGCGCGCTGACTGCGGACTTGGGCTACACCCGTGAGCAGGTGGGCAAGATTACGGTGAATGAGTTTTCTACCTATGTGGGCGTAGTGCGCAGCATTGGGCAAGAGGCAGCTGGGCGGTTGAATGCTACGCAGATTAAGGGCAAGGGTGTGAAGGTGAGGTTGTTGTAGTGAAGTGTGTTGATGCAGACACTGTTACGCAGTGCGCGAAACTTGCCTTAGGTACTTGCTTTACGTACTTGCCGCACGTGCTTGCCTCACGTACTTGCCTCACGTACTTGCCTCACGTGCTTGCCTCAATATACGCATTTGTTATATTTTCCTACTTAAATAAGATTTAACAACTTTTAGACGTCCTCATGCCTCAAATCCGTGTCCGCGAAAAGCACCAAGTCACACTGCCTATGTCCATCATGCGCGTTGCGGGTATCCATGAAAACGATATGTTGGAGGCCAGCTTCAAAAACGGCGTGATTATGCTTGCGCCTAAAAAGACTGCGGCAGCGAAGAAATCATTGATGGATTTTGTGGGCATTACTCAGGGCTTGTACGGCAAAGACCCATCGGAGGTGGCGCAGTATCTAGACCAAGAACGCGATAGCTGGGATCGATAGGCATGGTCAGCATTGCGCAAACTTTGGTCCATATGCAGGGCCAGCGGGTGTACTTTGACACTAATATCCTTGCCTATGTGCTGGAGAACAGCGCAGGCTATTTTGACGCGTGCCTGCCGTTCTTTTCATCTGTGGCAGATGGCAGCATCATTGGCTGCACCGGCGAGATGATTTTGGCAGAACTGCTAGTAAAACCTATGCGCAGCAACGACATGGTCAGTATGGCCAAAATCCGATCAATGTTTGATGACGAATACTTTGAAACCTTCGCCCACAACCGCAGTTCGCTTGAGCTAGCAGCCCACCTGCGCGCTACCCAAGGCTTGCGCATGATTGATGCTATCCACACGGCGGCGGCGATTCAGGGTAATTGCAAATTCATGCTGACGCATGACAGGCTGATTAACCGCCAAGCGCGCGGGCTTGAGGTGGTAAATATTGATACGTGGCTTAAGCTTTCATGGTGCTGCAAAGTGAGACGACCTTAGGAATGATATACGCCTCGTGCGCGCATGATCGGGTTGCCATAGCGATGATATTGTCATACAATAAATATACGAAATGTCATACAAATGGAGTGGATTATGTTATCTGTACGCTTACCTGAAAACTTGCAAAATCAGTTAGCTGTTTACTGCGAAACTTTGCATTTAACCAAGTCGGCTGTAGTGCAACAGGCGTTAGAAAAGCATTTGGAGGCGGTAGCTACGTCAGCAAAGAAAACCAAATCGACTAACCCGTTTAGCGCTTTGCGTGGTGCGGGCAACAAAAAATACACCACCGATCAGATCATGCGTATGACGCGTGGTGATGACTGGAATAAGCCATGATATTGGTGGATACGAATGTGCTGATTGATTTGTTGCAGGATGACCCGCAGTGGGCGGACTGGTCTGAAGAGCAATTATTAAAAGCACAAAAACTTGGGGCCTTGTTTATCAATGCTGTGGGCTATGCAGAGTTGGTACCTGCACTGGACACCATGGCTGCGCTGGATGACTTTCTCAAGCGTTCAAAAATTGTAGTGAAAGAAATATCACGGCCTGCTGCCTACATGGCTGGAGAGGCATTTTTGCAATACCGCAAACGCAAAGGTACTAAGACGGGGGTTTTAGCAGACTTCTTTATGGGCGCACAAGCGCATACCGAAGGCTGGAAAATTCTCACCCGCGACCAAGGACGCTACAAAACCTATTTCCCCAAGGTTAAGTTGATCTGTCCTTAAAACTCGAGACGCATCTTATGAGCACCTGCACATCCCAAACCCTCTGGCTGCGCGGCGAGCAAAACTTTTTAGATAACCACTACAGCCGTCAGCATGTGCTGAGCTTTGATGGTGGCTCTGAGGTGGTAGGGTCTTCGTCGCCGCAGGTGGTGCCACTGCCTTTTTCTGATGCTTCGGCGGTGGACCCGGAGGAGATGTTGATTGCGTCGCTGTCTAGTTGCCACATGCTGTGGTTTTTGTCGGTGGCGGCTAAGCGCAAGTTTTGTGTCGACCGCTACTTTGATGCGGCGTCGGGGGTGATGGACAAGAATGCCGATGGCAAGCTGTTTGTGTCTGTGGTCACGCTGCGGCCTGATGTGCAGTTCTCGGGTGACCGGCTGCCTTCGCGGGGCGAGATCGAGGCGATGCACCATGCGGCGCATGCAGATTGTTTTATTGCTAACTCAGTCAAGTCGCAAGTACTAGTTGAGCCTGTGTACGGTGCTTTAGGCTAATTTAGAGGCTAAATTAGCCTGTAGTCCAAGTATTTATTGCTCAAGCAGCTATTAAATTGATAGTTACTTAATTTTCAACCCCACCATTTTCGGGTCATCGGGCGGGTACTTTAAACCCAGTGACTTGAGCTTGTCGCGCACCATGGTGGCGATCATCAGGTTGCGGTGGGTTTTGGAATCTGCAGGCACTACCGTCCAGGGCGCATGTGGCGTGCTAGTTGCGCCCAAGAGAGCAGCGTAGGCTTTTTGGTAGTCGGCCCACTGCTTGC
>JAYTPK010000173.1:0-30142 GCA_043747295.1 Polaromonas sp. | reverse complement strand
CCTGATTCAAGGCAGCTTGTTTGACACCAAAGCGCGCAACAACATCACCGAAGAGCGCACCAACAAATTGAGCGCGATTGACTTTGCGGCATTGCCCATCAAAGACGCTTTCACCATCGTGCGCGGCAACGGTAAGCGCAAACTGGCCGTCTTTGAAGACCCCAATTGCGGTTATTGCAAACGTTTTGAGACCGACCTGCAAAATGTTAATGACGTGACCATTTACATGTTTTTGTATCCCATATTGGGACCAGGTTCAAACGAGCGCAGTAAAAACCTGTGGTGCGCCCCAGACCGTGCCAAAGCCTGGAGCGACTGGATGGTCAAAAACATCGATGTACCTGTCGCCACCTGCGATATTGCTGCGGTCAATCGCAATGTAGATTTTGGCAAAAAACACAAAATCACCGGCACACCCACCGTCATCTTTGCTGACGGCAACCGTGTGCCAGGTGCCATTCCTGCAGCGCAGGTCGAGAAATTTTTAGCTGAAGTTAAGTAACTTCAGCTGATAGGGTTAACTTGTTGTTAGATTCACTCGGAGTCCCTGTTGCTCTGCGCAACTTTGAGCCTACTTACGCCAGTGCGCACGCGCGCGCTGCGCACACTAGCCCCGCTACCTATGCACGCACCCGTAATGCACTAGACGGTGGCGTGACAGGCCTGTCGCCCTATCTTACCCATGGCATCATCAGCTTAGACGAGGTAGTGCGCACAGTAGCAACTAAGCACCGATTGAGTTACGACGATAAGTTAGTGTTTGAGCTGGGCTGGCGAGCATTTTTTCACCATGTATGGGCCAGCGTGCCGCACCCTGACGCTATATTGGCTGACATGCGGCCTGCCAACCTGTGGCGTGGTACCTACTCCAGCAGCCTGCCAGCAGACATCACCGAAGGCCGCACCGGCGTCAAAGCTATCGACGCTGCAGTGCGCCAGCTGTACGTTACAGGTTATTTGCACAACCACGCCCGCATGTGGCTGGCCAGCTACTGCGTGCACCTGCGCAAAGTGCATTGGCGCGCTGGCGCTGACTGGATGATTGCGCATTTGCTAGACGGCGACTTGCCCAGCAACCACTTAAGTTGGCAATGGGTGGCTGCTACCTTCAGCAGTAAACCGTATTTGTTTAACGCCAGCAACGTAGCCAAGTTTGCACCAGAGTCTGCTTGGAAGCTGTGGGCATCACCCAAATCAGCTGTGGACATGAGCTACGAACAGCTTGACGCTGTCGCGCGACTTCAAGGCAGCGTGGGACCCGAACCTGGATCACATGCAGCCATAGAGCGGCCAGCCGTCTACACCGCTGAAAATCTATTGGATTTAGATGGTTTTATGGCGTTAGGCAGCCTAGATGCTGTTCAAGCAGCCATTGAAAATGTAGCCAATAAAATATCACTACACGCACCATCAAATGCGTTAGATTATTCACTTGAGCTAGTTCATCCTTGGGCTTTGTGTGAACGCAGCGCTACTGCTACAGGCACTCAACAAGCTGATCACAGCCCCCAGCAGTCTTTACGTATTGGCATCATCCACACACCGGCGCATAAGCACTGGCCATGGAGCTTGAGGCGTTGGCAGTTTGTGATAACGCGCATGCAGGCTGTGTGTGACGTGGTTTTTATGGGCGATATTGCGCAACTGCAGCAATGCCCTAACTGGCCCGGCAAGCAGCGCGTAGTCGCACAGAGCACTTTGTTTGAAGGCTACCGCGATGTATTGCCGCAATTTGCTACTCTGCGCGCGATGCCTGCACTGTTTGCACCGCCCGGGTCGCTGTGCACATCGTTTAGCAAATTTTATGAACGCGTACAACGTGCGCAGCCTGACTTTTCTAAACTACTAGCATAGCGGGTCATAATGCTAGATGCTATTATTAACATAGCTGTATAAGTAATAAATACTTGGACTACAGGCTGTTTTTATAAGTAAATCACCGTGTAAAACATGCTGTTAAAGAATTCTGAACCTAGTCCGCTTGCACGGCGCTTAGGCTATGCAGGCCTGGTGCCTTTTGCTTTGCTGGCTGCTGTGTTGTGGGCAGTGCATGTCGATCAGCAGGCTTTTGTGGCAACAGCGTTAATAAGCTACGGCGCCGTTATTGCGTCTTTTTTAGGCGGCATGCATTGGGGCATTGCCGCGCAGCTGAACCATCGTGAAGCAAAGTTTCACTATCTATGGGGCGTAGCGCCCTCGCTGCTGGGCTGGGTGGCTGTGCTCTTACCGGTATCTGCAGGGCTGGTAGTTTTAAGCTTGGTTTTGGCGGCCTGCTACGCAGTAGACCGGCGCAGTTACCCCGTCGTGGGTTGGACTGCGTGGTTACCCATGCGCCAGCGCCTGACCGTGGTGGCAGTGCTGTCGTGTGCCGTTGGCGCGGCTGCTGGCGGGTCACACTAATATGCCAGAGGGCCCAGAAATATTTTTAGCCGCCCGTGCAGTGCATGCTGCGGTAGCGCAGCAGCCTAGTACGGTGGTGTGGCACCACCCGGTGCTCAAACCCCGCGCACGTAGCCTGCGCGGTGTGCCCATCACACGGGTGCATGCGCGCAGCAAAGCCATGCTGACCGAGTTTGCCAACGGTATTGTGTTGTATTCACATAACCAGTTGTATGGTGAATGGGTGGTGCATGCTGCAGATCAGCCGCTGCTGAACAAACAAATACGCCTTGTGATTACTACTGCGCAGCACCAGACCGTGTTGTACAGCGCTACAGATTTTGCATGGCTTGCAGCGGGCCGAGAGCAACTGCACCCCTACATTGCCAAGCTGGGCCCTGAGGCACTTGACCACCAAGTGACTGCGTTGCAGATTGCGCAGCGCTTAGCGCAGTTTTCACGCCGCGTGATAGCCGACGCGCTGCTAGACCAGCACGTAGTGGCGGGGTTGGGCAATTACCTGCGTGCAGATATTTTGCTGGCAGCGCGCATTAACCCGCTGCGCAAAATTGCCACGCTGTCCCCGGCCGAGCTACTGCGCATTGGCAAAGCCTGCAAAACCTTAACGCAGCGCAGCGTGCAGCGCTTGGGGGTAGTGCGCCCATGGGCACACTACCAAGCCTCGCGCAAGGCCGGGTTGGGCTACGAAGCCGCGCGGTTTTATGCTTTTGACCGTGAGGGCGCACCTTGCTGGACCTGCGCCACACCGATTGAGCGCACGGTGCAGGGTGGGCGAGGCTTGTTTTTTTGCCCCGTGTGCCAAGCTTAGCGGCAGTGCCTAGTGGCGGGCTAACCTGCTTTTCTAAAAGTCAGGTTGTAGCGGTACTCACTAGCCCTTGCCGATGCGCTGGCACTGCCAGGCAGGGGTCGCACACCATGGAAAATTAGTCTTGATTTACCGCCCCACACCATGACATCACCGTCATGCAAGGCAACAGACTTTGTGGGGCTGGCTCTTTGCAATCCACCTAAAATGAATTTACATGTTGCACCTATCGACACCGACACGATGGGCGCGCGGTGATCGCGCTCATTTCGGTCTTGGTGCAGCCCCATGCCTGCCCCGGGGGCATAGCGGTTAACTAAGCACGCATCGGGCGCATAGCTGGGCCAGCCCGCAGCGTGGGCAGCATCTTGCGCCAGCTGGATAAAGGCTGGCGGCATGGCAGGCCAGGCTAACTGGCTGTCTGGGTCGCAGGGCAAGTATTGGTAGCCTTGGGCACTGCTGGTCCATCCCAATGGTCCGCAGTTGGTCATGGCCACTGTCATGGGCTGGCCGTTGGGCACTACCAGGTGCCTAAACGGGGCTGTAGCTGTGACTGCATCAATCCCTTCGCGCAGTGGCTTACCCAAGGCAAAACCTTGCAACAGCCAAAAATCGGGTGCAAGCTCAATGGGTGGTGTGTCGAACAGCATAGTGTGCCAATGATAGTGCGCACCTGCTGCACGCCGCCGCACAGCTCTATGGCTGCAGGCAAAGGGTTTATGGGTCAGCGTGAACAGGTAGCCGCTTATGGTTTATTCTCTGCTTTATGGTTACACGATCCACCTCCCTCATTGCCCCAGCTTCCCCAGTGCACTACAGCATCGATGCGTCAGACGTGCACGCGCACCTATACCGCGTTACCTTAACAATCGCCAAACCTGCTAAAAATCAACAGCTTAGCCTGCCAGTGTGGATACCCGGCAGCTACATGGTGCGAGAATTTTCTAAGCATTTGCAAAAACTTGTCGCGAAACAAGGCGAAAAGCCTGTCGCCATTGCACAAACCGATAAATGCCACTGGCAATGCACCAACACCGCAGCCAAACCGCTGGTGTTGACCTACGAGGTGTATGCCTACGACAACTCAGTGCGCACAGCTTGGCTGGACGCGCATCGCGGGTTTTTTAACGGCACATCACTCTGCTTGCGTGTTGAGGGGCAAGTCAAGCGCGGTCACCAGCTGCACATTAAAGCCTTTAAAAGTATCGCTGCTTGTAAAGTGGCCACTGGTGCGAAAGCCTTAAAAATCGATAAACAAGGCTTTGGCACCTACGCTTTTGCCGACTACGACGAGCTGGCAGATACGCCCTTTGAGCTGGGTAATTTTTGGCGTGGTCAATTTAGTGTGCGCGGTGTAGTGCATAGCTTTGTGATAGCAGGCGCGCCGCCCACGTTCGAAGGTGAGCGTTTATTGGCCGATACACAAAAAATTGTTGAAACTGAAATGACGCTGTGGCATGGCAGTCAAGCCAAGCCGCCATTTGATAACTATGTGTTCATGCTCAACGCAGTAGGAGACGGTTATGGCGGCCTAGAGCACCGCAACAGCACGGCTTTAATTTGCACCCGGCGCGACTTGCCTAAGCTGGGCCAAACGAAAGCCAGTGATGGATACATCACCTTGCTGGGCTTGATCAGCCATGAGTATTTTCATACTTGGAACGTTAAGCGCCTGCGCCCTGCAGAGTTTGGCCAATACGATTATTCGCAAGAGCAGTACACCCAGTTGCTGTGGTTTTTTGAAGGCTTTACCAGCTACTACGATGACCTGCTGCTGCGTCGCGCAGGCCTGATCGACAACGCGCAGTACCTGAAGTTGCTGAACAAAACCATCAATCAAGTGCAGCAAACGCCCGGAGCCAAAGTGCAAAGCGTAGCGCAAAGCAGCTTTGACGCTTGGGTAAAGTACTACCGCCAAGACGAAAACACGCCCAACGCTACGGTCAGTTACTACACCAAGGGCGCGCTGGTAGCGCTGTGCTTCGATTTAACGCTGCGCAGCGAAGGTAAAACCACACTAGACCACGTGATGCGCGCACTGTGGGTGCGCTGCAAAGCTGGGCCTATGACTGAGGCCGATTTTGCAGCCGTGCTGGCGCAATGCAGCGGTCGCAGCTACGCCCAAGAGTTGAAGCAATGGGTGCACAGCACTGCTGATTTGCCATTGAGCCATTTGCTGCAGCAGCAAGGCGTGCAAGTTGTCGAAGATAAGCCTCAGTTGGCGCAGCGCCTTGGCCTGCGGATGACTGAAAGCCAAGGCACGCTGCAAGTTAAAGTCGTGCTGCGCGGCGGCGCTGCTGAACAAGCAGGCCTGTGCGCAGGCGACGAGTGGCTGGCGGTAGGCACCAAGCGCAGCGCGCTGTGGCGCATGACCAAGCTAGATGATTTGTCGCTGTATGTGCCTGAGCGCGCAGGAAAGCCCACTAGCATCCAGGTGCTAGTGTCGCGCGACCAGCGCTTACACACACTGAGCTTGCAATTACCAAGTGCAGACCAGCCCAGCTTGGCCACTTGGGTGCTACGGGCGGGCGACGCAGCTAAGGTTAATGCATGGCTCGTTGGCTAGCGCGCTTGTGTGTTGTGCTATTGTGCGTGCTGGCAGCACACGGGGTAGCGCTGTGGGGCATTAGCCACGAGCTGCAGGCCATGAAAAGTGTGATTCAGGTGGCACCTGATCCACTGTTCACACGCCTTATTACGCAGCAGGGTAGCCCAGCTAATGCCAATCCATCACTGCCTGTGCCAATCGTTGTTAAACCTATCGGCAAGCCTGCAGCTAAACCCGGGCCAGCATCTGGCCTGGGCACCAGCCTGCCTGCAACGACCAGCACCGTGCAGCAAATCTTATCAACTTTAACGACCGCGCCATTGACCGATACCTTCACACTAGATGCGAGCACAACGATGGCCAGTGTGACGTCAAGCCAAACACTGTCTAGCACCGATACCGTGGCGGCTATCACCAACACAGCAACAACCAGTAGCAGTGCTACAGGTACAGGCAGTGCAGATGCTGCCGCTGCCTTGGCGCAAATTGGCCAATGGCCTAGCGACACACGCCTAAGCTATCAGCTGGGTGGGTACTTTCGGGGGCAGTTGCATGGCAATGCGCAAGTGCAGTGGACGCGCTTGCCTAGCTTAGCAAGTGTAGCCAGTGCGCCTGGCGCTGCGCTGGATACGGCCACATCAGACCGTTACCAAGTGCGCGTAAATATTAGCGTAGGTGGGCTAGCCAACCCGCAATTCACAAGCCAAGGTCGCATTCGTGCAGATGGATTGTTGCCTGAGGTTTACGAAGAACAATTACCCAATGGACAACGCAGCGTTAAATTAGATGCAGCCGGAGTGGTCATGCAAAACGGCTCGCGCCTGCCGCGCCCACTGCTAGAGCCTGATAGCGTGCAAGACACTGCCAGTCAATTTGTTGATATAGGCCACCGGTTTGCCCAAGGCCGTGCGCGTTTGGCAGCAGGTGAAACTCTGCGCATCTGGCTGGCCCGCCCCGGTGGTCTGGATGAATGGGTGTATGACATTGGCCCCGCTGAAACTTTGTATTTGCCGCTATTGGGCGCGGTGCAGGCGCACCACCTAAAGCCCAGGCCCCTAGCCAAAGCGCGCGGCACTATCACCGCTGAAATGTGGATTGCCCCCAGCTTGCAGCACCTGCCCGTGCGGGTGAAAGTAAATCTGAACAGCGAAACGCATGTCGATCTGCTGGTTAGAACTATTGAACAGCGTTGAATAGTTTTAAAACCTAGGCTATTGCTTTAACCTGCAGCTTTTGGCTTAGACCGGCGTAGCCAATTAGGCACAAATAGTACTACCAGTATCACAATAAGCAAAGTCAATGAGCCTGGGCGCTGCACAAACACACTCCAATGCCCCTCGCCAATACTCAACGCGTTGCGCATTTGCGCTTCTGCCAAAGGCCCTAGTATCAAACCCACCACGACAGGCGCTGTTGGAAAGTCAAACCGACGCATCATCACACCTACTAACCCAATGCCATACAGCAGCAGCAAATCAAATGCACTTTGGCGCATACCGTAAACACCAACGGTAGAAAAAATCAAAATGCCTGCATACAAATAGGCTTTTGGAATTTTCAGCAATTTGACCCACAAGCCCACCAAGGGCAGGTTCAAAATTAGCAGCATCACATTGCCAATGTACAGCGATGCAATCAGCGCCCACACCAAGGCCGCCGAGGTTTGAAATAACTGCGGACCAGGTTGAATGCCGTAGTTTTGAAAAGCACCCAGCAAAATTGCAGTGGTGTTGGACGTGGGTATACCCAAGGTCAACAACGGAATTAGGGTGGCGGTGATGGCAGCGTTGTTAGCGGCTTCTGGGCCTGCCACGCCTTCAATAGCGCCTACAGTTGCGAATTCTGCTTTGTGTTTGGACACTTTTTGTTCAGTGGCGTAGCTTAAAAATGTAGGTATCTCGCTGCCCCCCGCTGGAATAGTGCCAAACGGTATGCCAATGGCGGTACCTCGCAGCCATGCGGGCCAAGAACGCTTCCACTCTTCGCGCGTCATGTGCACCTTGCTCATGCTGTTGCGCGTCTCGCTCTCGCGGCCCTGGTAGATAACGCAATACAGCGCTTCGCCCACAGCAAACAAGCCTACTGCTACCAAAACAATTTCAATCCCATCGAGCAGCTCGCTCACACCGCCGGTGTAACGTACTTGGCCAGAGATCTGGTCCATGCCTACCAAGCCCACAGCCAAGCCTAAAAACAAAGCGGTGATACCGCGCAAGGCGCTTTTACCCAGCACCGCGCTGACCGTGCAAAACGCCAGCATCATCAGCATGAAATACTCAGGCGGCCCAAGCTTGACCGCATGTTCTGCAATAAAGGGCGATGCAAATGTGACAACAACGGTAGCAATCGTCCCCGCTACAAACGAGCCGATGGCCGACGTAGCCAAAGCCGCACCAGCACGGCCGTTTTTGGCCATTTTGTTGCCTTCCATGGCCGTCACCATCGAGCCAGATTCACCCGGTGTGTTGAGCAAGATTGATGTGGTGCTACCACCGTACATTGCGCCATAGTAAATACCCGCAAAAAAAATCATCGACGCCGTCACGTCCACCTTGGTGGTGATGGGCAGCAGCATGGCCACGGCCACTGCGGGGCCAATGCCAGGCAGTACCCCTACGGCAGTGCCGATAACGCAACCTAAAAAAGCCCACATCAAATTAATGGGTGTGATGGCTATTGCAAAGCCAGCCATTAGTTGGTTAAAAATATCCATGATTTAAATCCAGCCTGTAGCGGTCAGGCCGGGCAAGTTGATTGCCAGTAATTTGGTGAACATCCAATACACCGGCGCAGCAATCGATAAGCCTATGGCTGCATCGCGCAGCCAGCCTGACAGCCCTGAGCCTGCCCGACCTTGTGACTGGTGAAACCCACGCACTGCAAATACAAAGCACAGGGTGCAACTCAGGATAAAGCCGATGGTGGTGATCGTGGCAGCATTGATCAATATGCCAGCCGATACCCAAGCAAAAGGTACCCAGTCACCCTGGATTGCACCTTCTGGAGCTTCCCGGTGGGCAAAGCCACCATGCTGCGCTTGCCATACCAACAGAGCACCGCACACTATTAATGTGATGGACACTACCCAAGGCAAAAAGTTGGGTCCCACGCCTGCATAGCCAGCCTCAGACGAGATCACGGTGGCACCGAAGCCTAGGCCAGCACCCAGCAAAATGCAGGCCGCACCTATGGCAGTTTCAAAGTTAGTTTGGGTTATTGCCATAGGTTTTTTTTAAAATTACAACATGCCAGACAAGTGCATCACAGCACGCAGGCTGGCAAATTCGTATTCCACAAATTGATCAAAGTCTTTGCCGGTTAGCAATGCCGATGTCCAACTGTTTTTCTCTAATGCTTCTGTCCAAGCGGGTGTTTTAGTGGCGCGCACCACCAAATCTGTCAGTACTCTGCGCTGCTCAACAGTGACATCTGCACCTGCATACACGCCGCGCCAGTTGCCCAACACCACATCGTAGCCTTGCTCCTTCATGGTGGGTACATTAATGCCTTTGAGACGTTTTTCAGACGTGACAGCTATTGCGCGCATCTTGCCTGTGGTGATGTACTCCGCAAATTCGCTGTAGCCACTACCCCCCACGGTGACGTTGCCACCTAAGATAGCAGCGGTAGCTTCGCCGCCCCCACGAAAGGCAACGTAATTCACTTTTTTAGGGTCTACGCCAACAGAGCGCGCCAACATGCAAGCGGCAATGTGCTCTGTAGAACCACGCGAGCCACCACCCCACTTTACGCTGCCTGGGTCTTTCTTCATCTGCTCGACTACGTCATTCATGGTTTTGAAGGGCGAGTTGCTAGGCAGTACAAAAGCGTTGTATTCGCTGGTCAAGCGTGCAATAGGGGTGACTTTGTCCAAGCCTACGGGTGGTTTACCAGTGATGATGCCGCCGATCATCACCGCACCCATCATCATCAGCGAGTTGCCATCTCCCTTGGCGGTATTGGCAAACTGTGCCAGCCCAATGGCACCAGCTGCGCCGCCTTTGTTGTCGTACTGCACTGTGTCAACAATTTTGCCTTCGGTCAAGGCCTTGCCTAAAGCGCGCCCTGTGGTGTCCCAGCCGCCACCGGGGTTGGCTGGAATCATCATTTTTAGATTAGTCGCAGCGTGTGCTGATGGCAGAGTGCCAGCGGCGGCCAAGGCGGCGAGGGTTTTTAAAAAGTCGTTACGACGCATAGCAGTCTCCTAAAAATATGCAGTAGATAGATGATGTGTCCTGCGGCTGTCGTTTACCTGTCAAAACCACCTAGGGAAAGTGCTAGGCTATAGGGTATGAAGGTTTTGCTGATTGAAGACAACGAGGCGATGCGCACGACGCTGGCACGCGCCTTGGCAACCAAGGGCATGCGCGTAGACACCTGTGCCCACGGGCTAGATGCGCTAGAGGCATGGCGCAAGGCAGATGCTGACATTGTGCTGCTAGATTTAAGCTTACCGGGCCGTGACGGCCTGCAGGTGTTGGCCGACGCGCGCGCCCAGGGCCTGACCACGCCAGTGCTAATTTTGACAGCGCGCGGCACCGTGGGCGACCGCGTGCTGGGCCTGAACACTGGGGCTGACGATTACTTGCCCAAACCCTTTGATTTAGACGAGCTAGAGGCCAGAGTACGCGCACTGGTGCGCGCCGCAGGGCGCAAAACCGAGGGATACACAGCAATTGACACGGCCACAGACCGCCGCAGTGCAGGTAAGCTCAGTATGGACAAAAGCAGTGGCGCTTTTTACCTGCACGATGCGCCTATGGACTTGAGCACGCGCGAGGCCGCGCTACTTACAGGGCTGTTTGATCGACTAGGCCAGGCTGTTACTAAAGAAAAGCTCTTTACCAGGGTGTTTCCGGGCGCACAAGATGTGCAATACGAAGCCATTGAAGTGGTGGCCTACCGGCTGCGCAAAAAGCTGCTGAACACGGGACTTAAGCTGGTGACCCTGCGCGGCTTGGGTTATTTACTCAAGGTGGAGAGCTAATTGCAAAGCCTGCCACCACCCAACACACCTGGCGCACCGGCTGTGTCCACAGCCTCGCTCACACGTTATTTGTTAGTGGGCATCTTGCTGCCTGTGCTGCTGTTTGTCGTGCTCAACACCTTTAGCTTGTACACACAGGCCATGGCATCGGCCAACTTAGCCTATGACCGCACTTTGCTTGCGTCCGCCAAAACCATAGGCGAGCTGCTGGAGGTGCAAAGCCAAGTAGACAATCTAAAAGTAGTCTCGCGCGTGCCCTACTCAGCGCTAGAGGCTTTTGAGGCCGATAACCGCAGCCGCATGTTCTACCGTGTTACAGGTTTTCAAGGTGAGCTAGTGTCTGGCTTTGATGTGCTTAGGCCTTGGACTGGGCGCATACCAGACCAACCGCCCTACGCTGCACTGGTAGATTTTTATGACGATGTGGTGCAAGGCACACCGGTGCGCGTGGCCGTGCTGCTGCAGCCTGTAGCCGGCCTGCAAGGTAACGGTATGGCCACAGTGCAAGTGGCTGAAACTCTAGAGCTGCGCCAAACCTTGGCGCGTGATTTATTGCTCAGCACGTTATGGCGGCAAGGCCTGCTGGTACTGGTGATAGGCGCAGTGGTGGCCTGGGTGGTGCGCCGCGCCATGCAGCCTGTGCGCGCGCTGAGTGACGAGATCAGCGCCCGTGCCGACAACGACCTAAGCTCCTTACACACCGAACGCGCACCCCGAGAGCTGCAGCCTTTGGTGGCGGCTACCAACCAGCTGATGCAGCGGCTAGACCATTTGCTGCAACACCAAAAACGTTTTGTGCGCGACACAGCCCACCAGCTGCGTACGCCGCTGGCCGTGCTTAAAACCCAAACCCAATCGGCTTTGCGTGGCGATGTACCCCCACTGCAAGCCTTGCAAGAAATCAATGTAACAGTGGAGCGTGCTACTGCGCTGGCTAACCAAATGTTGTCTTTGGCTAAGGTGGAGCAGCTTAGGCAACAAGGGGATGCCCCTGTGACTGAGTGGGCAGACGTAGTGCGCGAACTGGCACTAGAAATGGCTCCCTTGATAGCCGACAAAGACCTAGACTTTGGCATCCAAACCCACAGTGCCCCAGTGCGTGCCCATGACTGGATGCTGCGCGAGCTGACGCGCAATCTGCTGCACAACGCAATCAAGCATTCCCCCGTTGGTGCAGAGCTGGGCTTGCGCCTAGTGGCCGATACGACCACGGCTGAGCTGGTGGTGTCTGACCACGGCACGGGGATTGATGCTGAGTTACAAAAGCGTTTGTTTCAACCGTTCTCGGCAGGTGCAGCTTCTTCAGGCTCGGGCCTAGGTTTGGCGATTTGTTTAGAAATAGTCAACGCCTTGGGCGGCGCTATCAGCCTAGACAACCGCGCGCAGCAAGCGCGCGTGACGGGTTTAGACGCCCGAGCCCGGCTGCCATTGGCGCGCTAAGCCTTGCGCGGGCGGCATAGGGTACCCAACACAGCACCTGGCTGCTTGGTAACAAAGAGCCGACTAGAACAGCGTAAAATTGGGCTATGGCCTCCGAGAAGCATTCCATTGATTTAACCCACCACTTTCTAATCGCCATGCCGTCGATGCAAGACGCTACCTTTGCCAAATCCGTTATCTACCTTTGCGAGCATTCTGAGCGCGGGGCTTTGGGCCTAGTCATTAACAAACCCAGTGATTTAAAGCTGCCTAGCCTGTTTGCCAAAGTTGACCTGCCGCTGCGCCGTGAAGACCTGACCAACACCCCTGTATATGACGGTGGCCCCATGCATACCGAGCGCGGTTTTGTGCTGCATGAGCAACAAACTGCCCAAACCATAACCTTTGTCGACATGAAAGCCGAGCCGCTCACCCCGCACGACGGCAGCGCGCCCGTGCACGGTGCCCATGGTGCTTGCGACTTGGTATCGCACGATGAGTTGATTGACGACGATGACGATAAGCCATCGTTTTACGCATCCTCACTCAGCATTAAGGGTGGCTTAGAAATGACCACCTCTAAAGACGTGCTCGAGGCTTTGTCTAGCGGCGCAGGCCCGCGCAGGGTGCTGATATCGCTGGGCTATTCGTCTTGGGGCGAAGGCCAGCTAGAAAGCGAATTGGCTGAGAACGCTTGGCTAACCGTAGAGGCCGATGCCAATGTGATTTTTGATACCCCTGTAGAGCAGCGTTACAGCAAAGCCTTAAGCCTGCTAGGCTTGCAAGAGTGGATGATCTCCCCCACGGCGGGACGCGCATGAGCGGGACAGCCGCCATGACCCAAGCCGTTCCTGCTGCTCAGCAATCATTTATAGCTTTTGACTTTGGTACCCAGCGCACAGGTGTAGCGGTGGGTAATCGCTTAACGCGCACCGCCCAACCCGTTAAAACCATTCAAGCTGAAGGCGATGCGCGCTTTGCGCCCATTGCAGCGGTGCTCAAAGAATGGCAGCCCGACGCACTGGTGGTAGGCGTGCCCCGCCACTCTGATGGCAACGCCCACGACATGACGCAGCGCGCCCAGCGTTTTGCGCGACAGCTTAGTGGAAGATTCAACCTGCCGGTGCACGAGGTAGACGAGCGCTACAGCAGCGTTGAGGCCGCAGCACAAGGCGCGAAAGACTTAGATGCCGAATCGGCACGTATCATCTTGGAGCAATTTTTAAGGGATATTCCATGAGTTCTCTCACACTGGACGCAGCCGCCTTGTACGCGCAACTTCTGGCCGGCGTGCGCAGCCTGCGCAGCGCTGATACCCATTTGGTGGGCATTACCTCTGGCGGCGCATGGCTGGCTGAGGCACTGCACAAAGACCTTGGGCTTTCAGGCAAGCATGGCGTGATCTCATCGGCCATGCACCGTGATGACTTTGCCCAGCGCGGCCTGGCCAGCAGCGCGCAAACGCAGATTCCGTTTGAAGTCAACGGCGCTGATATTATTTTGCTAGACGATGTGTTGTACACCGGGCGCACCATTCGCGCTGTTTTAAATGAGCTGTTTGACTTTGGCCGCCCCGCCAAAGTGCAACTGGCGGTGCTGGTAGACCGTGGCGGCCGCCAATTACCCATTGAGGCCAGTTTTGCTGCAGCCCGCGTAGCCCTGCCGCCCGATCAGCAGCTGGCCTTGGCCCGCAGCGACAACGGCAAGCTGAGCTTTCAAGTCCGCACTGCAGATAAACCTTAAAAAACACCATAAAAGAGGCAACCCATAATGCTCTACAAACGCAACCCCCAGCTCAATAAAAACGGTGAACTCATTCACCTGCTGTCCACCGAGGGCTTGCCCAAAGCCATCCTCACCCACATCTTAGATACTGCCGCTAACTTTGTGTCAGTGAGCGACCGCGAAGTGAAAAAAGTGCCCTTGTTGCGTGGTAAATCAGTCTTCAATTTATTCTTTGAAAACTCCACCCGCACGCGCACCACGTTTGAAATTGCAGCCACGCGGCTGAGTGCCGATGTGATCAACCTAGACATCGCCCGTTCGTCTGCCAGCAAAGGCGAATCATTGCTAGACACGATTGCTAACCTTAGCGCCATGGCTGCCGATATTTTTGTCGTGCGCCACGGTGAATCAGGTGCGCCCTATTTGATTGCGCAACATGTCGCTCCGCACGTGCACGTCGTCAATGCAGGCGATGGCCGCCACGCGCACCCTACGCAGGGCCTGCTAGACATGTACACCATTCGCCACTACAAAGGCGATTTTTCTAATCTCACCGTAGCCATCGTGGGCGATGTGCTGCACTCGCGCGTGGCGCGCTCAGACATTCACGCCCTCACCACACTAGGCTGCGCCGAAGTGCGCGCCGTAGGTCCTAAAACCTTGGTGCCCGCAGACATGGCGCAAATGGGTGTGCGCGTGTGCCACACACTAGAAGAAGGCATCAAAGACGCTGACGTCATCATCATGCTGCGCCTGCAAAACGAGCGCATGAGCGGTGCGCTGCTGCCGTCCAGCCAAGAATATTTTAAAAGTTTTGGCCTCACACCCGAAAAACTGCGCCTAGCCAAGCCCGATGCCATCGTCATGCACCCCGGCCCGATCAACCGTGGCGTAGAAATTGACTCAGCCGTGGTCGACGGCAAACAAAGCGTGATCTTGCCGCAAGTAACCTACGGTATCGCTGTGCGCATGGCGGTGATGAGCATTGTGGCGGGGAATGAAGCGTAAATTTTTCAAGCATAAGCACAGAGGACAAGAAGAATGAAAATACTGATCCAAGGTGGCCGCGTTATCAACCCCGCCAGTGGTTTTGACCAAGTGTGTGATGTGGCGATTGCCGCAGGCCGCATCATTGCTATCCAAAATATCCCCGCAGATTTTGCGCCCAGCAAAACGATCAACGCCAAAGACTGCATTGTTGCTCCGGGCTTGATCGACCTGTGTGCCCGCCTGCGCGAGCCGGGCTATGAGCATGAAGGTATGCTAGAGAGCGAACTGGGCGCGGCAGTGGCAGGCGGTGTCACGTCATTAGTGTGCCCGCCTGATACCGACCCTGTGTTGGACGAACCTGGCTTGGTAGAGATGCTGAAGTTTCGTGCTGAAAAACTCCACCAGTCACGCGTGTTCCCGCTGGGGGCTTTAACGCGCAATTTGCAGGGCGAAACATTGACCGAGATGGCCGAGCTGACCGAGGCGGGCTGTGTAGGCTTTGGCCAAGCTGAGGTGCCGCTGGCTAACACGCAGGTGCTGCAACGCGCCATGCAATACGCCGCCACCTTTGGCTACACCGTGTGGCTGCGCCCGCAAGAGCTGCATTTGGGCAAGGGCGTGGCTGCTAGCGGCGCACTGGCTACGCGCCTGGGCCTAGCAGGCGTGCCTGTGGCGGCTGAGACGATTGCGCTGAACACGATTTTTGAACTCATGCGCGCGCTGGGCGGCAATGCCCAACGTAGCGGTAGCCCAACAGCTGCGGATGGCCCCCGCGTACACCTGTGCCGCATCAGCAGCGCAGCCGGTGTAGAGCTGGTGCGTAAAGCCAAAGCCGATGGCTTGCAAGTGACCTGCGATGTCAGCATTAACTCGCTGCATTTAACCGAAGGCGACATTGGCTACTTTGACAGCCGTGCCCGCCTGTGCCCGCCGCTGCGTCAGCAGCGCGACCGCGATGCCCTGCAAGCCGCACTGGCCGATGGCACTATCGACGCGCTGGTAAGCGACCACAACCCTGTAGAGGCAGATGCTAAAAACCTGCCCTTTGCTGAGGCCGAACCGGGCGCTACTGGTTTAGAACTACTACTGAGCCTTGCGCTTAAATGGGGCGAGGCCACTGGACAAAACTTGCCACAAACCTTAGCGCGCATTACATCGCACCCTGCCAAGGTGCTGGGCGCATCGCTGGGCACCTTGCAAGCCAGCTTGGGCCAACTGGTAGCTGGCGGTGTGGCCGATGTGTGCGTGTTTGACCCAGCGGCGCAATGGAGCGTGGACAGCAATGCCCTGAAAAGCCAAGGCAAGCACACGCCGTTTGCACACGACATGGGCGGTATGCACATGCAAGGCACCGTGCGCTGCACCATAGTGTCTGGCCATGTGGCGTATGAAATTTAAATAATGATTACTATTAATTTCATAGCTGCTTGAGCAATAAATACTTGGACTACAACAGGTTTTGATAGGTAAATATGCTCCATAAAGCACTGCGCACCTGCGCAGCCTTAGCCAAAGCATTGCGCAGCACGGTCCATATGCTGGGTGGCATGTGGACGATTCGGCGGCACTTTGGCAGCGCTACGCAGCCCCAGCGCGCGGCGCATGTGCAGCAATGGGCGCAAGATTTTTTGCGCATCATCCAGGTGCAGTTGCGTACATCAGGTACGCCTCAGGCCCAAGGCCCTTTGCTGGTGGTGGCTAACCATATCTCATGGTTAGATATTTTGGTGATGTTGGCAGCGCAGCCGGTGTGCTTTGTATCAAAGTCTGAGGTCAAATCATGGCCGCTGATTGGCTGGCTGGCTACCAACGCTGGCACGCTGTACATTGAGCGAGCCTCGCGCCGCGATGCCATGCGTGTGGTGCACCACATTGCCGATGCGCTCAAGCCCGCCTCGCCAGGTCACGTAGCGCAAATGATTGCCGTGTTCCCTGAGGGCACCACCAGCGATGGGTCGGTAGTGCTGCCATTTCATGGCAATTTAATTCAAGCCGCTATCTCGGTGCACGCGCCTGTACAGGCTGTGGCATTGCGTTATCTAGATGAAAAAACGGGGCTGCTAAGCCTAGCGCCAGCCTATATTGGGGATGATGATTTGGTCAGCTCGGTGTGGCGCTTTCTGACCTCAGAGCCTGTGGTTGCCACAGTGCAGTTTGCAGCAGTACAACAGGCTGATGGCCGCGACCGACGCGCATGGGCCGCAGACTTACAGCGTGCCGTGCAAATGCTGGTTACTTAATGGTATCTCAAACGCTGTGGCAAACACTACCAGCATGAAACATTAGCTTCAAACACTAGCTTGCAGCATGGCAGCTACTATTACACCATGCATGCAAGATTGTGTGAGTGTGACAGCCTGTACCTAAACGCCTGTGGGTAGCGTGTGTTATGCCGCACTTTTCAGCAAGGTGCGGCACAGGTCTGCGCAGCGCTTGCAGGCCTCAGCGCAATGTTTGCAATGGCTCATGGAGTGCTTACCGCACTCTGCGCTGCAGGTTTCGCAGGCTTGTGCGCACAACAAGCTTAGAGCTTGGGCGTGTTCACCGCTGCGTGCCAGCGATGCAGCGGTAGCACTGCAAATATCAGCACATTCCAAATCCAGCGCAATGCAACGTGCCATCATTTTTGGATTATCTTCGCTGATGCAAGCAGTAGCGCATTGACGACAAGCAGCAGCGCAGGCATTGGCTGCCGTGATGCAGTCTAGTTCAGATTGTTTAAGCATATATTTCTCCTGGTGGGTTACTCAACATTGAGTATTTCTAGTGTAGGGTTGACGCATGCTGCCCGGCGTAGTGCAAGGGCGCAAAAACATGTAGGTTGATGCCTTGCCTTAGCGTTGAAAGCTCATTTATGTCTAGTGATAGGTGCAGGGCTCTTAGCATGCTACCCATTGTGCTTGCACAATAAAAAAAGCGGTAGCTGTGTTAGCTACCGCTCAATGTTACTCAGCAGAAAGTTTATTTAGCGGCTTTGTTTGCTGGTTTGGCTTCTAAGGCAGCCACGGGCTTGTCTTTGCTAAACCATGAGTCAGTGGCTGATTTTTCCCAAGAAGCAATTTGCTTTTCAGCCTCTTCTTTTGCAATGCCATAACGTTCCTGTACTTTTCCAGCCAGTTGATCGCGCCGACCCGCAATAACATCAAAGTCATCGTCAGTTAACTTGCCCCATTGTTCTTTGGCTTTACCAGTAGCTTGCTTCCAATTGCCTTGAATTTGTTCCCAGTTCATAGTGTTTCCTTTAAGTTAAGGTAAATGGTTTTCATGCAGGATTGCAGAAAACCTGCGCTTACGGACGTACCGCAATATCATTTTTCACAGCCTTCACGCCATTGACGGTGTAGGCAACAGTGGCTGCTGTGGATCTCTCCAAGGTGTTTTTTGCAAACCCCGACAGTTGTACAACGCCGTTAAGCGTTTCGACACTGATGCTGGCGGCATCGACGTCCTTGTTGCCAACAAACCTTGATTTGACTGAGGCTGTAATCGCAGTGTCATCTACATAGGCTCCTACAGTTTCCTGTCCGCGAGTTACTGCACATCCTGTGGATGTGAGCACTGCAAACACTGTAAGAGTGGCTACAAAAAAGTTACGTAATATCATCATCTTTTTTCCTTGATTTCATCCAGTTTTAATGGCGTTTGGTGATGATGACCCCCATCACCGTAGGGTTCAGGCTATCTAAAGCCCAGGTTAGCGACACTTAGCAAGCCAGTGCATAGGTTCGTCAGCAGAGCTGCGCGATACTGGTCAGCCTGTTGAGTAATACGGCTTGTCTTTAAAGGCTCATGTACACCAGCAGGTTTTAAGGTATCGAAAGATTTTTGAGTCATGCAAAGCTCTACGTTTGTAATAGCAGCCAAAAACCTGTAAGGGGTAATTGCTTGCAATGGTGTAACTATATTTTTTTAACTGGCTCTGATATATAAGCCAGCAACGCATGGTCTTGTAAGACAACGCCGTATCTTGTGCTGAACCAGGGCTGTACCAGCAAGAGATAGGACATTTAATGGCTGAACAACCCCGTTGGGCTGTAGCGGGTGTGTTTTATCTTGTTTACGCGTTGGGCCTGATGCTTTTTGTAGTTATTCCCTACCAAACCTGCAAATCAGTGTTCAAGGTGGCCTCGATGTGGGCACTGCTTGGCTTTTTGCGTACGCCACATACGATTTGACCAACTGGGCCACCTTAAAAAAATTGGTCTCATGGTTTGTTTGTAAGGTCTGATTTTGTGTCAGATAACTGCGCAATGATGGCAGAGGTCAGCTGGCCCGCAATTGTGGCGAACAGTGCAGGCTTGGCTATCCAGCGCCAAGGCCTGCACCACACTAGCCCAGCGCCTGCTAGCGCCGCCAAGAACACTAATTGCACCGGATGGCGTTGTGCTACTGGCCCAATGGCGGCTGCACTGGCTTTGGTGATTTGGCTGGCAGCTGTATGCAAAGGGTGTTTAGACCACCAATACTGTGCAGCTGGTATCCAAATTTTTGCACCAGGCAAATGGTCAAACCACTGGAATATTAATGCGGTGTCGTTCTTTCCAGATTTATGGCTGGACTTTTTGCTGCTGTCTTGGCTGTTAAGGTGGGTCTGCAAACTTGCTCTTAGCATAGCGCGTGACCGTTCCAACTGCAGGCTAGCAGCTTCCATCATGTTGCATTACCTGATTGGCCTAATTGACCTGATTGGCTAAACATGGCTATATCAGCACTGATTTGGCTGCGAAAGTTTTTGAATGCTCCTTTGCTTGAATAACTGCGCGCCAGTTTGGCGCACCATAGTGCCGCGCTAAACGGTATCAACGGCACAGCCCACAAGAGCCACGCGCTATGAATTTGACTCGCAGGCGTAATAGCCCACAGCATCAGCGCAGCGCCCAGCAAGGTGGTTGCTATGCTGGCTAAAAGTAATGCTACACAGCTATAGATCAGACGCCGCTTCCATGCCAGTGATGCCTGCGCAAATTCTTGGCTAACCAAATCACCGTAAGCCTGCGCGTGATTTAGCAGTAGCTGCGGCTGCGAACTGATAAGGTGAACAATATTTTGCATGGTGTCAGACTCGACAAATTAGTGTATTGCCCTGGGTCATTGCTACAGCAGGCTAGTGCCTGTTTACGCCACGGCCTACCAAGCTAAGCAGTGCCATTAGTGCAGCACCTGTCGCCGCAGCCATCAGCACTGATTTGACGGGCTCTTCTTGTATGTAGCACACTGCGGTGTCACTTAGTGTTTTTGCTTTCTCGCGTAACTCCTGCGCGCCTTCGCGCACGGCCTGTGTGCCGCGCTGTGTGATTTCGCCAGCCTCATGCATTGCGTGCGAGGCTTGGTCGAGCATGGAGTTGGCTTGGTTGGCTAGAGAGGTGGGGTTCATGGTAGTCCTAAAAAATTTAAATTTTGAAAAGCTCAATTTTTCTTAATTAAGCCGAATAAGAAACTTGCAACTGTTAGAAGTGCAAATGTAAAAAATATGATCTGTGCAACGCCTACAGCACTGGCAGCGATTCCGCCAAAACCAAATGCGGCTGCGATGAGTGCAATTACAAAAAATACGACAGTGTAGTAAAGCATAAAACCTCCTTGAGTTGAATATGTAGCAGCCATAAAGGCCATACTCAGTATGCAAGTTCTATAAATAATCGCTATCGGATATTGGCTTGCTAGTTTGCCAGAAAGAGCCAATTCTCAATGTAGTCGCAGGCCTACACTGGGGGTGCCTTGTCGGGTGATAGCGTAGCCCGGATCAATGTGCCAGCGCCCAAAGTAGACGCAATGTGTAGTGTTCCGCTGGCAGCTTCTACCCTGAAGCGCATGCCCAGTAATCCGTAGGACGTGCCCAACTTGCGGCTAGTATCAAAACCAATACCATCATCACGCACTGATGCCACCACCATGCGATCTTGCAAGCCTAATGACATCCATACTTGGCTGGCCTTGGCATATTTCATGATATTCGTGCATGCCTCTTGCATTAAACGGTAGATCATGAGCTCGGAGTCGGCTGAAAGATTGACCGCTGTAAAGGCAGTATGTATAGGCAGATGCGAATTTTGTGCAAACTCGCGCGCTAAAATTTCCAGAGTGGGCACTAAGCCTAGATTGCTTAGTGCCGAAGGGCGTAAGTCTTCAATAATTTTTCGGCCAAGGGCAATGCTGCCGTTGAGATTACCCACCAAGTGGCCCAGCAGTTCATTGACCTCAGGTAACGTGCCGCCTACGCGCGATGTGATCCGCGCTGCGTCCAATTTGGCAGATGTCAGTAGCGCACCCAAGTCGTCGTGCAAATTGCGCGCAAGACGGTTTCGTTCGTCTTCTCTGTTGGTCTGCAAATAGCGCGCAAGCAGTGTGAGCTCTTTGGTGCGGTTTAGAACTGCAGCTTCTAAAGTATCACGCTCCAGTGTCAACTCGTTTTTTAGCTTTACTTGAAGACTTTTCAGTTGGTATGCACGGCGCAAATAGAAATACAAAGCTATGAAAGCTATCAAGGTGAGCAACGCCACCGAAAATCGGCTCATAGCTAAATACTCGTGCATTTTTCCTTGGCTATTAGTCAGATTGATTTCTTCATTCATGATCAAAGCATCACTTATGCGGCGTATTTCCTGCATCTTTGTGCGGCTACCGTCAATTAAAACCATGTCTAAGCTAGCCTTGGATTTGCTTTGTTCATATATTGCCAATGTGGTGGCCATGAACTTGAATTTTTCGTCGGTAGCGGTCTTTAGTTGCAGCAGTAAATCTTTGCAATCGGGGCGATTTTCGTAGCGTGCATTAAGTTGTAAAAAATGCTGCTCAATTTTGCTGGCTGATTCGTTATATGGCACAAGGAAATGTTTGCTTCCAGTTAACAGGTAGCCGCGTTGCCCAGTTTCTGCATCCAGTAGCTGGGCGTGCATTTCGCTGACGAGTTTTTGTGTATCGACCACTGCCAGCGACTCCCGTGTGGTCCGCGACGAATACCAATATGAAACTTCGCTGATAACTAGCATGGCTACAGCGGCGCAACACGCCAAAGGCAAAACGACATAATTGCCCTTAAGAACTGCTGGGAAAATCATAGCTTGCCTTTTATAAAAATTGTGGGATCATGACCATTGAAGTATGTCGGGAGGGTGTTGACATGATCCGAGTTGCAATAATTGATGACCATCCCATGGTACGTGCTGGACTCAAGCAGTTTTTGGAAGATCAGATAGACATATCGGTAGTAGCCGAAGCCTCTAACGGTCGCCAAGCATTGGACATCGTGCGCAACGGCGGTGTTGATGTGATGGTGATGGACATTGCTATGCCCGACCAAAGCGGCGTGGACGCACTGATCGCTATCAGGGCGCGCAATGCGGAACTGCCAGTATTGATTCTGAGTGGATTTGCCGAGTTGCACTATGCCACCACTTTGCTGCGTCAGGGTGCGAATGGTTACCTGAACAAAGACTGCGATCCGCAGGACATTGTTTCTGCTATCCGAACTGTGGCCAGAGGCCGTAAATACATTACTCCTGCCGTAGCTGAATTGTTGGCCGATGGTTTGAACCAAGGTAATGACAAAGCTGCGCATGAGAACCTATCTGATAGAGAGCTGCAAGTATTTTTGCGTCTGGCCAAAGGCGAGGCGATTGGCCATATGGCGATAGCTATGTCACTGAGTGTGAAGACTGTTAGCACATACCGCAGCAGGGTGATGGAGAAGATGAATTTGGCATCTAACAGCGATTTAACTTATTACGCGCTTAAAAACGGATTAATGCAATAAAAACCAGCTGACCTAAAGGGTGGGCACGTCCGCATCAGCCGTCTCACCGCCATTGGGGTTGCCAGTGGCTAATTCATTGCAGTATGCAATAAGCGCTTCAATTTCGTTAGATTTGTCAAACACACGATCAGCTCCCAGGCTTAAACACAAACGCCTCATATCTGTTGTGGCGTAGTTGCTTAAAACCACTATCTTGTGCGGGCGGAGCAGGGCGTGTGAAGTTTTAATCACCCCCAAACCAGAGCCGGTACGCAGCATGATGTCGACAATCATCAAGTCTAAATCGTGCTCTGGATCGACCAGCCACTGCGCAGCGCTGGCCTCATCTTCTGCAGTAGCGATCACTTTAGTGCATGCTAACTCCTCAAGTGTGGCAATCAAGCTTGCGCGAATCACAGCACTGTCTTCTACTAAATAAACTTTGAGAGTTTTCACAGTTCTACTGTGCCTTTTTATGATGTTCAGACTTGGCATGCACGTCAAGCAGCCTGTAAATATTTAAGTAATTGCGTAACCCGATGCCTAAGTATCTGTGCTTTCACAGCACGTGCAAGTCAGACGAACACTGGGTACTTTGTAGGAATAATCTTACTTACACGTTTGAGATTTTTATGTCAAAGTTGCTTATTAGCTTTTGCAGCTTTTGCAGCTTTGGCACGAGTGTACGTAGCGTGGCGCTATCGAAATTGAACAACTTGCTAGCAGACATGGTGATGTGCTTAAACCTTGCTGTAGGCGGCAATGTTGGCAAAGTAGTTAAAGTCGGTAGGGGCGGCGGTGCTACTGCCTGCGCAACAGGCGCTGGCGGCGCTTGCGCTACGGGTGCAGGTGCTACATGAGCGGGCGCTGGTGCAGCCTGTGATGCAGCGCGGGCTGCCATGGTGAGCACTTTTTTAAATGCATAGGTCAGTGCTACGCTAACTACATCAGTGTTGGCGTATTGCAAGCCGAGATTATTCCCGCGCGAAAAGGCATGGTTACGCCGAATATCAGTTTGCATGCCCCATTGGTCATTGAAGGCCAGTTGAACGCCTGTGCCCAGACCAACAAACGACGATGCGGTACTAGTGCTACCGCTTGGTTTAGTAAGCTTGTCTTTCTCAGCCCCTACCCCTACGAGCAGTAAGGTACGAAAGTTGGAGCGAGAAAACATATACAGTGCATCGATTCCCAGCGATGCCTGCTCGTAGCGGTTGGTGCTGTCGCTCGTGCGCGCTAGACTCAGCCCAATTTGCATGTCCCAGTGCGGCGATACTGGTTTACCAAAGCGCAGTCCAAAGCCAGTGGCGCGCTTGCCTGTTCTAAAATCACCATTAGGCTGCATGTAGCTGATGCTGGGCGCAACATAGGCCGATGGGTTGTAGCAGCTTTGTCCTGGGCCACCCTCTGTATAGGTGTTGACCTGCGCCAGACTGGTGCTAGTAGCCATGGCTGCCAGAAGTGGCAGCGCATACGCAAAGGCATTTTTTGAGTTTTTCATAAGTACATTCATATCAAGATTTGGGCCGCGCAGATGTTGTGACAATCTGCAGGACCCGGTTGTTTATTAGCCATTGACGGTTTATCAACAGCATGTACTGATTGTTGAAAAGTCTGCTGTCTTGCTATATCAGATAAGTCGCCCATGCGGTGTAGGACGGGGGCTCGCTGTCCACTGGATGGCGACTGTCTTGATAGACAGCTGCTTTGGGCTATTACTTATATAAATTGACAAAATATGCTTGTAGTCCAAGTATTTATTGCTTAAAAAGCTATTAAATTAATAGCATCTAAACTGTAGCTGTAGCTGTAGCTGTAGCTGACGCTGCAGTTGTTGCAGCTGCAAACGTCACCACATGGTCTACCTCGGGGCGTATGCCTATCCATTCGCCCAACCACAGTGCAGTTTGCAGCAGTGCAACAGGCTGATGGCCGCGATCGACGCGCCTGGGCCGCAGATTTGCAGCAAGTGGTGCGCAGCGCTTTGCCTGATTAATCGCGCCTCATGGATGTGCGACAACCCACCTTACTGCGCAGACGGTGATGGGGCCACAGGGCTCACTATGGCTGGCGGTGGTTCGGTTGAAGTTGAAGTTGCTGTCAAAGGCACAGATACAGGTGCTGAAGGTGTTTTAGGCGCGGGCGACTTGGGTATCAAACTTGGCTCAACCATCTGGTCGTCCAGCCCCAGGCTGTCAATGCCCCCGCCCAGTGCCCAGTCGCTGTAGCGCCACTGGCCATCCACTTTGATCACGTCTGCTGGTGCGGTCACTTCTTTGACTGGTACGTTCTTCAGTGCAGCGGCCATAAACTCAATCCATGCGGGCAGGGCTAGTGATGCACCTGATGCGTGGCTGCCCAAGGTGCGCGGCGTGTCATAGCCTACCCACACCACGGCCACTAAGCCAGGTTGAAAACCTGCAAACCAAGCGTCCATCACTTCGTTGGTAGTGCCAGTCTTGCCGTACAAGTCGGGGCGTTTTAAAGTGGCTTGGGCACGCGCGGCGGTGCCTGATCGGGTGACCTCTTGAAGCAGTGTGTTGGTGACAAAGGTGTTGCGCTCGCTGGTCACCCGCAGGGCTTCGCTGGGCGTGTGTACTGGCGCTTTAAAAATGACCTGACCTTTGCTATCAGTCACACTGCGGATCAGCGTAGTGGGCAGCAGATAACCTCCGTTGGCCAACACGCCATAGGCGCTGGCCAGCTGCAGCGGTGTGGTGGCGCCAGTGCCCAGTGCCAGCGTGAGGTTGTCGGGTTGGCGCTGTACATCAAAGCCAAAACGCGCCGTCCACTGGCGCATGGCGGGCGCGCCCAGCAGCTGCACCAGCCTGATGGTGACCAGATTTTTAGAACGCGTTAATGCCTCGCGCAAGGTGATAGGGCCGTCGGTGCTACCGTCAGAGTTACCGGGGTTCCAGCTGCCCAAGTTGGTCAGCGGCATATCGTTAACCAAGGTTTCTGGCAGCACACCATGGTCTAACGCAGCGGCGTAGATAAAAGGCTTGAAGCTAGAGCCGGGTTGACGCCAACCTTGTGTGACGTGGTTGAATTGGTTTTCTGCAAAATCAAAACCGCCCACCAAGGCCCGTACCTCGCCCGTGGCGGCGTTCAGCGCCACCATGGCACCTTCAGCTTGTGGCCATTGCGTAAGCAGCCAGCCCTTGCCTTGCTGCAACACCCGCACGATGGAGCCGCGCTTAATCGCTAATCCTTTGGCGGCTTTGGGCCCCAAGCCACTTTGTACTAGGCGCAGGCCGGGCTTGTCGATTTTGATGACTTCACCTGAGATCAGTACCGCAGTGACAGTATTAGGGCTGGCCGCAGTCACGATAGCGGCACGCAGGTCTTCGTCATCGTCGGTGTCGCTTAAGGCTTGGGCTATGGCGGGGTCTTGGTCAGCCAAGTCACTGGGTAGGTCTTCGCTGTCTTGTGGGCCACGCCAAGGCTGGCGCTGTGCGTGCTCAATCAGCGTGCGGCGCAGGGCTTGGTAGGCGGCTTGTTGTTCAGCGGCCACCAGCGTGGTGACGACATCAAAGCCTTGGGTGTAGGCCTTTTCACCAAACTGGGCAAACACTTGTTGGCGTGCAGCCTCGGCCACATATTCGGCGTGCACTTCGGTGATGTTGGACTGACGTATCACCAGTGGCTCTATCTTGGCTGCAGCGTATTGCGTCTGGTTAATCACACCAACTTTTGCCATGCGCGCCAGCACCATACGCTGGCGTGCCTTTGCGCGCTCTGGGTTGCTTAAGGGGTTCACGTGGTGGGGGTTTTGCGGCAGCCCCGCCAGCATGGCGCATTCGGCTGGGCTTAAGGCGGCCAAGGTTTTGCCAAAGTAGGTTTGTGCAGCGGCTTCAAAACCATAGGCACGCGATCCTAAATAGATCTCGTTCATATACAGCTCCAGCACCTGGTCCTTGCTCAGCTCAGACTCAATGCGCAGCGACAGCAAGGCTTCTTTAAATTTGCGTGACACCGTGCGCTCGCGGGTGAGTAAAAAAGTGCGTGCCACTTGCTGCGTAATGGTAGAGCCGCCTTGTATACGGCGCACGGTGCCGCCAGAGGCAACAGACACCAGTGCCCGTAAGACGCTGAGTGGGTCTACACCGCGATGCTCATAAAAGCGCGCATCTTCGGTAGCCAGCAAGCTGTCTTTCATGAGTTTGGGGATTTGGTCTATACGCTGGTAGATGCGCCGCTCGCTGCCAAAGCCGCCTATTTGTACACCGTCTGCAGTAAATACGCGCAGTGGCTGCTTAGGCTGGTAATGGGTCAGTGTGTCAAGGTTGGGCAACTGCGGGTAGACCATGAAGGTGGCGATACCCAGCGTCAGCACACCGATAGCCAACACAGCGGCCAGCGCTAGGGTTAGACGCACGGCCCAAGTCTTGGGTAACCAACGTTTGAACAGAGAAGAAGAGCGTGCGGGTGCGTCTAAAGGCATGTAGAGTTTAGGTGAAAGTATGCTGCAATTATCACCATAACATGCACTTCACGCTGGGTTCACACACCTCACAATGGCTTCACGATGGCGCTAGTGATTGCGATTTTGAGATTAAGACGCAAACGTCACCACGTGGTCCACCTCGGGTCGAATACCAATCCATTCACCCAGTTTGTGGTCATGGTGACTGGGCACATGGGCCATGACGGTTTCGCCAGTTTTTAACTTCAAGGTATATAAAAACTCATTGCCACGAAACGCCTTGCGCACGATCTTGGCTTGCACGGGGGACGCGTCGTCGTGAATGATGTCATCAGCGCGTAGCAGCACATCACACTGGCCTATGGGCAGCTTGGACAGCTCGGCCAGGCTTATGTCGTGCAGCTCGCCCAGCGGGGTGACTACGTGCTTGTGCACAGCGCCGTTTTCTTCGTGCACTTCTACCGTGGCTTTGCTAAAAACACCGTGGCCAATAAAGTCAGCAACAAACCGCGTAGCAGGGCGGTGGTACAGCGTGTAGGCATCGGCCCATTGGTGCAGTGCGCCCTCGTGCATCACGCCAATCACATCGCCAATTGCAAAGGCTTCTAACTGGTCGTGCGTGACAAACAGTGCCGTAGCGCCAGCGGCTTTTAAAATACCGCGCACCTCGTGGGCCAAACGTTCACGCAGGTCTACATCAAGGTTAGAAAACGGCTCGTCCAGCAGCAGCAACTGTGGCTTAGGTGCTAAAGCGCGCGCTAGCGCCACACGCTGCTGCTGCCCGCCTGATAACTCGTGCGGGTAGCGGCGGCGCACATCGCCCAGGCCCACCAAATCCAGCACCTCGCCTACGCGGGCTTGGCGCTCTTTTTTTGGCCAATCGTAAATGCCAAAGCCTACGTTTTGCCCCACGTCTAAATGCGGAAATAGCGCGTAGTCTTGAAACACCATGCCAATGCGGCGGTCTTCAGGCGCAATTGACTCTTTAGCCGTGCTAACCGTCACACCCGATAAACTGATCTTGCCTGTGCTTAGCCTTTCTAGCCCTGCCACCGCGCGCAAAAGGGTGGTTTTGCCACAGCCCGATGGGCCAATCAGCACCCCAATTTGGCCTGCGGTAAGGCCAAACGATACGTCTGCCACGGCGGGTTGCGTGCGGCCTGCATATTGCACCGACAGATGGTGAAGGTCTAAAAACATATGGTTATTCTAGATGATTACAATTCTCATTTAGATTACGATGGGTTTTGAATCCGCCAAAGAATGAACCGCCTAGCCCAACCTTTGCTTTTGATAATTGCCGCGCTGATCGTGTTGCCCGTGCTGGCCGTGCTGGCCTCGGTGCTGCAGTGGAGCACCGAAAGCACGCAAATTTTGGTTGAAATGGCCAGCACGGTGCTGCCCCAATACGCGTTAACGTCGATTGCGCTGTGCCTGATGGTGGCGCTGGGTGTGGGGCTGCTGGGCGCGGCTACGGCCTGCGCGGTGACTCTTTTTGAATTTAAAGGACGTAAGTTTTTTGAATGGGCGCTGCTGCTGCCCTTAGCTATGCCCGCCTATGTGGTGGCCTATGCGTATACCGATTTTTTGCAATACGCTGGGCCTGCACAAAGTTTTATACGCACAGCGCTGGGTCTGCAAGGCCGCGTGCTGCCCGAGGTGCGCAGCTTAGGCGGGGCGGTGCTGGTGTTTGTCTTCACGCTATACCCGTATGTGTACCTGTTAGCACGCGCAGCGCTGGCAGAGCGCGCCACCCACCTGATGGAGGCCGCACGCCTGCTGGGCGCACCGCTGAAACGCCGTATTAAAACGGTCGCCCTGCCACTGGCGCGCCCCGCTATTGCTGCTGGCGTAGCACTGGCTTTGATGGAGACATTGGCCGACTATGGCGTATCAAGTTATTTTGGTATTCAAACCTTCACCGCAGGTATTTACAAAGCTTGGTTAGCGATGGACTCGCGCTTGGCAGCAGCCCAGCTGGCGGTGTGCCTGCTGGTGATGGTGGCCATCTTGCTTAAATTAGAGCGCTATGCGCAGCGCAAAATGCGCTTTGCCACAGGCAAGGGTGCGCGCGCAGGTAGCCACGACGCACGCCCTGTGCCGCTGCGCGGTAAGCGCCTGTGGGCTGCGTGGCTGGTGTGCGGTGCCCCCGTGTTGCTGGGTTTTGTACTGCCGGTTCTGTTCATGTTGCGGCCATTGCTAGAGGGTTTAAACAGCACTGATGCGCCACTGCCGTGGGCAGCATTCGGCGGCTGGGCCATTAACAGCCTCAAGCTGGCTAGCTTGGCAGCTGTGCTGGCCGTAGGCATGGCGCTGGCTATTGCCTTTGCGGTGCGCCGCAGCCCCAACGTAGCCACGCGCGCCGCGCTAGACATTGCCAGTATGGGCTACGCGGTGCCGGGTGCTGTGATAGTGGTGGGCTTGCTTATCCCTGTGGGCGCGCTGCAAGCTGCCCAGCCCACTTGGGGCGTGGGCTATGTAGTGACCGCGACGGTGCTGGGGGTTGTTTGGGCGTATCTGGTGCGCTTTAGTGCTGTGGCGTTGCAAAGTATCCAAAGCGGCTACAGCCGCGTGCCACTGAGTATGGACGACAGCGCGCGCACGCTAGGGGTAACAGGTTTTGCCCTGTGGCGCCGCGTGCACTGGCCGCTGCTGCGCCGCTCTACTTTGGTAGCAACGCTACTAGTCTTCGTCGACGTGATGAAAGAGCTACCCGCTACCTTAGTGCTGCGCCCGTTCAACCACGACACTCTAGCCGTAATGGCCTACCAGCTAGCCCGCGACGAGCGTTTGGGCGAGGCGGCGCTGCCGAGTCTGGCACTGGTCTTGGTGGGCTTGATACCTGTAGTGCTACTGAGTCATAGTTTGCGCAAGGCTTCTTAAGTGCTATTAATTTCGTAGCTATTTGAGCAATGAATACTTGGACTATGGGCATATTTCATTGGTAAGGTGTGCTCTTTTGCTTCTTGCTTCTGTTCGTTGTACTACAAGCGACCTGCTGCGCCGTAGGGCTATCGCCACCCGAACCACGGGCCCTGCGGGCAAGCATCTGCAGTGCTTGTATGTTACGGGGTGCTGGGGCAAAGGGACTCTGCAGTGCATCGGCCTTT
>JAYTPK010000172.1:0-13836 GCA_043747295.1 Polaromonas sp. | reverse complement strand
GGCTGGCTGCAATCGGGGCAGATGCGGCCGGTTTCGGTGGAGTAGACCAAGGTGGTGCGTTTTTGGAGCATTGATTTTTAATTTAGAAAGGAATGTCATCGTCCATATCATCAAAACCCGATCCCGGCGCTGTGGAGGGCGGAGTTGCGTTCGATTTGGTATCAAGGTCTGTAGCAACTAAGGCGGCCGCTGCTAAATTAGGCGGTGGAAACTTTGCTCTGAATACTTCTCTAAATTTGTCTCGATCGTTCAGGCTGATCAATACAGGATTTTCACAACTGGACGCTCTTCCAAAAAAGACAGCTTGCCTCTCAGGCAGGGAAGACAGTGTCTCCGCATACTCACGTCCGACATAATTGGATAGAAACTCTTTCCCAGTGTCGTCAAATGTCCTCATGGCGAAAATCGTATTGCATTGATTCAATATTGTTTTCGTCACATTAGCTGTCCGTTGCGTTATCAGTAAGCAACCCATTCCGTACTTACGACCCTGCAGAATTGCGCGTGCAGTACCAGCAGTCGCAGCTTTATCACCATCAAATGCAACGGAGTTCCATTCAGGAACCAGGGAGTGAGCTTCTTCATAAATAATGCAAACTTTTGCTGTATTGCTCATACCAGCTTCCTGAAGAATCGACAAAACTGCTTGACTTACTATCCGAGTAACTTCTACTGGCGTAACAGACCAAAGCGGCGCGCCTCTGTTCCATTTTCCAGCCTCTTGATAGCTCTTAGGTTCTGTCGTTTGCTTCGTAGCAGTTATTCGAGCGGGATTATAAATTTTCAAAAGTGAAGAACCTTTGAAAAATTCCCGAATGTCAGCATCCAGTTCTTGTTCAAGAATAGGGATGCTTCCGCCTTGCTCGGGGTTATCTTGTACAGAATTAGATGCAGCATTTACTTTGCTAAGCATTGCAGCAAGCTTGGCGTCCTCACTGGCTTTATCGTAATAGCTTGACAACTCAGAAGCGTACTGATCGGTCAAATCAAGGCAAACGACTTTGATATCTTGCGCCATCATTCGCTCGACTAACTCTATTGCCAGCATCGTTTTCCCGACTCCTAAAATTCCGAGAATAGCCGTGTTGTGGGTGACGAGATGATTAATGTTTGCAAGCTGTACAGGGTATGTTCCACCAGGAAAATGCCCAATAGAGTTCACATCCAGTACACGGCTAGATGGCTCCGCGAGGAATACTGGCTCGTTCAAAAAAGGTAGCCATTTAGAGGGTATGAATTTAGCTTCTTCTGCTTTCCAAACTCCAATCTTCTTTGCTTGCGCCTTAACGACTCCAAAAGTGTTTTTCTGATGGACTATTTCTTCTTTTGTTAAACCATCAAGAATTTGATAAATGACAACGCTACCTTGTACCTTGACTTGAACTAGCAATCCTTGTAAAAGCTCTTGAGTCGTCACTACCTCGAAATAAAGACGGTCATTCGAAGTGTCTTGCGCTACAAGCCCTACCAAGCGATTTTTACAAACGTCGGAAGCCTGCGTCAACTGCAGCGATGCAACTGAATCGTTTGCAATTAGTGCGACAGTTTCATCCACCATAGTTGCGAAACTAGGATCGACAGCTACGCCCTGGATCAACGCATTCGCATCAATGCATCGGAGTAGGTTGGCCTCATCTCTACCGACGCAATCGAGCGCGATTGCTGCAAATGTTTGCTGACCCGTAATTTTTATGGCTACAGGTTTTCCAAAAGTTACCGCTGTGTCATCGCTTTGCCTGACTAAATAAATATTAGGAGTTTGAATGCCTGCTATTTCGCCAAAACTTGATGGTGCAAATGTGCCGTGCCATATTTTTTGCAAATTTCCCACTAAACCATTAAAAACTTCATCCGGTCTAGCGACAACGCCAACGATACAGACTGCACAAATTAAATAAGTTTGACTCACAGAATCACGATGAAAGAGAAATGTGGCAACTAACATCGTAAGTCCGAAAATGGCTCGGTGATTACCAAACGTGGCCGCAAATATTGCAGACGTACGAGAAACTCGTTCAGACCATCCGTGTTTACTATTACGAGTGAAAATAGCCACAAAAGATAATACCAATACGAGCAGACAATAGATCATGACCAAGTAGTAAGCCGCTTTTTCTATTTCACTCCACTTACTAAGCTCCTCTGCGCCAAGCAGCGCTGCCGCTGAAGCAACAGCATAGGAAATTGCATCAACAGGTTTACTAAAGTATGGAGTAACGAGATGATTGCCTAGCAAGAGGCTCGCTAAACCTGTGTAAAACCAGACGGCTTTGCCGCCGTTTGCAAGAGGTAACCATTCGCCAAAAGCGTATTTGGAAACACCGACCAGCAGAGCCAAGTAAATCAGCAAGAAAAAGGCGCGCCATTTTTGTGGTGGTATTGCTCTGGTGTTCAAATTGTTGCTCCCAATTTTTTCTTCTGGATGATCATGCGGGATCACTTGTATTCTGCAAATAAAACTCATGCAACTTGCTTTGCAGCAGCGCCTTATCCGGCAATTGCGTCTCATACTGCGCTATCAAAGCGGGCGACGCGGTGCGGCTTAGGGCGTATTCGACTACTTCGTCGTCTTTGCTGGCGCACAGCAGCACGCCGATGGCGGAGTTTTCGTGGGGTTTGCGCACGTCGCGGTCTAGGGCTTCTAGGTAGAAGGATAGTTTGCCCAGATATTCTGGCTCAAAGCGGCCTACTTTGAGCTCGATGGCGACCAGGCAGTTGAGGCTGCGGTGAAAGAACAGCAGGTCTAGCGCAAAGTCGCGCGTGCCTACTTGCACGGGGAACTGCGATCCTACAAAACAAAAGTCGCGGCCTAGTTCGCCCAGAAAGGCTTTGAGCTTGGCGAGCAGGCTTTGGTGCAGGTCGGATTCGCTGTGGTCGCCTTGCAGGCCGAGGAATTCGAGCATGTAGGCGTCTTTGAAGGCGCTTATAGCCTCGGGCTGTAATTGTCTCAGCGCTGCTGAGACTTTTACGGGGTTTAAGACGGTTCGTTCAAAAAGCGCTGTTTGCATAGCCATAGTCTACTGGCCTGGGGGCTTCTTGGCAGCCAGTTTTTTACGCACCACGGCTTCGGGCAGCTGTTTGTAGTTGGCTGGGCTGGCTACGCGTTTGCCTGATTTTTGCTCTAGGTCGCGCCGGGCGTTGCCCGCTACGGTGCCGCCCTTTTTGGCGGCAGTGCGGTTTTGCGGGTAGCCTTGGGCGTTGGCTTGCCGCGCTATTTCGGTGGTGGAGGCTTCACCCAGCATGGTGAAGATCAGCTCCAGGTCGGTCATATGGTCGCGCAGGTTGTCTGCAGGCTTGTCTAGTTGCTTGAAGGCTTTGTATTCAGCGGGGTTCATGCCAAAGGTGGCGCGGCTGATTTCTGCGGTAAGGATGGCGTATTCGGTTTGCTCTTTTACGCCGCGCTTTTGCCATTCACCGGTCAGCTCGTCGCGCACGGCGATGCCGCGCACGCGCTTTTCTATCCACTCTTGGCTGTAGCCCTTGGCTTGGTACAGCGCGCGCATGCGGGCGGCGGCTAGCTCGGGGTTTTCAATTTCTTCTAGCCGTTCATAGCCTACCTTAGCCAGCCAGCGTTTGAATGGCTCTGCTTTGGGGCTGGGCACAGACTGGATGATGCGCAGCAGGCCTTCGGTGTGGGTGCAGTCGGTTTCGCGTAATTTGCCGTCGGGCGCTTGCAGTTTGAACTGTCGACAAAGTGTCGACAGTTCAATGCCGCTGATTTTTTCCCGCTGTTTGATGCGATACCAATAGTCTCGGGCGTTGGCGCTGTCCGTGAGCACCGCCACCACATCAGTGATGGAAAAATACCATTTTTGCTCAGCTTCGATCCAGATCGACCTGATTTTTTGATTTTCAAAAAGTTTAACGTTGCTCATTGATACCATTGCCTCGTAAGTTCAAGGAAATAGTGTCAGCAGTGATGACACTATTGCAATTTCATAGATTCGCCTAGAGTGATCGGGCGCGTTTGATCAGCGCGCTGTGACCGCAAGACGCTGGACAGCATGGCTATACCTTGCTCTGTGAAAGCGTAGGGCATGTACCTTCGGCCCCCTTTTCCCTTTGAGATCACAGTTTGTGATCTCAAAGCCCCAAGCCTCGTAACCTTGGCTGGGGCTGTAAGTGAACTTGAGATGCCAGTTTGGCATTTCAAGTTTTCGCAGCGCTTTGGCACGGTCATACAGGCAACGCCTTAGCCAACCGACTAACCCCCTCCTCAATCTTCCCCAAATCCGAAGTCGCGTAACTCAACCGCAACGTAGCGTTGTCTGGGTTATTCGCATAAAACGGTGCGCCGGGGACGAAGGCTATGCCGTGGTCGGGGGCGCGTTTGGCATACGCTGTGGCGTCTTGGCTGGTGGCTGTGGTTGTGCCGGGGGTGGGCTTGCCGGTTAGGCGGGTCCAAAAGAACATGCCGCCTTGGGGCTTGGTGTAGGTTAGTGCGTCGCCCAGCTGGCGCTGCAGGCAGGCGGCCATGGTGTCGGCGCGCTGGGCGTAGGTTTTGCGCACTACGGCCAGGCTTTTGTCTAGGCGCGTTTGGTTGCCGTCTTTTAGCTGCAAATAGTTGGCGGCAATGGCTTGGCTTAGGTTGCTGGTGTGGGCGTCGCTAAACTGTTTGCACATGGTGGCTTTGGCCAGCAGCTCGGGCGGGGCAATCATCCAGCCTACGCGCAGGCCGGGGGACAGCACTTTGCTAAAGCTGCCGCAATAGGCCAGGTAGGGGCGGGCTTCGGGCAGGTCGTTGCTCAGCGCCATGATGCTGGGGGGCGGTGGCTGGTCAAAATACAGCTCGCCGTAGGGGTCGTCTTCTACCACCAACACTTTGTATTGCGCGGCTAGCTGCAAGATTTTTTGGCGGCGCGCAAGCGGCATCATGGCGCCGCTGGGGTTGCCAAACGTTGGGATGATGTACACCAGCTTGGGTTTGTGTTCAATGATGAGTTTTTCTAGCTGGTCTACCTGCACGCCGCCTGCGTCGATGGGGGCGCTGATCAGGTTAGCACCATACAGCCTAAAGCACTGAATGGTGGCTAAAAACGTAGGGCCTTCCACAATCACGTTGTCACCAGGGCTGATCATGGTGGTGGCTATCAGGTCTAGCGCTTGCTGGCTGCCGGTGGTGGTGATCAAGCCGTCGGGTTTGACGGTGATGCCTTTGGCGGCCATCAGGTCAACAATGCCCTCTTTTAGCGGGCCCCAGCCCTCGGTGGGGCCGTATTGCAGCACGGCTTTGGCACCCCACTGGCCTTCGTCGTGCAGGGCTTTGGCGGTGGCCTCGCGCACGCCATCCAGGTCAAACAAATCAGGGTCTGGAAAACCGCCTGCAAAGCTGATGATGCCGGGGCGGCCCAGCAGCTTGAAAATTTCGCGGATGGCCGAGGTGCTAACGTTGTCCAGGCGGGAGGCAAATTGCAGTTGGGTCATGGTGCGGTCTCAGTTAAATTAAATTAGATAAGATGTTAAATAATTATAGAATATTTAGCACTTTATAAACAGCGCTGTAGGGTAATGGTAAGGCTTGTAGGCGCAGTTTTATTGCTTTTTGCTACTTGCCATCGGCCTAGCTTGGCGATAAGCTGCGTTTTGGCTTTTTTAAACCTTTTATGGAACACAACACCATGACTACCGCATCTACACCACGCCTCACAGCAAAAGACTTTGACCAAGAACTGCTCGTGCTGTTTGACGCATACGTGCATGGCGGCATTGACCGGCGCGGTTTTTTACGCGGGGCTGAAAAATTTGCCAAGGCAGGTGTTACAGCCGCTGGCCTGCTGGCCGCGCTAAGCCCAGACTTTGCGCGCGGCCAAGTGGTGCCTAAAGATGACAACCGGCTAAAGATTGAAACCGTGAGCTTTGAATCACCGCAAGGCACGGGCACAGTCAAGGGCTACCTGGCCCGCCCTGCCAGCGCAGGCACCACCAAGCTGCCCACCATTTTGGTAGTGCACGAAAACCGTGGCCTAAACCCGCATATTGAAGACATTACCCGCCGCATTGCGCTAGACGGCTACATGGCGTTTGCCCCCGATGCGCTCACCCCGCTGGGCGGCTACCCTGGTGACGAAGACAAAGCACGCGAGGCGTTTGCCAAGCTAGACCAAAATAAAACCCGTGAAGACTTTGTAGCCGCCATGGGCTGGCTGAAAGCGCGGACTGATACGACCGGCAAGATAGGCGTGACGGGTTTTTGTTACGGCGGCGGCATAGCCCACATGTTGGCTACACGCCTGCCTGATTTGGCAGCGTCGGTGCCGTTTTATGGCAACCACCCGCCTGTGGCCGATGCGGCTAAGGTGAAGTCGCCATTGCAAATTCACTTTGCGGGTGTGGACGAGCGCATTAACGCAGCTTGGCCAGCGTATGAGGCTGCTTTAAAAGCTGCGGGTGTGAAGCATGAAGCACACATTTATGCAGGCACCCAACACGGGTTTAACAACGACACCACGCCGCGCTTTGATGTGCCAGCAGCTAAGCTAGCGTGGGACCGCACTATGGCGTTTTTTAAGCAGCACGTGGTGGGCTAGATCCAGTACCCAGTTCGCATAGCCCAAATCCGTTCGGGCTGAGCTTGTCGAAGCCTTCGCAAACCCTTCGACAAGCTCAGGGCGAACGGGATTATTTGATTAACTAAACGCCACTTCTAGCCGCGCCAATGGTGCGTCAAAATCTGCCGCCCAAGTTTGGCCAGCCACCACGGGCCAAGCATCAGTCCAAGTACCCGTAGTAATCACGTCACCCGCCTGCAGGCTGGGCGCGCCAGGGCACTGGGCTAGCTCACGGGCGAAGTGCAACAGGGCTTGCAGTGGGTCGCCCAGCACGGCAGCACCTGCACCGCTGTCTACTACCTTTGCGTCTTGGCTTAGGCGCACGGTGGCAGCGGCCAGCGCTGCGCACAGGGCTTGTGCGTTGGTGGCCAGGCTTAGCACGGGTACTTTTTGGCCCACTAACAATCGGGCGTGCAGCGCACCGTCAGCCACTGCGTCTGCTGCGGCAAACTTCCAGTCAATGTGGTGCGACTGCACAATTTCAAAGCCTGGGGCAACCCAGTCTAGGCAATTAAATAAATCGTCTAGCGTGGCGTGGGCAGGCGGCGCAGCGCGCAGGCCAAACACGGTTTCGGGCTCGATGCGTGGCTGGCTGATGCCTTGCAGCTTGATGGTGCCTTGCTCATCGCAAAAACTTACCGTGCTGTCGTATATCGTGCCCCACACTGGCGCAGCCACGTTGTAGCGCGGCCAAATGCTGCGGTTGGTAAAACCAATTTTAAAACCACGCGGCACCTCGCCACGCGCTGTGCGCAGTGAGCGCACGGCCAGCGCGCGCTGGTAGGCGGTGGGCACGTCTAGGTTTGTCAATGCAGTCCACAGCTGTGCGCTGTCGTAGTGGGCTAGTAAATCAGCGGGATGCATAGTCAATTACCTTAAAACTCAATCTTGTCACATTGTTGCAAATTGCGTGTTGACTTGTGCAACCGAATGCATGAATTTTTTTCAAAGCTCGCAACCAGCGTCCGTACAATCTGGGATATGACGATTATTGAGCTGATTGAACAAAGCGCCGCCCAGCTAGAAGCCGCTGGCGTGGGCTACGGCCACGGCACAGCCAGCGCATTTGACGAGGCGGCTTGGTTAGTGCTGTGGACGCTTAAATTACCTTTAGATGACCTAGATTCAGTGGCAAATCAGCCTGTAGTCCAAGTATCTATTACTCAAGTAGCTACGATTTTAAGAGCACGCATCGATACCCGCAAGCCCGCAGCCTACCTTACGAAAGAGGCTTGGCTGCAAGGCGTGCCGTTTTATGTAGACGAGCGGGCCATTGTGCCGCGCAGTTTTATTGCCGAGCTGTTGGCCGATGGCAGCATCGACCCTTGGCTGACCGAGTCAAGTCACCGCGTACTAGACCTTTGCACTGGCAACGGTAGCTTGGCCGTGCTGGCGGCCATGGCCTACCCTGACGTGACAGTGCAGGCGGCAGACATCAGCACCGATGCATTGGCCGTGGCGCAGATCAACATTGACAAACACCAGCTTGCCTCACGCATAAGCACCATCGTGTCAGACGGCCTAGCCCAGTGCGCAGGCCCTTATGACTTGGTGCTGTGCAACCCGCCATATGTCAACAGCGCCAGCATGGCGGCGCTACCTGCTGAATACTTAACCGAGCCGCATATAGCGCTGGCAGGTGGCAGCGATGGCATGGACTTTATTAGGCCGCTTCTGCGTGATTTGCCCGCTAAGCTAAGTGATCAAGGCGTGCTGGTTTTAGAAATTGGCAACGAACGTGCCTACTTTGAAGCAGCGTTTCCGCGCGTGGAGGCGGTGTGGCTGGAAACATCGGCTGGTGAAAATGAAGTGTTATTGATTACAAAGGCTGGCATGGTGCTGTAAAGCTGCGATGAATCTATCGTGATAGCGTGACTTAAGCCACATATGAGGAAGCCAGTCTAGTCTGCAACACAACACGAAATGTAAAATATACAACACGTTGGAAACAAGCTGAAACACATTATCAGCAATAGAAAATTTAATGCCTGATCGCGCCATCAATACCGTTAAAAAGCTGGGTCGCTACGACATCGTACGCGTACTGGGCAAAGGCGCGATGGGCGTGGTGTATGAAGCGCGCGACCCTAACCTGAACCGCAAAGTGGCTATTAAGACCGTGCGTGTCGACAGTCTGGCCAAAGACGAGGCGATTGAATACGAGCTGCGTTTTCGCACCGAGGCACACTCAGCCGCGCGCCTGCAGCACCCCAACATTGTCAGCGTATACGACTCTGACCGCGATGGCGACACACCGTTTTTGGTGATGGAGTTTGTCAAAGGCGAAGACTTAAAGCATTACCTGGACTCTGGCCAACGCTATTCGCTAGAGCAGTCGGTGCGCATGATGCGTGACCTGCTGGCGGCATTGGACTACGCACACCAACGCAAAATCATTCACCGCGACATCAAGCCCGCTAACTTGCTGCTAGAAGCCGACGGCCGCGTCAAATTAACCGACTTTGGCGTAGCGCGCATTCAAGACTCAGGCGAGGCCACCCGCACCCAAGGCGGCATGGTGGGCACGCTGAAGTACATGTCGCCCGAGCAGGTAGAGGGCAAAACAGTTGATGCACTGTCTGATTTGTTCTCGGCGGGCATTGTGTTGTATCAACTATTGACAGACCGCCGCCCATTTGATGGCGACAGTTATTTCTCTATCGTCAACCAAATCACCAATCAGCACCCGCCTGCACCCAGCAGCATTAACCAAATGCTGCCGACCGCGTTAGACGCCGTTGTATCGCGTGCGTTGGCCAAAGACAAAACGCATCGATTTGCGTCTGCACAAGATTTTTCTTTAGCATTGCAGGCCGCAGCGTGCCGGGCGGACCCCACCATTACACCATCAGCCAACCCGTACAAAATTATTGAGCAACACGGCACAGGTTCATTAGAGCGCAGTGGCTCTACAGCCAGCAGCACTTCAACGGGTACAGGCAGCACCGTTACCCAAGAGCTAGAGCTCGTGTACTGGAAAGACGTAAAAGACAGTGATGATATTGAGGATTTAGAGGGCTTTTTAAAGCGCTTTCCCGAAGGCGTATACGCAGACTTAGCCAAGCGCCGCCTCAAGCGCATGGCCCAAGAGCTTGCCGAGCAAGGCAAAGACAGCTACGACCAAACATTTATCGCAGCTATGCCCACACCAGAAGCCCAGGCCTTGGCAGACTACACACTGGGTGTTTCTTGGCTGGGGAAATCCAGCTTAGATGCAGATGCGACGAATCCACAAATTCGCCCAGCTGAGACTGCCACCGCAGCCAAAATCGCTGCCATCCCAGCACTGGCAGATGACTTCACCGTGTTGGCACGCCCAGCTGCAGCGCTAGCCAATACACAGCCTTTAGCCGATACCACCGCATCTTTGGCCAGCGAAACATTGCTAGCGCAAGCCCCACAAGTCCCACAAGCCTCGCAGGCCACAGCTGCGGCAGCCTCAACTAAGGCAGCAGCCCCGAGACCGCGTAAAAAAACCGGCTTGATCGCAGGCTTGGTAGTTCTAGCCTTAGGCGCTGCTGCTTGGTGGGCATGGCAAAGTCGGCCAAGCAACAAGATCATTACCGAGTCGTCAATAGAAGCCGGAATACCCATGCTTGGTGCCTCAGCTGCAGGTAACAATACCAGCACGGCTTCTGTTAATCCTACGTTGGCAGTAGCGTCTGAAGCAGTGGTAGTTAGTACCCCCGCTGTAGCTAGCCCGATCATCGTCAGCTCTGAGCCATCAGCAATCACCACCACCAGTTTACCCAGCACAACTACCTTAACCGTCACCCCACCTAAGCCCGCTGCATCGTCTGCACGCGCAATAGCGGCAGCCAAGCAGGCACAGCGCGAGGCACAAGCCCGCGCCAACGCTGGCGTAAGCACACCAATTAACACTTACTCAGGAAACACAACTACCCCCGCCCCTGTAACATCTGCCCAGCCAGCGGCCAGCAGCCCCAGCGCGGCAAATAATAGTGCCACAAGCACGGCGCCCAGCCGCCCTAAAGAAAATGTTGCTACAGGCCCGCAACAGGCCTGTGAGGGCCGCACATTGTTCGGCTATGGCGCCTGTCTTTATGAGCAGTGTGCCAAACCTGCGTTTTTTAACCACCCTTATTGCGCAGACCAGCGCGACAGACAAGATAAAGCGCGCGGACAAAACTAGCCCGATAATATAGGGTTGCGCTTTTGCTTTTTGTCTTTTTTGACTGACCGGCACCCTAGCCGCTCAGCCCCACATGATTACTCTGAAAAATATTACCCTGCGCCGCAGTGCCAAAGTGCTGCTGGGCGACGCTAACCTGACTATCAACCCTGGAGAAAAACTCGGTTTAGTCGGGCGCAATGGTGCTGGCAAATCTACATTGTTTGGCCTACTTAATGGCTCTCTGCATGAAGACGCTGGCGACTACTACATGCCCACACAGTGGCGCATGTCGCAAGTCGAGCAGAACATGCCCGAAACGGATGAGACCGCCACCGAATATGTGGTGCGCGGCGATACCCGCTTAAACGAGTTGCGCCAGCAGCTAGAAAAAGCCGAAGCCGCCCACGCGCTAGACCCCGACGATATGGACGCAGGCATGGACATAGCCCACGCCTACACCGACCTGGCCGACGCAGGCGACCATGACGCAATACCCCGTGCACAAGCTTTAATTTTGGGCCTGGGCTTTCAAAGCCACGAGCTAGAGCAAGCGGTTAACAGCTTCTCAGGCGGCTGGCGCATGCGCCTGCAACTGGCCCGCGCGCTGATGTGCCCTAGCGATCTACTACTGCTAGACGAGCCCACCAACCACTTGGACCTAGACGCACTGGTGTGGCTAGAGGCGTGGCTTAAGCGCTACGAAGGCACGATGATCGTCATTAGCCACGACCGCGAGTTTTTGGATGCAATCACCACCACCACGGTGCACATCGACAACGCCCAACTTAACCGCTACGGCGGTAACTACAGCGCGTTTGAAGAGCTCAAGTCGCAACAAATGGTGCTGCAGCAAGCGGCGTTTAGCAAGCAGCAAGACAAAATTGCACACTTGCAAAAATTTATCGACCGCTTTAAAGCCAAGGCCAGTAAAGCCAAGCAGGCCCAGAGTCGTGTGAAGGCGCTAGACCGCATGGAAAAAATTGCCCCGCTGCTAGCCAGCGCGGACTTTAACTTTGAATTCAAAGAGCCTGCCAACTTGCCTAACCCCATGCTGGCCATTACCGATGCCAGCTTTGGCTACCACACCGACGAAGGTATTAAAACCATTGTGCGTGGTGTCAACAAGTCAGTGCTGGCAGGCCAGCGCATTGGTATTTTGGGTGCCAACGGCCAAGGTAAATCGACCGTGGTGAAAACTATTGCGCGCGACTTGAACATTTTGTCGGGCACCGTCACTGAAGGCAAAGGCTTGCGCATTGGCTACTTTGCACAGCAAGAGCTGGACGTGCTGCGCGCCCAAGACACGCCACTAGAGCACATGATTAGGCTGGCTAAAGAGCACGCTGCGGCAGGCTTTGCGGGCGAGTCGGGCAAAGAGCAGGATTTACGCGGCTTTTTAGGCGCATTCAACTTTAACGGCGATATGGTCAAGCAAGCCGTAGGCACCATGAGCGGCGGCGAAAAAGCCCGCCTGGTGCTGTGCATGATGGTGTGGCAGCGCCCTAACCTGCTGCTGCTAGACGAACCTACCAACCACTTAGACCTGACCACACGCGAAGCGCTGTCCATGGCGCTTAATGAGTTTGAAGGCACGGTCATGCTGGTGAGCCACGACCGCGCATTGCTGCGCGCCGTGTGCGACGAGTTCTGGCTAGTAGGCCGTGGCGTGGTGGCGCCGTTTGATGGTGACCTGGACGACTACCAGCGCTATTTGCTAGACGAATCTAAGCGCCTGCGTGAGCTAGCTAAGAGTGATGCTGCAGCCATGCAAGCGGCCCCAGTGGCTGTAGCTGCAATACCGACAGCAGCCACAGCGCCAGCGGCACAGCCAGTGGTGAGCTTAGCCACACCTGCGCTGTCTAAAGCGGCTCTACAAAACCTCAAAAAAAAGCAATCTGAAGCTGAAGGCTTGATCGCCAAACTACAAGCCGAGCAAAGCACTCTGCATGCTCAGCTGTCGCAAAATCTGCCAGCCGCAGACCTGGCTCAAGCCGCTAAACGTTTAAAAACTGTCGATACAGAATTAGCGCAAACAGAAGAGCAATGGCTGAGTATGGGCGAGACATTGGAAGCACAGGCTTAGGCCTCCATAAAGAGCCCAAAGTGAGGGTCCAAACTCAGTGTAAAGTGTAGGCACTGCAGCCGCAGTAATCTATCGTTTTTAAAAACTGTTTGGAGAAAAGTATGTTTTCAATTTTAGGCACTATTTTTATTGGCTTAATCGCTGGCTTGATTGCCCGCGCAGTAAAACCCGGCGACGATAAGTTGGGCTGGATCATGACTGCGGTTTTGGGTGTAGGTGGCTCTTTCCTGGCTAACTTTGTAGGTCAATCGATGGGGTGGTACAAGCAAGGCGCTGCTGCAGGCTTCATTGCGTCAGTAGTAGGCGCTATCGTTTTGCTAGTGATTTACGGTTTTGTCAAAAGCAAAACTGCTGGCGGCTCTGACGGCTCTGGCCCTGCGGCTTAACACACACTTTAAAATTTATTTGGATGCGCGGCATGTCTGATGCAGCCAACGATATGGCAGGCGGTAACCCCGCCTACATAGCAGCTATTGCGCGTTCACGCAAAATGCTCAACAAGCGCGCCTTGGTCGCGGGCTTTGCCAGCGCCATCCCCGTGCCAGGCCTAGACTGGGCTGTTGACGCGGCACTGCTGTCGCGCCTGATACCGCAGATCAACGCAGAGTTTGGGCTGAGCGCCGAGCAACTTGACCGCCTAGACCCTAGTCATCGCGAGAAGGTACAAAAAGCCATCGCCATGACTGGTACGGTACTGGTGGGTAAATTTATCACCAAAGATTTAGTTCTTAAAGCCGCCAAGCTGATTGGCGTGCGCCTGACTGCTGTACAAGCTGCAAAATTTGTGCCTCTTGCTGGGCAGGCTGTGTCAGCAGTAGTGGGGTATGCAGCGATTCGCTATTTGGGCGAGCAACACATCAAAGACTGTGTGCGTGTGGCGCAACAAGCGCAACTCACTCTTCCAGCACCAGCTACAGTTATTGCAACTTAATAGGTACTACTGTGCTGTTGCATTCACTAGCCAATTCGCGCTGTTCCAAGGTATAATTTAAGGCTTCGGGCGATTAGCTCAGGGGTAGAGCACTGCATTCACACTGCAGGGGTCGCAAGTTCGAAACTTGCATCGCCCA
>JAYTPK010000171.1:0-6154 GCA_043747295.1 Polaromonas sp. | reverse complement strand
AAAAAATCGGATTTTGGGTACTTTTTTCGACCACTTTGTTGACGACGAACCCTGCTTATTCACAAACATTGGTTCGGCAAATGGAAGGCGTGTCTGAGTACAAGCTCGCCAATGGCATGCAAGTTCTGCTAGCACCCAACGATTTACAACCTCGCGTGTATGCGAATTTGACCATCAAAGCGGGTAGCGCTGTCGAGGGCTTGGGTGAAGGCGGCATGGCGCATTTGCTTGAGCATTTGCTCTTCAAAGGGACGCCAACGACCAAAGACCCGATGAAGGAGTTCTCTGAGCGATCTTTTTCATCCAACGGAACGACGAATGCAGACAGAACGGATTATTTTGCGTCTATGAACGCCAGCGCTGAGAATTTAAACTGGTTTATTGGTTGGCTGGCAGATGCGATGACGAACAGCTATATCGCCAAGGCGGATTTGGACAAAGAAATGTCCGTCGTTCGTAACGAATTTGAGCGTGCAGGCAGCAGCGTTGACCGCGGCATGTGGAACGCTCGATTGGCGCTGACCTTCCCCAACCACGGCTATGGCAGGCCGGTGATAGGCAATTTGACGGATATTGAAAACGTCTCCATCGCCAAACTGCAAGCGTTTTATAAAACCTGGTATCGGCCTGATAACGCAGTGCTCGTCGTGTCTGGTCGCTTTGATGCCACACAAACACTAGCGCATATTCAGCAAGTTTTTGGCAAAATACCAACCGCCACAACACCATTACCCAAGCAATATACCCGCGAACCCGTGCAGGATGGTCAGCGTGGCGCAACCATCCGGCGAATGGGCGGTGAGCCGCAAACTATGATGAGCTGGCGTGGCGCACCTGCAATTCATATCGACGATGCTGCACTTGATGTTGTGGCTCATGCCTTAGCCAACGCTGGAAGCGGACGATTCAAAGCAGCCGTCATTCGACAAACGCTAGGGACTTCACCGATTGCCTACCATTTTGCGATGGCGCAGTACGGCTTATTTACTGTGAGCATGCAGCCCAGCGATGCAAGCAAACTCGACACCATCCGCAACGTTTTGCAAAAAAACATTGACGATATAGCGAAAACAGGCGTCACCGCAGACGAACTGGCAAGCGCGCAAGTGAGCTACAACAGCCAACATAATGAACTCAAAAACACGGCTGAGCGTTTGGGTAGTTCGCTCGCTAGCTCGGCAGCTTTGGGCGATTGGCGTTTGCTGTATTGGGGACGCGATAACTTAGCAAAAGTAACCATTGCCGATACACAACGGGTAGCGGCCGAGTATTTGGTACCCGCTAACCAAGTGAGGGTGTCGTACATTCCAGAGGTTGACCCCAAGCGAGCACCTGACCCTGCTCCACAAATTTTGGCAGATTACGTTGCCAAACCAGTCATGGCAACTTTAACTGCGGGCACAACTGCATTCTCTGAACTAGAGCGTTTTGAGGCCAATTCTGCAGAAATGGATAAACGTACGGTGCGCAGTCAACTTGCTATTGGCACAAAAATTGCGCTGTTGGCTAGGCCTGCGGTGGGTGACGCCATTCAAGGCACAATTCGTCTACGCTGGGGTAATTTGGCTGATTACAACGCCTTTGGGCCGCAAGCTGCTGTTGCGGGTAACGTAGCCGAGTTGTTGTCAAAAGGCACAGCAAAACGAAACCAAAAGCAACTGACGGATGAACTCAACCGTTTACAAAGCGGCTTCACTGTGAGCTCGGGCCTTGGTGGTCTTTCGCTCAATTTCAAAACAACGCGTCAGCATTGGCCAGCTTTTGCAGCACTACTTACCGAAGTGTTTCGAGAGCCAATTTTTATGACAGATAGCTTTCCAGTCAAAGTTTTTGAAACATGGAAGCTGGAAAAAATAGCCGCTTTAAATGTCAGTAAAAACAATGCTGATGCCATTGCGAGTAACGCTGTCAACCGCGCTATGTCTAACTACCCTGCGAATGACCCGCGCTATGTCACCACAACTGAAGAGACTATCGCCCGGTGGACAGCACTAGAGCTTAAAGATGTTCAGCAATTTTGGCGCAGCTTTGCTGGCGCGAATGTGTCGCAATTTGCAGCCGCAGGTGCCTTGGATGCTGTTAGTGTGCAGGAAGGAGTAAAGCCTATTTTTGAAGGCTTTACAGCTCAAAAAACCTACGAGCGCGTTCCCTACCCGCTGCCGCGCTGGGAACCTACAGCCAAAACCATTGCGACACCAGACAAACCTAACGCATCGCTATTGCAGCGGCGCTCCATCGCACTGAAACCCTTCACCAAAGAAGCGCTGGCTGTGCAATTTGCCAACGGCATCATCGGCGCAACCTCGGCATCACGCCTTTTCACTAACCTTCGCAAACAAGAAGGTTTGACCTACGGCACCTACAGCGGCATCAACCACAATGAAGAAGACGAAGTATTGAGCTTTGGCATCACTGGAACATTTGCCCCACAAAATCGCATGCGCTTTGAGCAGGTCTTGGCTGATACTAAAAAAGACATCGTTACAAACGGCTTGAGCCGTATTGAACTCTTTGCAGCAAAACGCGTAGCTCTTGAACGCGTAAAAACCAGCCGTGAAAACGATACCAGCACTGCAGGCACATTAGCCTTCAACGAATTTCAAAACCGCAATTTTGCTTTTTGGCAAAAGCAGGCAGACATGGCGCAAGAAGTCACCATAGAAGAAGTCGACCAAGCCGCCAAATTGCTGCTCGATGCGACTGATTTTGTGACGGTGGTAACAGGGGACTTTTCTAAGGAAGTGAAGAAGTAAATCTTACCGAGCGCACGAAATGCCGTTCGAATTGAGCCTTTAGAAATGCTCAAATAGAAGACTTATTTGTAAAACGCCTCAACCACACCCTTCAGCTTCACCGTCAGCGGGTAGCCCTTGCGGTCCACCTTTTTGCCCACAGGCACCTTGATCCAGCCCTCGCTGATGCAGTATTCCTCCACATCAAAGCGCTCTTTGTCGTTGAATTTGATGCCCACGTCATGCTCAAAAATAGCAGCCACGTGAAATGGGCTACGTGCGTCGGTGGAGAGATGGTCTGGGAGAGTGGGTTTGGTGGTTTCGGTCATGGGGCATATTTTAATCTGCTCGAAAAAAGCATTAAAATTAATTAATTATTAAATTTAGATAATTGTTATTTATGATATAATTCAATTTTAAACACAAGGAGATGCAATGAAAATCACCATCAATTTAACCCCACAACTTGTTAAATGGGTAGACAGCCTTAAGAAGCCTATGACTGCAGAGAATGCGATTTTGGCTGTGCTCCACAAAAATATTAACTACTCTCCACCAGTGGATAAAGCATTATTCGAATTTAAAGAAGCTTTGAAAGATTTTCCAAGCAACTTAGAGTTTGAAATACCCCAAGTATTCGGCAACGCGCGATGGAATCTGCTTGACCTACGAACGAAACTTAACTTAGGCAAGCGCATAAAGGCCGAAGCCACCAGTTTGGGGATTACCTTTCTGTACAAAACTGTCACAAATCACGCGGTTTATAGCCGTCAACAATAATCACTGGAGAAAAGAATGACTGATAAAAAATGGGATGGTACTGACCTGCAAGGTCTGACAGCAGAATACCTATATGAGGTACTCGCCAGACTACAAGATGTAGCAGCAGCGACAGTTCAATTTGGCATACTGGGTACTGGTGCACGTCCGAATTATGTTGTTGCTTTTCCAGACAAGAAAATCGCATACAACAGCGCAAATCATCAGCAAGATTCAAGGACTGAAGCGTACGATAAAAATAACTTATCTGAACGATCTTTCACTTATGCCGAGATTGAACAAGCGACCGATGGAAGACCAAAAACTGAAGAACGCGCGAAGAACTTAATTTATAAGCATTATCAAAAGGAAAAATTACCACCGCTTAACTCACAGCAAAAAGAACATGCTGTCGCTTTGGTTATGGACGGCGTGAGTGTCGAGAAAGCTTATCGCACAGCTATGGAGTCGAACAAATGAATATTGAGGGGGAAATCGAGTTAAAACATCGCCCCTTTTTCCAATTTAGCGAACTCAAGATTGACTGGTTACCAATTTCTGTATTAATTAATGAAGCGCTTTACATAATTGATGAGTGCGATGCACACTTAGGCATATGGAGCGCCAGTACATCGACCTTTCATGTCGCGAAACCCAACTTTACTCCATCTAGAAATACTGGAAGTAAAAAATGGATTCAAGTAGGTTTTAGATTAACGGAAAAGGAACATTGGGACTTAGTCGAACCGCATGGAACGCACGGTTCGGCCAGACCTCTGCTTTTCGTGGAGCAGGTTCCGTTAATCGCAAAAGATGATCTATTTACCTATCTACATGATGCGAACATTCGGATATCACATGCAGCGGCAAAGGATATTTTGAAGAAAATATAAGCAAATCACTCACGTGAAGCAAATTTACTTACCCAGCCAACCCCACATAAACATTCTGCACATCATCATTCCCGTCAATCGCACTCAAAAAAGCTTCGACTTCTTCTAGCTGCTCGGCGCTGAGGGTTGACGGATCGACTGGATTTTTGGCTTTGTAGCCCAGTTTGGCGGACAGGACGGTGAAGCCGTGCGCGGGTAGGGCGCGGCTGACGAGGTCGAGGTCGGTGGCGTCGGTGAGGAACACTGTTGTAGTGACTTTGCCGTCTTCATCGGGGTCGCCGGCTTCAAAGTCTTGCGCGCCGGCTTCAATGGCTGCCGTTTCGGGGTCGGCGTCTTTGGTGGCTGGCTCGGCTTCGATCATGCCCAAATGGTCAAAATCCCAAGACACCGAACCGGAGGTGCCCAGCTGCCCTTTGCGGAACAGGACGCGCATTTCGGGGGCGGTGCGTTTGACGTTGTCGGTCAGGCATTCGACCATGACGGCGACTTGGTGCGGGGCAAAGCCTTCGTAGATGACGTGTTCAAAATGAACTGCTTCGCCCGTCAAACCCGCGCCTTTTTTGATGGCACGCTCCAGCGTGTCTTTGGGCATGGAGACTTTGCGGGCCTGCTCGACAACCAGGCGCAGCTTGGAGTTGGATGCAGGGTCTGCGCCGTTACGCGCGGCGACCAAGATGTCTTTAACCAAGCGGCCGAATAATTTACCTCTGGCACTGGCTGCCAGTTCTTTGCCTTTTGCTTTCCATTGCGCGCCCATGACTGTCTTCCTTAATTAACTAAATAGTTGTCTGAATCAATAAGGGTAGATTATCCATGACCTTAGACGATCTGATTAGCATGCAAAGCCGCAATCGCCTCCGCTCCCAACCCCATCTCCCTCAACACCTCGTCCGTATGCTCCCCCAACGCCGGTGGCGCGCGTAGCAGCACAGGTGGGGTGGCGGTGAGGCGCAGAGGGCTGGCGACTGTTGATATATTTTTGATAGCAGTCTTGGTAGTAGATACGCCGGCTAGAGGCTTATTTACTGCCTGTTTTATCTCTAAATGCCGTGCTTTCACCTGCTCATCCGCAAACGCCTGCCCAATATCGTTGATCGGGCCACAGGGCACGGCTTTGTCTTCTAAAAGGGTGATCCACTCAGCAGTCGTGCGGGTGCGGGTCACTGTTTCCATGAGGGGAATCAGCTCCCCTCGGTTAGTTACCCGCCCGCCCATAGTGGCAAAGCGCGGGTCGGCGGACCATTCTGGCTTGCCTACGGCGTGACAAAAGCGGGCAAATTGGCCGTCGTTGCCGATCGCCAGCAGCATGGCGCCGTCTGCGGTGGGGAAGTCTTGGTATGGCGCCAAGCTGGGGTGGCTGTTGCCCATGCGCTGGGGGACTTTGCCAGTGTTGAGAAACCCGCCGGCTTGGTTCGCCAAAATCGCCATGCCGACGTCCAACAGCGCCATGTCGATGTGCTGCCCTGCGCCCGTGCGGTGGCGCACTTCCAGCGCGGCGAGTATGGCGGACGTGGCGTAGCAGCCGGTGAACAAGTCCGTCAACGCCACGCCCACACGCTGCGGGCCTCCGCCGGGCACGCTGTCGGGCTTGCCGGTGATGCTCATCATGCCGCTCATGGCCTGAATCATCAGGTCGTACCCTGCCCGTTTGGCGTACGGGCCGTCTTGCCCGAAGCCGGTGATGGAGCAATAAATCAAGCGCGGGTTGAGCGCTTTGAGGCTGTCGTAATCCAGCCCGTAATGGGCCAAGCCGCCGACCTTGAAGTTTTC
>JAYTPK010000170.1:0-1553 GCA_043747295.1 Polaromonas sp. | reverse complement strand
AGCTCAATGTTCAGCTGCGTGGCAATTTCTTGCGCCATCACTGGATTGGCATTGCCAGTAAAAACCATGAAATCGGGGTGCAGTGCGCTCATGATGTGGGATGAGTTATTAAAATTTTAGATGACTGCAACGCGTGGAGTCACTGCGACTTTTACATCGCAGTGACTTAAAAAATTTGGCAGGGGAAGAAGGACTCGAACCTTCGCATGCTGGAATCAAAATCCAGTGCCTTAACCAGCTTGGCGACTCCCCTACACGGGTTGGCGCGAGCCAACCTGTTACTTATTTCGCGGGTTGGCTTACCCTAAGATAAACCAACCGACAACCTTGGCAACAATTTCAGCTTAATGCCCAACCTGTCAGTGGGTGGGCGCTCAAATTACTGCACACTTTTTGCTGCCAACCTGTTGGCACAGCAGCTAAATTCTCGTCGCCCGAAATTATAGCGAATACTGCGCTGCCAGAACCTGTCATGCGGGGTTGCAAACCTTGGTCACGTAACACAGCAATTGCTTGCGTTACTTGAGGATTCAACATCTGCGCGACAGGCTGTAGATCGTTATGGCCAAAGCCGTATGGGTCTGCAGCAAAGCCTGAGATTATAGCATGTGGTGAATCGCGCTTGAGAGCAGAATGACCAAAAATCTCAGGCGTAGACAGCCCTTGCGCGGGCTTGATGATGGCAAATTGTGCCGCAGGTAAATCAACGGGCGTTATCTGCTCACCCACACCTTGCACCCAAGCGTTTCGACCACCCAGAAAAAACGGTACATCAGCGCCTAATTGCTGCCCAATTTGCTGCAAAAAAGATAGCTGCTTGAGCAGTTTCCATAAGCGGTTAAGCCCTAAAAGGCATGTGGCTGCATCAGACGAGCCGCCGCCCATGCCCGCCTGCGTGGGTATGCGCTTGCACAGCCGTATGTGCACACCTAGCGGAGTGCCGGTAGCCACTTGCAGGGCACGCGCTGCGCGAACACACAAATCGTCATCGGGCAGGGCGCTGGCGCAGCCGTCAGGTTGTTCGGGCAATGCGTTGCCATGCTCGTCAATATCTTCGCGGCTGATGACGCCGTCGGTGCGCAGTTCTAAATGCACCGTGTCACACCAGTCAATCAGCATAAAAGCAGATTCGAGCAAATGGTAGCCATCTGCGCGGCGGCCGGTGATGTGCAAAAACAAGTTCAGCTTGGCGGGCGCTGGTAAATCGTACAGGGCTTGCATTGGGGGCGAGCGGGTAAAACGCGGATTAAGCAAACAAATGGGCTGATTTAACGTTCCAGCACAATGCGCAACTGCGCAGCAGGCGCGGGGCTGGTGCGCTGGGCGTTAATACGGCCTTCTGGCTGGCGAGATAAATCAGCTTGCCAGCCGGGTACCGAGATGCTTTGTCCTCGCAGCCAGGCAAACAGTGCGGTGATGGGCACTGCCGCTCCAGTGCTGCGTTCCAGCATGGCGTCAACCGACGGGTAGGCCTGCACAGTATTGCCGTTTTGCAGCTGCGCGTTGCCCGGGCTCCAGCGCATCTGGGCGGCGGTAGAGCCCAGTGGTGTGTA
>JAYTPK010000169.1:0-14746 GCA_043747295.1 Polaromonas sp. | reverse complement strand
TGCAAGGGTACAAAGACAAAACCGAAGAGCTGGCGCGGGCTGACAAGCTGGCCGCTGAGATCGCCAAAGATAACTTAGCCCTGCGCGAGCGCGGCGACGCATTACTGAGGGCCAACATCGAAAAACAATTTGAGCTGTCAGTGGCTGCGCGCGCTAGCATTGGTGAATTTACCAAGCTAACCAAAGAAGGATCCACTGCGGCCGAGGCGATTGCCAAAATTGGCAAAGACTTTGACCTGTCGAACGCGCCCGGCATCAAGAACGCCACCGCTGTGCTGGACAAGCTGCTGGCCGATGGGCAACTGACGGCAGGGCAGTTTCAAAAGGCTTGGGGCGACGCGCTTAAAGGTGCTGATCTGGCGGTGTTTGAAACGCAGGCGCGTGCAGCCTTTGCGGGCACCGCGCGTGAAGCTGAGCGCTTGGCCCAGGTGATGGAGGCCACGCTGCGCGAAGCGGTCAAGCGCACGGGCCTAGATTTTGCCGTGATCTCTGGCGGCATGGGGGCTGCAGCGCGCAGCGCCATCAACGACACCGACTCTATTGTGCGTGGCCTGGATGGCCTGAAAAAACAAGGCGTCGACACCGGCCAAGTGCTGACAGCAAGCATTGGCAAAAGCATCAATGCGGCCGACAGCGTGAAAGCTATTGACACCGTCAAACAACAAATTGAGAGCCTGCGCAAGACGCTGGGCGACAAGCTGACCGACGGGCTGCTAGACCAGGCCACGGCCAAGGCTAAAGAACTGACCGCTGCGCTGGATGCGGCCAAGCCTGGCATCAACAGTGTGGCCGAGGCGATGAAGACGCTGGGCATTACCAGCGATGAATCATTGAAGAAAACTGCAGCTACCAGCCAAGAGGCGTATGAGACCCTGCGCCAGTCGGGCACCAGTAGCGCGCGCGAGCTGGGCGCTGCATTTGCCAAGGCGGCTGACGATGCAATTGAAGCCAATAAAGGTATTGCCCCCAGCTGGGTGCAGGCCCAGGCGGGTGCACGCGGGTACGAGGTGGCTGTGGATGATGCTGGCAAGACGACAGTGCGCGCGATGGGCGCTGCAGGCAGCTCGGTGGACAGTCTGCGCACCAAGGTGCAGGCGGCGACTGTGGACTTTGAAAAGCAAGCCGCTGCGCTGGATGTGATCAACGCCAAGTATGGGCAGGGCAAGGCTGATCGGGATTTTAAGAATGCTGCGGTTGGCTCGGGCAATGGATCGGTCACGGGTGCTAACCGCGACCAACGCCTGGCTGGCCAGAACGCTGTAGACAACAGCCTGGTCTATAGCCTGAAAGAAAAATCCCGCAAGGGCACACTGACCGCCAAAGATGCCGACGACTTGCGCAACGTGATTACCGCGTTAGACCAAAACGAGCAGGTGTTTAGAGATTTGGATCGCTACAACCCTGGTGGTATATCTACCGAGGGCCTGCGGTCGAGGCAAGAAAACCAAGTGACGCGCCGCCTGTTTCAGGATCAGCTGAATAATTTTGGCGGTGGTGGTGACGGATTTAATAACAAGCCGCAGTCCAACAGCCAGGCCAATACGCGCACCGTCAATGTCAACATCCGCAACCAGGACGGTACCACCAGCACCGTGCAAACCGACGATGCAGGCGCGCAGGCGCTGATCAAGACCCTGCAAAACGCGAGGCTGGCAGCATGAGCACGATTACTTTGGCGCGTGGCGCTACCACGCTGGAGCTGCCCAGTGCGCTGAACTGGGTGGACGAATACACCTGGTCGCCTATTGAGCAGGCGCAAACCTACACCACCACGGGGGCGCTGCTCATTGAAGAGGCGGTGAAGCAGACCGGGCGGCCCTACGCCCTAGAGGGATCTGAGGATAAGACCTGGTGCACCCGTGAGCTGGTCAACACGCTCAAGGCATGGGCTGCAGCGCCCGGGGCGCAGCTGGTGCTGACGATCCGTGGCATTGCCCGCCCAGTGACTTTTGACCACCTTAAAGGGGCGCTGCAGGGCTTGCCTGTGCAGTTCTTTGAGGATGGATCGATTGCAGATGCCGACTGGTATGTGCCGAGCATCAAACTGATTGGAATTTAGACCATGCCTGCCGCCATAAAAAACCTATTGATTGAGCAGGGCGTGACCTTTGAGTGGACGCTGCTGTTCCCGCTGAATGCCAAGAACCCTGCGGGGCCCAAGCTGGACTTGACGGGCTACTCGGCACGGATGCATATCCGCCCTGAGCTGGAGTCTGCCGCGGTACTGGTGAACTTGAGCAGTGCGTCGGGCGGCGGCATGACGATTACGCCGCTGGATGGGCGGCTGGACATTGAGATCAGCGCCCTGGACACCAGCGCTCTGACTTTTGAAAAAGCGGTTTTTGACCTGGAGCTGGTGCGGCCCAATGGCAAGGTGCTGCGCCTGTTCAAAGGGTCGGTAAGCCTGAGCCTGGAGGTGACGCGGACATGAGTGACATCACCATTGTGAGCATGGACGGGCCCAGTATCAATGTGGTGGAGGCTACGGTGGGGCTGCAGGGGCCTCCTGGGCCCACAGGGCCTGCAGGTGCGCCTGGTGTGTCGCCTACCGGTGCGGATCTGCATGCGACCCATGTGCAAGCAAGTGCAGCGGATGTATGGGCTGTGGCGCACAACTTGGGTAAGCGCCCCTGTGTGACGGTGGTGGACAGCGCGGGCGACCCCGTAGAGGGCGTGGTGGGCTATGTAGACGCCAACAATTTGACGATTACTTTCAGTGCCGCGTTCAGCGGCGAGGCTTACCTTAACTAATTAACTTTCTCAGGAGAAAACTATGTCACGTAAATTTTTAACATCAATTAATTTGGCGCAAAACGAGATTCAGAACGCTGTAGCGCAAGTGCTGGCGGCTGCGCCTGGCGCACCGGTGCCAGGGCAGTTTTGGTACAACAGCACCAGCGGGCGTATGGAGTACCGTGGCGCAGCGGCTACTATTGACGCGACTGCGCGAGCTAACCACAGTGGTACGCAGTCGGCGACGACGATCGGCGATTTTGCGACGGCTGTAACGGCTATTCGGCTGGATCAACTGGCTGCGCCTACGACATCGCTGAATGCCAACACCCAAAAGATCATCAACGTGGCTACGCCTACGTTGGATACCGATGCAGCGAATAAGGGCTACGTGGATGCCGCCGTGAACGGCACGGACTGGAAGCAGTCGGCCCGCGTGGGTACTACGGCCAACTTGGCCGCGCTGTCTGGATTGCTGACGATTGACACTATTACGCTGGTAGCGAACGACCGCGTGCTGGTGAAAGACCAGACCACGCAGAGCGCGAACGGCATTTACCTAGCTGGTTCGGGTGCATGGGTGCGTGCCACCGATTCGGATGTGAATGCCGAGGTGACGGCGGGCATGGCGCTGATGGTGACTGAGGGTGCTGTGAACGCGGACACCCAGTGGCGCCTGATGACGAATGACGCCATTGTGGTGGGCACTACGGCCTTGGTATTTGCGCAGATTGGCGCGGGCACCAGCTACACCCAAGGCGCGGGTATCAGCATTGCGGGTAACGTGGTGTCTCTTGACACGGCGGTGGCCACGCGCAAGTTTGCAGCGACTGTAGGTGATGCAGTGGCCGTGAGCATCCCGGTTACCCATAGCCTGGCCACATTGGATGTGCAGGTGCAGGTGTATGAGGTGGCCACGGGCGCGACGGTGGAATGCGATGTGGCGCGCAACACGACTAACCAAGTGACATTGGGATTTACCACGGCCCCAGCTGCAGGCGCGCTGCGCGTGACTGTGCAAGGTTAATGCGCCGTGGCTGCAAAAAATCTAAACTTCCAGGCCCCGCCTAGCCTGGCACTTACCGAGGGCGCTAAGACGCCTGATCCCGGTATTTTGGGTGTATCGGTATGGAGTTCGACGCTGGGCAAGCCTGTATGGTGGACGGGCGCGCTGTGGACGGCGGGCGCTGCGGGCGGGGCTACCAGCCCTGGTGGGCCTTTGACCAGTGTGCAGTACAACAATGCTGGCGCGTTTGCTGGTGCAGCGAACGTCGATATTCTGGCTGGCGACTTGAACTTGGGCGTGGCTTCGCCTAGCGCTGCGGCTGTCAATACAGTGACGGTGTTTGGCCAGACGGTGGCAGGGCGAATTATGCTGGCGATGATTGGGCCATCGGGATTAGCAGCGGGGCTGCAGCCTTTTTTGGCGCGAAATGCCATTGGCTATTGGCGGCCGCAGGGCAATGCAGTGACGGTGCCGGGTGTGCTTGGCTACACAGCTCCTACTGCGGTGGGAACGGCTACAGCGCGCAACGTAGCTACCAACAGTTTTTACACTCGCCTGCGCAGGCTGGGCTATGTGTCTGCCGCTACGGCGGCGGCGTTTGCTGAGAGCCGGGTTTCAGTAGCGCAGGTGACCATTGGCAACGGGGCTGGGGTGGGTGGGTTTACCAAGATTGTGCGCTTTGGCTGCTCTGATGCTGCAACGGTGGCGGGTGCCAGGCAGTTTGTGGGTGTGAGCAGCTCTACCGCTGCGGCCACCAACGTGGAGCCGTCGACGCTGACCAACGTGATTGGTGTGGGACACGGCGCAGCCGATACCAATCTAAAGCTGTACTACGGCGGCAGCGCAGCGCAAACGCCAATTGACTTGGGTATCAATTTTCCCGCAAACACATTGAGTGTGGATGCCTACGAGCTGGCGCTTTTTGCATCACCCAATTTGACAAGCGTGGGTTACATGGTGACCCGGCTTAACACGGGCGCGGTGGCTAGTGGCTTGCTGACAGCTGCCACGGCTGGCGTGCAGCTGCCTGCACCGGCCACCCTGCTGAGCTACCACAAGGCGTGGCGCACCAATAACGCCACGCTGCTGGCGGTGGGCCTGGACATCATCAGCGATTACATCGAGACGGACAACTAGCCATGACCATCCTTACACAAGACATAAAACTGCTTAAATCCCAAGTCAACCTGGACACTACTGACGGCGGTGGGTATATGACCTCCAACGAGGTGGTGGACGGTGTCTCTAACAATCTCTTCCCAGACATATCCGAGTTAGACCGCACTTACGGCCGGGTGGCCCTGCGCAAGGCGTATGCGGCCGTGGTGACCACCAATGTGGACAGCTACTACGGCAGCCACGCCATTGTGGCCAAGGTGCCCGCTGACCCGCGCGTGAGTGTTAGTCTTTTTACCACCAAGTCTTGGAGCGATCGGCGCGCCAACGCGCGGGACAAAATTGAGCGCTACCTGGCGCGTGGGCCTAAGTGGCCTGGTCATATCTTGGAGGTGCAGTTGGAGGGGCAGCGCGCCATCCAGCAGGCGGTGCGCCCGGGCGACGAAGAGCCTAAGGTGGGCCAAGGGCTGTCGCTGGTGCAGTTTGAAGGCTTGCCAGCGGAATATGAACAGTACGTGCGCGTGACCAAGGTGACGGCAATTTTGCGTGTTTTCACAGTGCAGGGCAAGGATGTGACGCGCAAGGTGCTGACCATTGAGATCAGCGATCCGCTGCGGTTTAACTTTAACGGCTGCACAGTGGAGGAGTACGAAACGGGCATCAAGCCTGCCGCCACTACGCGCGACACGCGGGTGGCTAACGCGGCCACCTACTATGGCGCGGCCAAACTGGCTGTGGCGGGGGCGCTGAACGATGCCTCGCTGCAGGTGGACAATATATTCGCGCAACTGGTGCCTTCGGCCCAGTCTGAAACCCCTATGGTGGACTTGACGGCAGCGGGTTTGAGTAGCTTGTATGTGCCAGCAAATACGGATGCCATCACGGTTTCTATTAACGCGCCTGTGGGGCCTAACACCAAGCTGTACATTGGCAGCGCCATTGTGCCGGGGTCTTTGGTGTTGACGGCTAGTGGCAACACTGTGCTAGATGCTGGTGGCAAGCTAAAAAACGGCTCCACCGAAGTGGGTTTGATCGAGTATGACAAGGGGCTACTGAATTTCAACGCGAATATGTTCGGCTTCTCGGGGGTAATGGGCGTAGTGTTTAAACCTGCGGCGGTGCCGACCCGGCTGTCTGATACGGCGTCGATCAGCATTGTTCAAGATACTCGCGGCTACAACTACACCATTACCTTGCTGCCCGTGCCTATGCCGGGCAGCTTGGTGGTGAGCTACACCACGCAAGGCAAGGTGTACTACCTGTACGACGGTGGCGACGGCGTGCTGCGCGGGTCAGACGGCGCGTTTGGCACGGGCAACATCAACTTTGTGACGGGCAGTGTGATTTTTACAGCGGGGGCTTTGCCTGACGCTGGAAGCGAAATCATCTTCTCCTGGGGGAAACAAGCCAGCACCTACGTGCGCAACAACACTGCTGTGGCCCCGGCAGCTGTGGCCATTCAGCTGGCCAACCCGCAAGTGACACCTGGATCGGTGTCTATCAGCTGGCTGGTCAATGCAGTGGCCAAGACGGCCACTGACGACGGCAATGGCAATTTGACCGGTGATGCGACGGGCAGGGTGAGTTACTCAAACGGACGCATACGCATCACGCCCACCTTGCTGCCCGCCAAGGGCACAGAGTTTTCTGTAAGTTACCAGTTCGGTCCACCTAACGAGCAAACCTTTACGGGCCTGCTGCGGGACGGCGCGGGCAATATTACGGTGGCCCTGCCTAACCTGGGCGGCAATGTAATTGCCAAAAGCGTCGAGATTGACTGGGCTATCAAAGTTGATAACGCTACGAATTTGGCTGATGTTTTTAGCGAGGTCGCCTGGGTTCCCGCCCCATCGGGTTGGACGCGGCCGATAGCGTCGTCACAAGGTTAATACTATGAAGGCAACAGACAATGGATCGGGCGGGCTAACCCGCGCAGGCACTAGCACGGCCATAGAAAACGGCTTGGTGAATTACGCTGCGCGTACGGTGACTTTTAAGCCTGATGGCATCAGCACGGGGGTGCCTAAACCCAAGTTTCAAAAAGTGGTGGTGGGCACCGTTCCGCTGGGCTACCAGTGGGGTGGCACACAGGTGCAAACTAATTGGCGGTTTCAATTTACTGGCTACGAAATCACCCAATACCCAACCTACTGGGACGACTCGGCGGTGACGGTTAAGTGGCGTACCAGTGCCAGTTCACAGGCAGCTACTGAGGTTTTTACGGCAAATGAGCTGGCGTTTGATGTGACGCCTGGCTTTGCTGAAACCATTTTGCAGGGGTCAGCACGTTTTAAGGTGGGCGCATTGACCTATATTGACCGTGCAGGATCGCTTTACCACACGGTCAGCCCCAGCAATGGTGCGGCTACTTTGGCTGGAGAAATTCAGTATGAGAGCGGCGTCGTTAAGCTGGCTGAATGGCAACCAGGCGCAGCCAACAGCATGCTGCTGCAAGGTCTGGTCACTGAGACCAATGTCAACCCCGTGGATGAGGTGGTGTTTCGCGTACCGATCGTGCCTGTGCGCACGGGGTCGTTTCAGATACGCTGCGTGCCCCTCAATGGCGGTGCGCAGGTGCAGGTGACGGCGAATGCGCAGGGCTACATCTTGAGCTCCAATATGACGGGCGCTATTGACTATCAGTCGGGTATTGTGCGCATCAAGTTTGGCCAAAAGGTCACTGTAACCCCCGCCGTACAGGCACAGCCCTGGTTTAACCTGGGCGCGGTGTTTAGCGAAGCTGGTATTGACAAGATCATTGAGCCTAAGCCCGTGTACGCAGACTCGATTAAGTACAACGCGGTGGGCTTCTCCTACTTACCACTGAGCGCAGACATTTTGGGGCTGGACCCGGTGCGGTTGCCCAGCGACGGGCGCGTGCCGATTTTTAGGGTTGGCGATGTGGCGGTGGTGCATAACACCGAAGACGCTACTGTGCCGGGCAGCCCCGCGGCTGGCTTGACGTTTAACGTGGGACGGGTGCGCTGTGCGTACATCAAACTACGCGACAGCGTGGGCATAGAGGTGCCTGCGGCGCACTACAGCGCTGACCTGGACGCGGGTACCGTAACGCTTAAACCTGCCTTCAGTCTCACAGGACTGACGCTGCCGATTATTGCGGAGCACCGGGTTGAGGATATGGCTGTCGTAACGGATGTGCAGATCAACGGCCGTTTGGCGCTCAACCGCCCGTTGACCCACAGCTTCCCGGCCAATACGTCGATCGTTAGCAGCGCGCTGATTTTCGGTGACTTGCAGGGGCGGATATATGGTCCGTTCTCGCAGGCGGCGTGGACTAGCGAGTGGAAGGATTCGCTGATTGGTGCCAGCATCTCGGCGCAATACAACGATGTGGTGTACCCCATTGTTACGAGCAACAAAGGCTCCCTGGAGCAGCGCTGGACCTTCATATTCACAAGTAATACGGCCTTTCGCTGTGTAGGTGAGACGGTGGGGCAAATTGGCACAGGCGACATTAATAGCAATTTTGCCCCGAACAATCCCGGCACTAATGCGCCGTATTTCACCTTGGCCGCCCTAGGCTGGGGTGGTGGCTGGAGCGCGGGCAATGTGTTTCGGTTTAACACCGGGGCCGCCAATTCACCTCTGTGGCTGGCGCGCACGGTGCTGCAAGGCCCGGCCAGCGCGCTGAACGATAGTTTTAAGCTGCAAGTGCGCGGCGACATTGACCGATAAGGAACACAACACATGGCTAATGCTGTTAAATACTTCACCAGCGCAATGGGTGGCGCACCCGTGGTCTCTAATAACTGGGGCGACCTGACCGCGATGCTCGATGCCTGCCTGGTGACGGGCTTCGCTCTGCGCACGGTCACTGGCATCACCCGCGTGGGCACGGTGGCCACGGCTGCTATCAATGGCGGCAATCCCTACCAAGTGGGGCAAGAGATTTTGATAGCGGGCGCTGGGCAAGCGGCCTATAACGGCGAGAAGACGGTGACCAGCATTACTGCAGGGTCAGTGACTTTCGATGTGACAGGGACTCCGTCCACGCCTGCGACTACGCTGACGGCGCTGAGCGCCAAGGTGGCACCCTTGGGCTTTGAGATTGCTTTTACGGGCGCCAATAAGCGGGCGTACCGCAGCCCCAACGTGCTGTCGAAGCGCCCCTACCTGCGGGTGGACGATTCGCTTGACCCGGTGTGGACAACGACTTACAGCAAGTACGCCAAGGTAACGATGGCCGAGGGTATGAGTGATATTGACGCCTTCGTGGGTGCGCGGGCTCCGTTTGACCCCTTTTTTCCTACCAAAAACGAGGTTGGCACAGGAGCGGGTTCTGCGGCCATTAACGGCTGGCACAAATGGATTTACTCACAGCCAGCCACTGGTTTAGGGCTGAATGATGCAGGCGTGGGGGGGCGGACATGGGTGCTCGTGGGTGATGATCGGGGATTTTTCTTGTCCCTAGGCCGAGCGCCTGGCGCAACCGTGCGCAGCACTTATTGTTTTAATGATTTTGAGTCCTACAAGGCTAGCGACGGTTTTCCCACCCTGATGGGGGCTACAGAGGCTTACGAGCCCGCATCTGGGGGAGGGGCATCACAAGCATCTTATAACACCAATTTTGAATACACTGCGCAATATGAAGGCAAATCTTTGATGCGTGACTTCACGCAGCTGGGGGTTCCGGTGCGCGCGGGGTTCTTTACCCTGAACCCTTCAAACACCCAGTTGGTTAGCGGGCGCGTAGGCCCCGTGCCTTGGCCTAACGGCCCAGACTTTAGTTTGCAACTTTACCCTGTCTGGGTCCGGGAAGAGGCGGGGCACGTCCGTGGTCTGCTACCCGGTGTTTTCTTCATACCGCAAGTGTTGCCGTTCTCGGACCTGACGGTTGTAGAGAACGTTAGTGGTTACCCTGGGCGAAAATTTCTGTTGATTAATGGGGCCTACGGCACAGATTCTGGCCAGGCTAACTCAACTCGAATTGCCTTCGACATCACTGGGCCTTGGAGGTAAGCGCCGTGGCGTACCCAATTAACGAGTCTTTCGTCACGGCACCTAGCGGAAGCTTTGCGGCCTTAAATAGCGGTAGCGCTGGCACGGCAACGCACGAAGTTGGCACCAACAGTTTACTGTTGCAATCCGCTGTAGGTGATACCACTCTTTGGCGCGTCTTAGCCGCAGGTTTGACCTCTGAATTTACCTTTGAAGCTGATTTAGAGCTGGTGGCAGACGCTTGGGGTAACAAGCACTACGGACTGTGGCTGAGCACTAACGAAGCACCTCGCCAAGAGAAGGGTGTTCGATTTACTTCTTATACGCCCTATAACCTAGATGTGCGGGACTTTGACTACAGCGCAAATACTGAGCGCCCAAAAGTCTCCACTCCTGCGGTGCCAACGGCAGGCGTAGTGACTTGGAAAATTGAGGCCAAGAGCTATGGTGTTGGATGGAGGATATCGTTGCGCATAGGTGGGTCAACCTTCTATGAGGGTTTTTATGACAACGTTTATGGTGTCATGCCGCCTTTAATGCCCGCTATTATGGTCTACGGGTGTACGGTGCGCGTGCACGAGGTGCGCGGATATGCTGCCACAACGTTTCAAAACAACTTAACCTCACGCGTCCTGCAACCTACCATCGGCGCTCTATCACTAGGGTCGCAGGGCAAACAAGCAGGCCCGCCCAGGTCTGTCAGCCCGACTTTTGAGCGTGGATGGCGCAACATCTACCAGGGCGGCAGTGGTGAGGTGTCGGGCACGACTATGTTGAACAACGTGATCTACCCGCGCAAACAAGTGCGCCTGTTTAACAAGAGCACGGCACTTCTAGTGGCCGAGACCTGGTCGGATAGTGTGGGCGCATATGTTTTTCAAAATATAGACTCAAGTCAGGAATATTTTGTGGTGAGCCACGACGAGACGGGCGCGCAGGAGGCGGTGGTGAAAGACCGGGTACGGCCATGATGTGGGTGTCTCAAGCTGTGGTTGCTGACCGGCTGCGCGCGCTGACGCGTGCTTTGGATGGCGCTGCTACACCGGGCAAGCTGCTGGTGTATGGCGCGCCTAACCCCGGCCCGGGGCAGGCCCCGGGTGCTGCCCGTTTGTTGTCCACCTCGGTTTTCTCGGCGGCTAGCGAGGCTGGTTTGATGGGTAAAAGGCAAGCCTTGTCCCTGCCTAGTAGTGCCCTTATGCAACTGACAGGCGAAGCCGCGTGGGCGCGCCTGGTAGACGGTGCAGGCAACTTTGTCGCTGACCTGGACGTGGGCCTGCCAGGCAGTGCGGCGGCATTGTGGATCGACAACCAGCGCACCCCGGTAGATCTGATGTTGTACGCGGGCGGCGCGTTCGACCTGTCGCTGGCTGAGCAGGTGGAGCCGTGAGCGTCATTAATCTGAATTTCACCCGGCCGTTTGTGGCCGTGGTGGCCACCGCCGTGGCTTTGAATTTTGGCTTGAGTGCGGTGGCGGTGGCCCCGATGGCGGGCGAGCTGCGCATGGTTAGTCCAGCGCCCGGTATGAAAATGCGCGCGGTGTATGACAGCGGACTGCCTCAATTTGTGGTGGGTCAAGCCGCTGCACCCTGGCAGCCAGGCATCGCCGCAGAGCGCACACGTATTACTGACTGGTCGCAGGCTATCAATTTTAGAAAGCAGACTGAGCAGCCTTGGGTTTTGGGTGCGCAAGCTGCTTGTGCTGTTGCTGTGGGGCATGGTGACACGGGGCGTTTGCGGGCTGCGCCACAGGTGGCGTGGGCGTTGGCCTTGCGCACAGACACTGGCAGGATTGAGGGCGGGTTCGGGCAGTTGTTACCAAGCCCTGTTGCGTCAGCGGTTTTCTGGCAATTGGGCAGCGCGGTGCTGCAGTCTAGCCAATTGCAGCACAAGCAACTGCTGCCTGCTCCAGTGGCGAAAGTGCTTCGCTGGCAGGTTGCGGCTGCGCTGCAGGGCGATGTGGCCTTGGTGGCAGGCACGGGCCTGCCGATGATCTGGTACCGAGATATTCCTTGGCAGCTGGGCGCTCAGCCGTCAGGGCTGCGTAGGCCCGTCGTGCCGCCGATTGAGCCGCCTGTTGTGTCTAAATTGGCTAACCTGAATTTCAATTGCCCTTGGGTTTTTGCCGCCCCGAATGCGGTCTTTCTTAATTTTGGGCATTTTTGCCCCGTCAATGCGCCAGCGCTACTGGCCGTCTTGCCTGCGAGCTTTTATATGACCATCAACACTGTGCAGGCGGTTTTGCTGCCAAGTTTGGCCGAGGTGCCTTTATATGCTGGCGCGACCGTGAGCCAGGATGTGGGCAGCTATGGCTGGACACTGAGCGCTACCGGCCCTGATTCGCTGTTCGATCAGCTCAAGCCCTTGCCTGGCCAGCCTAAGCAGATTCGGGTGACGATCAATGGCATCGACTGGGTTTTTGCGGTCGACCCCCCTAGTAAGTCGCATGTATTTGGTAAAAAAGTGACTCAAATTACGGGGCGCAGTGTGACGGCCGCTTTGGGCCCCGCGTTCGCATTGGAGACGGCGCGTATGAACACTGCGCCCTTCACTGCGCAGCAGTTGGCTGCCCAAGCGCTGGATAATACGGCTATCACACTGGACTGGGGTATTGATGACTGGCTGGTGCCTGCGGGAGCCTGGAGCCACTACGGCACGCCGCTGGCGGCTGTGCAGGCGATTGCCCAGGCGGCGGGTGGCCATGTGCAAAGCGCGCGCAGTGCCCCAGTGCTGCAGGTGCGTCACCCCTATCCATTGCTGCCAGGCGGCGTGCTGGGTGGGCCTTGGAACTGGAACGGGGCTTTTGCGGCTGATGTATCCCTGTCGCCTGATGCGATTATTGAGCGTTTTGAAGAGCTGCGTGATTCGCCTGCGATCAACGCGGTCTACGTGTCTGGAACATCACAAGGCGTTCTGGCGCTAGTGAAGCGGGAAGGCACTGCGGGTGACTTGTTGGGCGCGCAGGTGACGGACGCGCTGATCACGGCCAATATGGCCGCGCAGCAACGTGGCCTGGCTGTACTAGGCGCTGCAGGCGGACGCATCATGCGCCGCCTAGAGCTGCCTATCTTGGTGGGCGCAGGCCAGCCGGGCGTGCTGAGCACGGATCAACTCATTGAGGTGGCCGACTCAACGCCTTGGCGCGGACGTGTACGGGCTGTAACGGTCACTGCCAACCGGCCGTCTGTGCGTCAAAGCGTGCTGGTGGAGGTGTCCTGATCATGTTAAATCCATTTAAACAACTCCTAGCCTTGCTCCCGCAAAGCCCGCTGTTGGTAGGCCAGGTAGCGGCGGTAGGCGCTGGGGTTGTGACGGTGCTTTACCCAGGCGGTGGCCAGCAGACAGCGCGCGGCACCGGCTACGCAGTGGGCGCTAAGGTGTTTGTGCGCGCAGGTGTGGTTGAGGGCTTGGCCCCCGCCCTGGTGGCTGTGACTATTGAGGTGTAGCGCACCTTAAAAAAAGACGGGCGACCCGCGTGGCTGCGCTAACAGCCCCGAGAACCCCTCCCTGCAGACGTAACCTGCAAGTCGGCTAGACCCGCCACCGTGTACACAGCGGGGTTAGCCTAACAGACTTTCCCATTGGGAAAGAGGCTTGCAAAGATGAAAGATATTAGATGTGCTGCTTGCAACCGCAAGTTGGCTGAAGGACAGTTTATTAAATTGGTGATTAAGTGCGTTCGCTGCAGCGCGCTCAACACCTTCACAGAGCACCCAGACCCTGCGGTCAACAGCGTGCCACCACCAGAGCGCCCAGAGCGTCAACAACCTAAAAGGTATGACCATGAGCGACTGCAATTCAAAGCCTAATAACCAGGCTAAATCATTCTTTGGATGGGTAGGTGGCAAAAGCCAGCTGACCAGCACCATCATCCCGCTGATACCCGAGCACAGGTGCTATGTGGAGGTTTTTGCAGGCGCAGCTTGGCTGCTGTTTCGCAAACCACAGAGTAAAACCGAGATCATCAACGACATCAACGGAGATTTAGTGTGCTTGTACAGGGTGGTGCAAAATCACCTAGACGAGTTTGTGCGCTACTTTCGCTGGGCGCTGATTAGCCGGGATGAGTTTGACCGGCTGAAAACGGTAGAACCTGAGACGCTGACTGACATCCAGCGTTCTGCAAGGTTCTATTTTTTGGTGCGGAACGCCTTTGGGGCCAAGATTACGCACCCCAGCTTTGGGCTGGCGGCCACAGGTAAGCCAAGGCTGAACCTGCTGCGCCTTGAGGAGGAGCTCAGCGAAGCCCATTTACGGTTGTCGCAGGTGTTTATTGAAAACCGGCCTTATGGCCAGGTGATTAAGCAGGCCGACCGCGAGACAACCTTCTTCTACCTAGACCCGCCATACTGGGACTGTGAGGACGTCTACGGCAAGGGCATATTCAGCAAGGCAGACTTCACGGCGCTTCGCGATCAACTGGTCAACGTTAAGGGTAAATGGCTGGTCAGTATCAATGATGTGCCAGAGATACGGGCCTTATTCAAAGGCTTTGAGATCAAGCGCGTGCCCACAAAGTACTCCCTGGCGGCTGGCCAGGCCAAGCAGGTCAGCGAGCTTTTGATAGCCAATTACCCATTGACCAAGTAGCTGTGTTCTTTGAGGCGCAATTCCTTTTCCCTTGGGGAAATAGAATGTAGATATGATTTATCGCGCCTCAAACCCAAAATTTATCGCGGCGCGCTTTAGTAGAGCGGGTGATTGGAGTAAGGGGTTGAGAGATATAGGGTGAACCTAATCACCACACCGTATGAAACTGACTTTTGTCTCTCAACGTCGTGATTCCAGCGTATACTCCACCGAAGCCGACCGCATCTGCCCCGAGTGAAGGCAGCTGGTGGCGCTTTGCCAGTGCGCAGCTTGGCTTTCGGCTAGCTGCGGCGCTGGCTAAGCTGGGGTATACGGTGAAGCGGTCTGGCGGTAAAAACTGCTGTT
>JAYTPK010000168.1:0-78739 GCA_043747295.1 Polaromonas sp. | reverse complement strand
CAGATCAAACGGCACCAGCACGGTGGTGTGCTGCGCTGTCCATGCGTCAATCTTGCGGCCACCGCCGTGCATAAACTGCACCAGGCTTTCCATCAGGGTGGAGCGCATGAGGCTGAACACGGGCTGCGCGCGGGTGTGGCTGGGTGCGCAGGGGTTTTTACTGTTTCGCTCGGGCGCGCTGGCCACCGCTATGTCGGCGTTGTGGTGCTCTAGTGCGTCCAGCAAGCGCTGGGCTAAATCTAGCGGGAACAGTGGGCTGTCGCAGGGCACTGTTAACAAATACGGTGTGTCGCAGCGCTCTAGGCCGGTTAAAAAACCTGCTAACGGGCCTGCAAACGCATCGGGCGACGCATCGGGCCACACGCTTACGCCCATGGCCTCGTACGCGCCTAGGTTGCGGTTGGCGTTGACCATGGTCTCGGCTATCAAGCCACCACCCTGCATTTGCAGGCGCATTAAAGTATGCAGCGCCAGCGGCACGCCATGAAAGCTTTGCAGCCCTTTGTCGACCCCGCCCATGCGCGAGCCACGGCCTCCGGCAAGGATTAAGGCGGTGATGGTTTGGGATGCGTGCATAAGGCTTAGTTTTTCAAAAATAGCGCGAAAAATCGATAAAAGATCGTCAAAAAATCGTCAAAAAATCGTGATCACAGCAGGTAATTAGTGGCGGCACTTAACCACCGATATAGCTCATCTCTACGCGGCGTGCACCGGTGCCAGAGTCGGCGGCTATTGAGCTGCGCAGTTCAGAATAGCGGTCGGTGCGGCCTTGCCAAATGTGGCCTATAGCACTGGTCAGGTCGTCGTCGCTGGCTTGGGTGCGCATTAGCTCGCGTAGGTCGTAGCCTTGGGTGGCAAACAGGCACAGGTACAGCTTGCCTTCGGTGGACAGGCGAGCGCGGTTGCAGTCACCGCAAAAGGCTTGGGTGACGCTGCTGATAAAGCCCACTTCACCTAGGGCGGGGTCGTGCTGACCATCCGCGCCAGCATAGCCCCAGCGCTCGGCGGTTTCACCAATTGCGGATGGCCCAAGCTGCACTAAGCGCATATGCTGGTGAATGTGTTGCACTACCTCAGCAGACGACATGACTTCGTTCATGCGCCAGCCGTTGGTAGCGCCTACGTCCATATATTCAATAAACCGCAGCGTGACGCCTGTGCCTTGAAAATGCCTAGCCATGGGCAAAATCTCCTGCTCGTTGGTGCCGCGTTTAACTACCATGTTGACTTTGATATTTTTTAGCCCAGCCTCTTGAGCCGCAGCAATACCGTCTAGCACATCAGCCACCGGAAAGTCCACATCGTTCATGGTGCGAAAAGTGGCGTCATCCAGCCCATCTAGGCTCACGGTTACGCGCTGCAGGCCAGCGTCTTTGAGCGCCTGAGCTTTGCGGCGCAGTAGCGACCCGTTGGTGGTGAGCGTGATGTCTAGCGGCTTGCCGTCTGTGGTTTTAAGCTGTGCTAGCTGGGTAATCAGTACTTCAAGGTTTTTACGCAGCAGCGGCTCGCCACCGGTTAAGCGCAGTTTTTGCACGCCATGGCCTACAAAAATACGCGATATCCGGGTGATTTCTTCAAAACTCAGCAGCGCGTTGTGCGGTAAGTAGGCGTAGTCTTTGTCAAACACCTCTTTGGGCATGCAGTAGCTGCACCTGAAGTTGCAGCGGTCGGTCACGCTGATGCGCAGGTCGCGCAGCGGGCGGCCTAGGGTGTCGCCCAGCAAGCCGCTGGCGGCAATGCGCTGCTCTGGCACGCTGGCCACCAGTGAGGGGGGGCGCGTGATGCGCTGGTCGACTAGGGGGATAACACGTTCAGACATGGTGTGATTATCGCGGCTGCGGGGCAGGACAGAGGCTGTGTTGCCAAATACGGGCCTAGGGCTTGTACCTGTAAGCTAAAAGCTAACTCAGTTTTGGCTCAGGCCTGACTCGGGTAAATAGCAGATTCAGCGCTGATTCAGTGCAGCGCTCACCGCCTTAACCAAGGCCGGGCTTTGCGGCTCAACACCTGAGGCAAAGCTTTGCACCTTGCCGTCTGGCGTGATGAGGTATTTATGAAAATTCCACTCAGGCGATCTGCCCGATGCGGCGATGAGTTTTTGGTACAAAGGGTCTTTGCCAATCGGTTTGCTGAGCTTTTCAGCCACAGTAAAAGTGACACCGTAGTTGATTTTGCAAAAATCGGCGATTTGCTTGTTACCGCCAGACTCTTGCTGCCCAAAATCGTTAGCAGGAAAACCCACCACCATCAGACCTTGCGCTTTGTACTGCTGGTGCAGTTTTTCTAGGCCTTCGTATTGCGGGGTAAAACCGCATTGGCTGGCGGTGTTTACCACCAGTACGGCCTTGGCAGGTGCTTTGCACAGGTCAAATGCTGCACCGCCAATCAGCGGCTGCACAGTGTAGCTGCCCGCGCCTGCGCACAGGTTGGCGGCCTGTGCTGTGCACGCAAGCGCGCTGGCAGCAAAGAAAGTGAGGGTGGTTATTGCAACATTCATAATCTCAGCATAGCCATTAAACCGAAACCCTGCCTTATCCATTGGTTAAAACCTTGACTTGTCGGCTTGGCTTACATGCTTGACTTATATGCTTGACTTACCTGCTTTAAATGGGGTCAAGCACCAGCACGTCCACCACATCGCCCACAGCCACATTGCCTTGCTGGTGGTGCAGTACCAGCAGGCCGTTGGCTTGCACCATGCTGGACAGCACGCCGCTGCCTTGGTTGCCTGTAGTTTTCACTTGCAGGCTACCGTCGGGCGCGCGGCTGACGGTGCCGCGCTGGTATTCTGTGCGGCCGGGTTTTTTGCGCAGTGGCTCGGTGCACTTGGCTTGCAGGTACAGCGGTGTACTGCAGTATTTGGCAGGGTTCGCACCCATCATGCGCAGCAGTGCAGGGCGCACAAAAGCCAGCATGGTGACCATCACGGCCACTGGGTTGCCCGGTAAGCCAAACAGCAGGGTACTATCGTTTTCATAGCTGTCAGAGTAATGAATACTTGGACTATCGGCTGTTTTTGTTACTAAAACAGCGTTTTGAGCAGGTTTTTTGCCAATACGGCCCACAGCCATCGGTCTGCCAGGGCGCATGGCTATTTTCCAAAATGCTACACCGCCGCCTGCTACCTCGCTGCCCAGTTGGTGCATCATGGCTTTGGTAAAGTCGGCCTCGCCCACACTGACGCCGCCACTGGTGATAACCGCATCAGCCTGCGCTGCAGCGCTGCGAAAAGCAGCCTCTAGCAACGCAGGCTTATCGCGCACCACACCCATGTCAATCACCTCAATGCCCAGCTGGGTCAACATGCCGTACACGGTGTAGCGGTTGCTGTCGTAGATCGCGCCTTCGCGCGGCGCATCGCCCAGGCTCAGCACTTCGTCGCCAGTTGAAAAGTAGGCTACTTTCAGCTTGCGCAGCACGCTAACTTGCGCAATGTTGATGCTTGCCAGCAGGCCGATGGCAGCAGGTGTGAGCACATCGCCTTGGTGCAAGGCCGGTGCGCCTTGCATCAAGTCTTCGCCTTTAAAGCGGCGGTTATCACCGGTCTTAAGCACGCCGGGCGCGATGCTGATGTGGTCTGTGGCTACGGTGCATTGCTCTTGCGGCACCACGGTGTCCAGGCCCGCAGGCATGATGGCACCAGTCATGATTTTGACGCACTGCCCAGCGTGCACGCTGCCTTGCCAAGCCTTGCCTGCCAGCGCAGTGCCCACCACGGCAAACTGGCTGGGGCCAGCGGCGCTTAAGTTTGCACCTTGAAAAGCATAGCCGTCCATGGCCGAGTTGTCGTGCGGCGGCACGCTGATGGGCGACACTACATCGCGCGCCAGCACCCTGCCTAGGGCGGTAAACAGGTCCACCTGCTCAGTGGCCGAAATGGGGGTGACCAATTGAGCCAAAAACTCATTGACTTTGTCCGCAGGCAAGGCATTAGGGTCATAACCCTGAAGTTCGGCGGCAATTTGATCTACAGTTTTCATAGGGGTATTATCGTACTGCTAGCATTCACCGATATCCACAGAAAGCCAGTTATGCCACTTTCACCATCAACCCTCTATCGTTTTGCGTTCAGTGGTTTGGGCCACACACTTAGTCGCAGGGGCGCATTAGCTGTGGTGTTGTGCAGCGCGGCTTCAGCTAGCTTTGCCGCCAGTCTGAGCGCTGAGGACGAAAAAGCCGCGCGTGACGTGGTGGCCGCGCAGCTGGCTGCATTTGCTGGCGATGACGCTAAAAAAGCTTTTGCCTTGGCCTCCGCCCCAATTCAATCGATGTTTAAAACCCCGGCTAAATTTATGGCGATGGTGCAGGCCCAGTACCCGGTGGTGTACCGCCCCGCCAGCGTGGCGTATTTCAAGCCAGAGCAAGACGGCGACAACATCATCATGAAAGTGCAAATGACAGACGCGAAAGACACCCCTTGGCTGGCTGTGTATTCGCTGCAGCGCCCTGGCGCTAAAGACAAAACCAAAAGCTGGCGCATTGCAGGCTGCATTGTGACAACCAATGTGGGGCGTACGGCCTGATTTAGACTTTTCTCAGCACCACGCCTTTGTCCAGCAAATCGTGTTTCAGTAAAAGCACAATTTACCAATAGAAAGTGCCTGTAGTCCAAGTATTCACTAGTTTTAATGCTATTGAATTAATAGTAACCTGCACTTTAGAAATATCTGCTTACCTTAAAAGTAACATTACTTGCAGCATGCCATGGCGCGCTCTGCCATCATTTAGATCATTCAATGCTGGAGACCGTATGCCGCAACTTATCACGTCAGTTGATGGGGTAGAAATTCAAAGGGTGTACCTCACGCTAGAGCGCACCACTCTGGGCCGCAAGCCACACAACCATATTGTGCTGACCGACATGGCTGTTAGTGGTGAGCATTGTGCGTTCGAGTTGACCGGCTTAACCGATGTCGTCGTGTTTGACTTGAACAGCACCAACGGCACTTATATCAACGGCGCCATGGTCCGCATGCATTTGCTGCAAGACAAGGATGTGATTGCCATTGGTAAATTTAAAATTTTGTACCTCAGCGCCAATGAACTAACCGACGAAGGTAATACCTTTGCCATGCCGCTCAGCAGTGGGCAAGTGCACTCAAATAGCGGCGCAATGCAAGCCAGTTTCAAGGTGCTGACCGGATCGTCAGCAGGGCTAGAGCTGCCGGTGTACAAAGCAGTGTCTACCTTCGGTAAACGCGGCGTGGCGATGGTGGCGATTGCCCACCGCCGCCATGGCTACTTTATTTCTTGCATCGAAGCGTTGGTGATACCTAAGCTCAACAGCATGCCTATTACCGAAGAGCCTGTGCTGCTCAATGATTTTGACTTGATTGAGCTGGCGGGTACGACGCTGGAATTTACGCTGAAGATGTAGTGCCAATAAAAAAGCGCCCCAGTGGTACTGGCGGCGCTTTGTGTTGTGTTAGCTGCTTGAGCTAGTGGTCAGTTAAAAAAGCTTTTCAACTTATCGGTCCAGCTGTCTTCATTAGGCGAATGCTTGGCACCGCCTTTACGCACTGATTCGTCAAACTCTTTGAGCAGTTTGCGCTGATGCTCAGTTAACTTGACAGGCGTTTCAATGGCGATGTGGCAGTACAAATCTCCAGGGTAGCTTGAACGCACACCTTTGATACCTTTGCCGCGCAAACGGAAGGTTTTGCCGTGCTGGGTGCCATCGGGGATGTCGATGCCCGCCTTGCCCGCTAGCGTGGGTACTTCGATCTCGCCGCCCAAGGCTGCGGTGGGGAAGCTGACTGGCACTTGGCAGTGCAAGTCGTCGCCATCGCGCTCAAAAATATCGTGCTTCTTGAGGCGAATCTCGATATATAAGTCACCCGCTGGCCCGCCGTTAGTGCCCGGCTCGCCATTGCCTGCGCTGCGAATGCGCATGCCGTCGTCAATGCCCGCTGGGATTTTGACTTCGAGGGTTTTGTTGTTCTTTGTTTTGCCCACGCCGTGGCAGGCCACGCAGGGCTCGGGGATGAGTTTGCCAGTGCCTTTGCAGGTAGGGCAGGTTTGCTGCACGCTGAAAAAGCCTTGGCGCATCTGCACCTGGCCATGGCCTGCACAGGTGGTGCAGGTAATGGGCTTGGTACCAGGCTTGGCACCACTGCCTTGGCAGGTAGTGCAATTGTCCCAGCTAGGAATGCGGATTTGAGCTTCTTTGCCAACGGCCGCTTCTTCTAGCGTGACTTCCATTGCGTAGCTTAAATCGCCCCCACGGTAGACTTGCCGCCCGCCACCTTGCTGGCGGCCGCGGCCACCAAACGCTTCACCAAAAATATCGCCAAACGCTTCTGCAAACCCACCAAAACCTTCTGCTCCATGCGCACCGCCGCCGCGATTGGGGTCTACACCCGCATGGCCGTACTGGTCATACGCTGCACGCTTATTGCCGTCCGACAGCATTTCGTAGGCTTCTTTGCACTCTTTAAACTTGACCTCAGCTGCCTTAGCCGCATCGCCTTGGTTGCGGTCAGGGTGGTGCTTCATCGCCATCTTGCGATAAGCTTTTTTAATGTCTTCGTCCGAGGCGTTTTTAGCCACACCCAGTGATTCGTAATAGTCGCGTTTGGCCATTTTATCAATATTCAGTTAGCACAAACGCCGCGATGATGATCTGGTGTGATCAGTCATGCGCGGCGCGTGATTGGTTTGGGTGGTGAAAGGCTTAGCCCTTTTTAACTTCCTTAACTTCAGCGTCCACCACGTTGTCGTCTTTGGCTTTGGCTTTAGCCGCTGCTTCTGCGTCAGCACCGGCATCCGCGCCTGCTGCACCCGTGGCGGCTGCATTAGCGGCTTGCTGGGCTTGCATGTCGGCGTACATTTTCTCGCCCAGTTTTTGGGCTGAAATTTCCAGCGCGGCTTGCTTTTGCGTGATGGCGTCTTTGTCTTCGCCTTTGATGGCTTCTTCCAAGTCTTTTAGGCCAGCTTCGATTTTTTCTTTCTCGGCGGGTTCCAGCTTGTCAGCATACTCAGTCATGCTTTTTTTGGTGCTGTGCACCAGTGCATCGGCTGTGTTGCGCGCTTGGATGAGTTCGAGTTTTTTCTTGTCGTCGGCAGCGTTCAGCTCAGCGTCTTTCACCATCTTTTGAATTTCTTCTTCAGACAAACCAGAGTTGGCTTTGATGGTGATTTTGTTTTCTTTGCCAGTGCCTTTGTCTTTGGCACCCACGTGCAAAATGCCGTTGGCGTCAATGTCAAACGACACTTCAATCTGTGGCGTGCCGCGCGCTGATGGCGGGATGCCTTCTAGGTTGAACTCACCGAGTGACTTGTTGCCGCTGGCCATCTCGCGCTCGCCTTGGTATACCTTAATGGTTACTGCGGGCTGGTTGTCGTCAGCAGTCGAGAAGGTTTGTGCAAACTTCGTTGGAATAGTGGTGTTCTTGGTGATCATCTTGGTCATCACGCCGCCCAGGGTTTCGATACCCAGTGACAGTGGCGTGACGTCGAGCAGCAGCACGTCTTTGCGGTCGCCGCTCAAAACCTGGCCTTGAATCGCAGCGCCTACGGCCACAGCTTCGTCCGGGTTCACGTCTTTGCGAGCTTCTTTGCCAAAGAACTCTTTGACCTTTTCTTGCACTTTAGGCATGCGGGTCATACCGCCCACCAAAATCACGTCGTGAATATCGCCCACAGCCACGCCAGCGTCTTTAATGGCGGTGCGGCACGGTGCAATGGTGCGCTCAATCAGTTCTTCGACCAGACTTTCCAGCTTGGCGCGGGTCATTTTGATGCTCAGGTGTTTAGGGCCAGACGCATCGGCTGTGATGTAGGGCAGGTTGATGTCAGTAGACACGCTGCTGGACAGCTCGATTTTGGCTTTTTCTGCGGCTTCTTTCAGGCGCTGCAAGGCCAGCACGTCTTTGCCCAAATCAACGCCTTGCTCTTTTTTGAACTCAGCGATGATGAACTCGATGACGCGCTGGTCAAAATCTTCGCCGCCCAGAAAGGTGTCACCGTTGGTGGATAACACTTCAAACTGCTTTTCGCCGTCGACATCAGCAATCTCGATGATTGACACGTCAAACGTACCGCCACCCAAGTCATACACGGCAATTTTGCGATCGCCTTTTTCGTTTTTGTCCAAGCCAAAAGCCAATGCGGCTGCAGTAGGCTCGTTAATGATGCGCTTTACGTCCAGGCCCGCAATGCGGCCCGCGTCTTTGGTGGCTTGGCGCTGCGCGTCGTTAAAGTACGCGGGCACGGTAATCACGGCCTCGGTGACGGTCTCGCCTAGATAGTCTTCGGCGGTTTTCTTCATCTTGCGCAAGATATCAGCTGACACCTGCTGGGCCGACATTTTCTTGCCGCGCACTTCTACCCATGCGTCGCCGTTGTCGGCAGCGACTATGCTGTAGGGCATTAGGCCGATGTCTTTTTGGACTTCTTTTTCGGTGAATTTGCGGCCGATTAAACGCTTGATCGCGTACAGCGTGTTCTTGGGGTTAGTCACCGCTTGGCGCTTGGCCGACGCGCCCACTAGCACTTCACCGTCCTCTTGGTAAGCCACGATAGACGGCGTAGTGCGTGCGCCCTCTGAGTTCTCAATGACTTTGGTGACGTTGCCTTCCATGATGGAAACGCAACTGTTGGTGGTGCCTAGGTCGATGCCAATGATTTTGCCCATGATTTTTACTCCTAAATTTTGAATGGTATGTATTTGTGGATGAGATGGTGGATTGCAAGGGGTTTTAAGAGTTTTTGAACGCAGAGGTCGCGAAGGTTGCGCAGAGAACGCAGAAAAGAGGGAGAAAAAGAATACAAAAAAGAGAAAATTTAGTAAATTTAATTGAATAAGTTTGTACTTTTTGGTTTTCTTTTTTTGTATTTTCTTTGTCTTCTTCTGCGCTCTTTGCGCAACCTTTGCGCCCTCTGCGTTCAAAAAATGTCTTAAAAACCTTTAAAAATTACTTAGCCGCTGCAACGGTAACCAAAGCAGGCCGCAGAACGCGGTCCGCTATGGTGTAGCCCTTTTGCAGCACGCTCACCACGGTGTTGGCTTCTTGCTCAGAAGGCACCATGCTGATGGCTTGGTGTTTGTGGGCATCAAATTTCTCGCCAGCCGGTGGGTCAATCGTCATGACTTTGTTGCGCTCTAGCGCGCTGGTGAGCTGGCGCAAGGTAGCCTCGGCGCCCTCGCGAATTTGCTCAATCGTGGCATCTTTGATGGCCAGACCTGCGATCAATGAATCAGCTACTGGCAGCAGGCTTTCGGCAAAGCTTTCTACGCCGAATTTGCGGGCTTTAGACACTTCGTCTTCAGCACGGCGGCGGGCGTTTTGTACTTCGGCTTGGCCGCGCATGTATTGGTCTTGCAGGTCGGCCGCTTTGGCTTTGAGGGTGGCTACCTCGGCCAGCGCCACGGTCAGCTCATCAACGGCCTCAGACTCGTTGGCCGCCAGGGCGGCTTCGATTTCTTCAGGTGAGGCATCAGCGGGCACGCCAGCGGCCTTGGCACGCGCAGCCAAGTCATTACCACGCGCGGCCAAGTCATTAGCGCGCGCGGCCAAGTCTCTGGCATGTGCGGCCAGGTCTTGGCCCACTAAGTCGGCGGCTTCCTTGGCGGCGCTTGCCGCGGCATTATCAGCGCCTAAATTAGCGTTGGTATCGGGTTTGGGTTGATCTGACATGTTCGGGAATTAGTAGCAAAAATTTAAGGCTAAAAGATTAACTTGCCGCACAAATGAGTGCGTTTTTGGGGGTTTCAAGGGGTTAAACAGCCCAAAAGTGCAAAAATTGCGGTACATGGACCGCTAGCAAAACCGTAGCTGTTTGAGCAGGATTATAAAGCGCCAGAGCCTCTTTTTTGCACTAGAGCCAGGCCAGCGGCTAGCACCAAGGTGGCTGCACCTGCTGCCATAGCTGCGTTCAGGCTGTAATGGTCGGCTATCCAGCCTGCTGCTACAGGCCCTACACCTTGGCCAATCGCAAAGATAAATGTAAAAAGATTCATGGTTTTGGCCCACAAACTGGGTGGCAGTGTGCTGCGGGCTAGGGCCAACATGGCGCCCGGCACCATAAAAAACGAACCACCCACCAGCAGGGCAGACACCAACAACACCCACACGCTATTAGACGCAATAGGCAGTGCCGTGCCAGCAGCAGTGCACAGGCAGGCCGCTGCAAAGGTGTGAATCGGCCACCAGCGCGTCATCACGCCGCGCCAGACCCAGCCCGAGGCGATGGCTGCTAAACCCATGACCAGCCATACCGCCGTGGTTGCGTCTGCTCCCAGCTGCATGTCACGCAACCAGGCGACAACAAAAGTCATGTAGACGATATAGCCCACTCCAAACAAAAAGTAGGCCGTCAAAATAGGCGTGTAATGCTGCCAGCGCAGGTTCTCGCCAGTCACGCTGCTGGTACTACCGCCAATGCGCAATGCCAATTTGCTGGGCCACAAAGATAAGGCCAATCCTGCCAAGCCTAAAACGACCCAGCCCGATGCCCAGCTCCATTGCAAGCCCAACACAGGCCAGAGCAGCAGGCCCGACAAAGCAATGCCCAAACCACCCCCGGCGTAATAAATGGCAATGGCAGCGGCAGATTTGACGCCGTCTTGGCTGTAGTGGGCCGCCACCAGCGCACCGCCGCAGGCAAACACCCAGGCTGATCCCACGCCGCTGGCAAAACGCCACACCATCATCAAGCTGAGCTCTCGCGTTAGGCCACACATTAGCAGCGTAAGTACGCAAATCACTAAACCCCAGACAAACAACGTGGCTGGCCGAAAGCGCGACAGCAGCCACATGCCAGCCAACGCCCCTAGGCCGTAGCCCAGCGAGTTGGCAGTGTTAAGCCAGCCCGACAGCGCGTAGTCCCAGCTCAAATCTTGCCGCATCACCGGCAGCAGCAGCGCATAGGCAAAGCGGCCAAAGCCATTGACTACGGCAATGGCGGTGGCAAAAATCAGCGCAGTGCGCAGCGATAGTGCGGCAGAGTTCATGGGCAGTTGGAATTAAAAAAGGCGCAACGGGTGCGCCTTAGGTTGCGATGAAGGGCTGCCAGATTAGCCGCGCAGGCCTAACAGCTCGACATCAAACTTCAGCGTTGCGTTAGGCGGGATCACGCCGCCCGCACCGCGTGCGCCGTACCCGAGGGCTGCCGGGATGACCAGGGTACGCGCACCGCCTACTTGCATGCCCGCTACGCCTTCGTCCCAGCCTTTGATGACCATGCCTGCGCCCAAGTCAAACTCAAACGGTTGGCCACGGTCTTTGCTAGAGTCAAACTTAGCACCTTGCACGCCGTCGTTGAACAACCAGCCGGTGTAATGCACGCTAACTTGTTGGCCCGCTACAGCTGCGGCACCGGTGCCTACTTGGGTGTCGGTGTACTCCAAGCCGCTTGGTGTGGTAATTGAGGACATGGCAGAGTCTTTCTAAAGTTAATTTACTATAAATTTGATAGCTGCTTAAGTAATGAATACTTGGACTGCAAGGCTATTCGATTGGAAAAAGCATAAAAAAAGCAACCTCAGCGGCTGCTTTAGTGGCGAAAGGTAATTCTAACCTTGAAGCTTACTTCTTCTTGGCTTTGAGGGCGCTGGTCCACTTAGTGGCAAAGGCGCTCATCTCGTTCATACGGCGCAGCAGGTCAGCGCCGCTGCTGGTAACGCCGTAGCCGTTGTCACCGTGGGTGATCAAACCGGCAGCGCGCATTTCTTTTAAACGGGTGTTCAAGGTGTTAGGTGTTATGCCGCCAACGCTATCTTGTAGCAGGCGAAAGGTTTGCGGGTGGCCGTCTTTGAGCGCCCACAAAACACGGATGGCGAAGCGCGACTCAAGCAAGTCGAACAGTTGGTTTACAGCAGCATTGTCCTTGGCGCTCATGAGAGGCTTCTCCTAAGAATAAGTTGTTTTGGCGGGTAATGTGAAATAAGAGCTTTTGGCTCGAACTGATTGAAATATAACGCATTTTTCAAAAAATGCTACAACTATCATAGCTACTTGTGCAACAAAACTAGGCGCAAACCCTAATTTTGTGGTTCTTTTGCTGCACTTTTTGCACCGCAGGGGCGCTTAGGGCCTAGCTTTGGGGCTTATTGAGCGTATAAAAAGGGGCTCAGCGAGGCGCAATAAAGAGCTCACTTCGCGGTTGGCCGGGCTTTGGGTCGCGGGCTTGTCCGTGCAGCAGATTGGGCGGGGACTTGGGGTGTAGGTGGGGGTGATTTATGCAGATAAATTTTTTGCAGTAAGGCCATAAGCGTGTCGCGCTCAGCGGTGCTCAGACTGGCTGTAGCGTCAAGCTCTGATGTTTGCACAGTTTGCTCGGCTTTGCGCATCATGGCTTTGCCGGTAGGGCTCAATTGCAGGGCGATAGCGCGCTTGTCGCTGGGGTGTGGCAGGCGTTGCACTAATTCGCGCTTTTGCAAGCTGGCCAGCATGGCCACAAAATTGGGCGGCAAAATGCCCAGCGTTTGGCACAGCTGGCGCGAGGTGACGCCGGGGTTATGGGCAATTACCGATAAAACCGAGAAATCCACCGGCCGCAAGTCATACACCGCCATGCGCTGAAAGAACATGTCAATGATGGTCAAGGCAGCGCGCCGGGCGTTATAGCCCATCAGGCTTTCTAAAAACCTCGTGTCCAGAACCGTAGCCGCTTTGCTGGCTTTGGGCGCAGGGGCTTTTTTGCTGATCGTGTTGGCGCGGGCTGAGGGCATATCGACAGAATGTACAGCAAGCTTGCGTTGATTGACCTGCCTGAGCTGTAAATTAGCTCAAGGCTGCTGGCACTTAAAGTTATTAGCGTCTTCAGTGCTGCCAGTGCCTTGAAATTTGGCGACTGTGGGGTAGGCGCACAAGGGGCGGGTGCGGTTATCAGCCCAGTCTTTAGGTAAGTCAAGATTGACGCCGCCGGGGTTTGCTCCGCCAAATACCCCTGCGCCGCGCACGCTGGCGATGATGGAGCGCGGGGCTTGGCCATACTCCACCCACTGCACCAGCGGCGTGAGCGCGTCAAACTGGTCTGCCGCTGGCCCGCCACTGCAGTGGTTCATGCCGGGTACGGGGAAATAGCGTACGTGGTCAGCCGCTGTGTTGTCATGCGACATTTGCAAGTTATCCACGAAGCGGCGTGTGTCCTCGGCGGAGAAGATAGGGTCGCTGACACCGTGGTACATCAGCATTTTGCCGCCGCGTGCGCGCAAGTCACGGATGCTATTGGCTTTGCCCCATGGCGGCATCATGTGGTCAAAGCCAGACTCCACATAAGTGCTGTTTTTAGCTTGCATCAGCGCTAGGCGCGCGTCGATATCATCGGTTAGCGGGTCTACTCGGCCCGGTGGCACGCTGAACACCGCACCTAGCGCCAAGGGGTCTAGAGCTAAAGAGTTGACAAACTTCCAAGTGGCCCAGTTGCTGCCAGCGATGCCTGGGTCAAAGGCAAAGTTGCTGTAAAGGTCAGTTTTACCATCTTTGGTTTTTCCGCCTTGCATTACGCTGGCCAAAGTGGTTTTTTGTGCAGCGCTCAGGCAGCTACCAGTGCGTTCTGCGCTGCAGGTGGGCACGTCGCGCTGCAGGCTAAATGTGCTTTGGCATTGCTGGGTGGCCTGCACCATGCCGTCTCGCACGCTGTCTAGTGCATCGCATTTATCAAGAATGGCGTTGGCCACGGTTTGCCGTTCTTGTCCAGTCAGCGCGCTGGCCAAATCAGCCAATGTGGCGTTGGGAATCATGGGGTGCTTCACGGTGGCACCGGGTGTGGCCAGCTTGGCCCATTGCTGAGCACCCCAAATTTGCGCTAAAGCCGAGTTGGGCAAGCGGTAGCCGGGCGCACCGATCAAGTAGCCGTCAAACTGGTCGCTGTACCGCGCAGCGGCCACCATGGCGTGGCGGCCACCGTTAGAGCAGCCGCCAATGTAGGAGCGGTCGGGTTGTTTGCCGTAGGCGCTGGCAATCATGGCCTTGGCCATGGGGGTGAGCTTGCCCACGGCCTGGTAGCCGTAGTCCAGCCGGGCTTGTGGTTCTAGGCCAAAGTAGGGCGTTTGCGCGCCTGTGTGGCCAGCGTCTGAGCTGATGACTGCAAAGCCTTGCATCAGCGCGCCAGTGAGCGGGCCACCGCCTAGGGCACCTAGCGCGGGCTGCACGCTGCCGTCTAGCCCACCATTGCCTTGGTAGTAAAAGCGGCCGTTCCAGGCGGTGGGCAGGCGCATTTCAAAGGCAATGGCGTAGTCGCGCCCGTCGCTGCCTTTGCGCTCAAACATTTTGCCTTTGACTTCGCAATGGGCTGGCAAAGGTTGGTTAGCCATAGACGACATGCCCGCAGCCACTGGCAGCGCTGTGTCGATACGGGTTTGATTAAATTGAAAACCACCCGCCAGCTCGCCGCAGCGCTGCAAGCTGGCACCCGTGGCAGGTTTGAGCTGACCCACAGGCTGCTTGCTGGACATCGAGCTACAGGCAGCGAGCAAACCTATGCCTGCAATGCATGCAGCGCTTTGAAGGATAGTCTTTGTGATGTGTCGCTGCATGGAAGTCTCCAAAGTTATGTGTGATTACAGCCGGGCTATTGTGAGAGCGCATGCGCATGCGCGTGAGCTCAAGCACGTGGTCATGCGCGAAGGCTTAGGAGTCCGCTTTAAAGCCCAGTGACTGCACCAATTTGCCAGCCAACACGCTGTCGTCTTTAAGTCGCTGCTGGTGCTCTGCGATGGTGGTGGGCTCGACATGTGCTGCTAAGGGTTGCATGGCTGCGATCACGTCGGGCTGGATGAGTGCGGCGCGAATCAATGTAGAGGCGCGGTCTTTGACAGCTTGGCTGGCGCCTGCTGGCATAAAAAAACCAAACCATTCGCGTACTACCAGCTCGTCAAAGCCTTGCTCTTTGTAGGTGGGAACATCGGGCGTGAAAGTGGAACGTATTGGCCCCGAGGTGGCCAGCAGGCGGGCGCGGCCCGTTTTGATGTGCTGCATCCAGTCGCCCAGTGGAGACGACATGCCTGCAATCTGGCCGCCTAACACCTGAGGTACACCTGGGCCAGACCCTGCAAATGGAACGTTGGTAATTTGGAAATTAGCAATGCTGGCCAAACGGCCCGCTAGCAAATGCGGCATAGAGCCTGCGCCGGGGTTGCCAATGCTGGCTTTGCCGGGGTTTTGTTTGGCCCATTCGATAAATAGTTTGATGTTGGTGACAGACTCAGGCACTGCTGGGCCCACGGCAAATGCATGGTCAGTGGAGTGGCCGATACTGATGGGCGCGACATCGTCTTGTTTGTAGCCCAGCTTGCTGTACGAGTGCGGGTAAATAGTGAGCATGGACGCAGGGGTGTACAGCATGGTGGCGCCATCAGCTGGTGCGGCTTTAAGGGTCAACACGCCTACCTGGCCACCTGCACCGGGCTTGTTGTCGATGACGACGTTGTTGGCATAGACACCGCGCAGCTTCTCGCCCACGCGTCGCGCAAAAGCGTCGGTCGTCCCGCCGGGTGGAAAGCCCACAATGATGCGCAGCAGCTCAGGGCGGGTTTGTGCGAATGTGGGCAGTGCGCCCAGGCCCAGCGTGGCAGCAGCGGCGCTGGATTGGATAAATTGACGGCGATTAGACATAGCGAGTCTCCTGTAAAAGTGATGATGACAATGGAACGCGGTGTGTTAAGAAAGCTCTCAAGGTTGATGCGAGTGGTATTTGTTAATGGTGTTGCTCAAGCATGGGAAGGCTTGATCAAATGAGGCGCAGTATCCGCATACAGCGCTTGCACCAAGGCAGCGCGAGCAGTCAGCACAGCGCGCTGGTTGATGCTGCCTTTGTCGGTGATCTCACCTTTGTCGATCTGGGGTGGCTCGGTCAGTACCACCGCGCGGGCAATGCGGCTGGATGAACCTGTGGCAGTAGTGGCTAATGTGGTCAGCATGTTTGCCATGGCTTGTTGGATACAGGCGTGCTCAGCCACTTGTTTCATCGTGGCGCTGTCAGGTAAGCCAGCAAACTTTTTAGCGGGGCCTAGCGCTAAGATAATCAGCGCGCCGACTTCTTTTTCATTCAGCCCAGTAATCACCACATCTTGAATCAGCGGCGCACCAGCGGCAATGACCTTGGCGCGCAGCGGCCCTACGCTGACGAAGGTGCCGGTGGACAGCTTAAAGTCTTCAGCTATGCGGCCATCAAATTTCAGGCCTTGGTGAATGTCCGCCTCGTCAATCCATTTGACCGCATCGCCAGTGCAAAAAAAGCCTTCTTCGTCAAAACTTTCTTGGGTTGCGGCTTCGTTTTTCCAGTAGCCGGGCGTGACGTTAGGGCCACGGTAGCGCACCTCCAATTTGTCGCCACTGGGCACTAGCTTGAGCTCCAGGCCCGGCGTGGGCAGGCCCAGGTCGCCCGCCTTGACTTGCGTGTTGGTAACAAACAAGCCAAACGGCGCGCTCTCGGTCATGCCCAGGCCAGTGGTCATGGGAATGCGGTAGCCCAGCTCTTTTTCTTGGGTTTCATACAGCGAGTCCCAAATAGGCTGCGCCAGCGCTGCGCCCGCGTAGAAAAACATGCGCAGGTTGGAGAGTAAATTTTTACGTAGCGCGGCGTTAGTCTTCATCGCGTTGGCGAGATATTCAAAGCCAATCGGTACGTCGTAATACACCGTGGGCGCAATCTCGGTGAGGTTGCGAATGGTCTCGCCAATCAAAGCTGGCGTGGGCTTGCCGTCGTTGATGTACAGCGTGCCGCCATGGAACAGCACGAGGTTGAAATCATGGTTGCCGCCGAAGGTGTGGTTCCAGGGCGGCCAGTCCACCAGCACGGGCGGAATGTCAAACACGCTGGGTTTGGACTGCGCCATCTGCTGCTGGTTAGCGCAAATCATGCGCTGGGTGTTGACCACGCCTTTGGGCAGCTTGGTAGAGCCGCTGGTGAACAAAAACTTCACTATCGTGTCGCCGCCAGTGGCCTGCATGGCCTCTGCGACTGCGGGCGTGGTATTTGTGCTTAAAAGTGCATCAAATAGGGTGGTAGTCCACGTATTTATTGCTCGGGTAGCTATGGTATTTGTAGCAACTTCCACGTCAGCACCCAGCACAGCGTCAATAGCTTTGCCGTAGCGCGCCCAATCGCTGGCGTACACCAAACCCGGGGTGATGGTGCTCAGTACATGGCGCAGCTTTTCATAGTCTTGGCTCATTAAGCTGTAGGCAGTGGATACGCTGCAATACGGCACGCCCACGGTCATGCAGCCAATGGCCAACAGGGCATGTTCTAGGCTGTTTTCGCTCAAGATGGCCACGGGTTTATCGACGCCCAACCCGCGATTAAGCAGGGCTTGGCCTATGCGCTGCGCTTTGTCCCAAGCTTGGGCATAACTGATTTTTACCCAAACGCCCGTGCTATCGCGCCGCGCCATCCAAGTGCGCTCAGGCGCGGTGTGCGCCCAGTGCTGCAGGCGATCAGTGAGGCGTTCTGGATAAGCCTGCAAAGCCTGCTCGGCTGACAAATAAGTGTTTCCTCCGCGCTCAGTTTTCACTGCGCGAGTCACGCCAAAAGTAAAGTCGCGATAAACAGGTATGTCACTCATAAAAATTTGGTATTCCTTTAGCGTCCTTCGCGCAACCTTCGCAACCTTCGCGCCCTTCGCGTCCGGTATCAGTTCTTCGCCCTTAGATAAGCTTTGCCTTAACCCGTCTTAACCCGCCTTTACCTTAGCCGCGCGGCCTTCTAAAAAGTCCTTCACACGTTGCTGCGCCTCAGGCGCAGTCTCGGTGATCGACGCCATTAGTGCCTCAGTAAAAAAACCGTGGTCTGCCGTTTGCTCGGCAATGCGCGGCAGGGCGTGCATCAGGGCGTAGTTGGTCATAGGCGCGTTGGTGGCAATTTTTTGCGCCAATTCAATCGCTTTGGCCTTGGCAGTGCCAGTGGGCACCAGATATTGCGCAAAGCCCACGGGCACAGCCTCAGCAGCTTTGTACACACGGCCAGTCAGCATCATGTCCAGCATGCGGTGTTCGCCAATCAGCTTAGGTGCGCGCACTGAACCGCCGCCACCTACAAAAATACCGCGCGTACCCTCTGGAAAAGCAAAGAACGCTGTCTCATCGGCCACGCGAATATGGCAGCTGCTGGCCAGCTCCATACCGCCGCCTACCACTGCGCCGTGCAGTGCAGCTACGACAGGCACTGAGCCTTTTTCTATGGCGTTAAAAGCGCGGTGCCACATGCGTGAGTGGTGCAGCCCTTCGATAGTGCCGCGCTCTTGCAGCTCGCTTAAATCCAGGCCTGCACAAAAATGGTCGCCATCGCCCACAATCACTGCTGCGCGTGTACCTGCAGCAAGGTGCGTAAAGGCGTACTCTAGGCCTAGCACCAGCGCGTCGTTCAATGCATTGCGCTTTTGCGCACGGCGCAGCGTGATGATGGCGACAGCGCCTTGTTGGTCGACAGAAATATCTTGGGTGTTAGCTTCGGTAGTGGGTAAAGTCATGTGGCGAAAATCACTGATATAGGTTATATTGAATAACTAAATTTAGTCGAAACTTAGCAAATGCTCATCCGTAGTTACCCCTGAACCTGAAGATTTGTTACGCAATACTTTTTAGCTTTATTAAACGCCTGCTGCCATGAACCACCAAGACCTGATCGCTATCGACATCCACACCCACGCCGAGGTGAGCTGCTGGAACCCTTTTGATGCCTATGGCGAAGAATATGACCGCGCAGCCGACAAGTACTTTAAAAACGCCCGCCGCCCGACCATTGCCGAGACGATTGCCTATTATCGCGAACGCAAAATCGGCCTAGTGATGTTTACCGTCGATGCCGAAGCGCAGATGGGCCGTCGCCGCATACCCAACGAAGAAATAGCCCAGGCCGCGCGCGAGAACAGCGACATGATGATGGCCTTTGGCAGCATTGACCCGCACAAAGGCAAGCTAGGCGCACGCGAGGCTGAGCGCTTGATTACGCAAGAGGGCGTGAAGGGCTTTAAGTTTCACCCCACTGTACAGGGCTACCATCCCTACGACAAAATGGCTTGGCCGATCTACGAGGTGATCAACGCCTACAAACTGCCAGCGATTTTTCACACTGGACACAGCGGCATTGGCAGCGGCATGCGCTGTGGTGGTGGGCTGCGGCTAGAGTACAGCAACCCCATGCATTTGGACGACGTAGCGATTAGCTTTCCAGACATGCAAATTGTGATGGCGCACCCGAGTTTTCCGTGGCAAGACGAGGCTTTATCGGTAGCAACGCACAAGCCCAATGTGTGGATTGACCTGAGCGGCTGGAGCCCCAAGTATTTTCCTAAGCAACTGGTGCACTACGCCAACACGCTGCTTAAAGACCGGGTGCTGTTCGGCAGCGACTTCCCGCTGATCACGCCTGAGCGTTGGATGAAAGACTTTGAAGAAGCTGGGTTTAAGCCTGAAGTGATGCCGGGAATATTGAAAGGCAACGCGGTAAGGTTGCTAGGTTTGTAATGCTTCACTATCAATTTAATAGCTATATAAGTAATAAATACTTGGACTACAGGCTGATTTAGCTGGTAAATAGCCCTAAAACACGGTCTAAACCACCCGTGTTGATAGACACCATCGCTTTGGCACGCACTGCAGGTTTAGCGTGAAAGGCTACTGACAAACCTGCCGCACCCATCATGGGCAAATCGTTTGCGCCATCACCCACTGCGATGGTTTGCGATGCATCAATGCCCATGGCAGCGCATGTCTGAAGCAGCGTCAGGCGCTTTTGTTCGCCGTCACAAATATCACCCCAAGGCTGGTCTACCATGCGGCCTGTCAGTAGGCCATCGGCTATCTCCAGCACGTTAGAGCGCGCCCAGTCGATCTGCAATCGATCACGAATACGATCCGTAAAAAACGTGAAACCACCCGACACTAAAAGCAGCTTCATGCCCGCAGCTTTAAAAGCTTGCGTCAACACCTGTGCGCCAGGGTTAAGCTGCAAGCGCTGCGTGTATACCTGCTCCATCGCACTAACAGGAACGCCTTTAAGCAGCGCTACACGGCGGCGCAGGCTGTCTTTGTAGTCGGTAATCTCGCCGCGCATGGCCGCCTCGGTGATGGCCGCAACTTCTGCTTTACGACCCGCTGCATCGGCTATCTCGTCAACGCACTCGATGTTAATCAGCGTGGAGTCCATATCAAATGCTGCCAACTTAAAGTGGGCTAACTGCAATGGCGCAGTAAAGTTTTGAATAACTAATCCGGGAGAGTATTCGTGTGCAGACATAAAGGCGCTGAGGTTAAAAATACGGGCTGAACCGATATGTAAAGGGAGTGTAAATACAGTGCCTAGCATGTAGGCATGCCAGGCATGCAGTCAACGCCGGCTAGCTGCGCTGCGTTGTTGCTGAATACCTGTCATGGCGGTTGTATGTCAACTGCCTAGGTACAGTTATTTTACGGGAGAGCCATGCTATGAAAGTAGTTACTAAAATTGTAGGCGCTTTGCTAATCTGCGCTAGCGCAGTGTTGGCCGGTTGCGGCGGGGGCGGCTACATAGAAGGTGAAATTGTTGGCGACGTGGTGGTGCAGCCACCGCCTGTGATTGTGGTGCAGCCTGCAGCCTTTAGCATGACGCTGCGTGTGAACGGCAACGCTATTCCTGGCGTTAATTTATTGCCGGGCCTGGAGCAAGATGTAGATATTCCGGTAGGTAACAACTTTGAACTTACGGCATCTGGCCCAGTAGCTTGGACCGTGGTGGCGGGTGGCCGTATTGTGGATGCCCCAGTGGGCACCGCTATTTTCTACAACGGTGTAAGCATATCGCCTGCCGTAGTTAACAACGCACGCTATGCCGCCAACACCCTTGCCCAAGGCCCGTCGGCTGGCCCTGTGGTGGTGTCTTTCATACTCACATCGCTGCAAGATCGCCGCCAAGAGGCGCAGATCAATATCGTGCTGATCAACTAAGTGCTGATCAACTAATTGCTCGGCACGCCTGCATTGCTAGATTGCTAATGCAAGTCTAGTCAAAAATCTCGTTTAACCAAGATTTTTTGCGTCGTCCATATTGGTTGCCAGCTACGCGGTAGTCAGAGTCTTCAAAATCTCGGTCGCTGTAATTGCTGTGCATCGTGGCTGGGCTGCGCACAGAGCCTGCCGGGGCAGCTTGCGCCACAGGGGCCACATTGGCTTGGGCCACCGCTAGCTCCATCAGCTTGTCTAGCTCGCCTCGGTCTAGCCATACCCCACGGCATTGCGGGCAATAGTCAATCTCTACATTTTGTCGGTTCGTCATCATTAGGGCGGTGTTGGCGCAAATTGGACAGTTCATTGAAAAATTCCTTCTCAGTTAAAAAATCAACATGTATAAATCAGCCGTCAAAACTAAAAAAACCCTGATGACGCTGCCGAATGGAGATTGCAGTTTAGGGTGATTAAAAATTCTTAAAAAGTAGATAATTAATGAATAAAGCATCGTAAAAAACTGAGTATCTAATAATTCTTTAACTCCAAACCAACCCGCAGTAGCCCTATGAGCGTGCATTTCAATTACAAACACTTGTACTATTTTTGGGTGGTCGCCAAAGAAGGCGGCATGGCGCGTGCAGCCGACAAGCTGGACATGGCAGTGCAAACTGTCAGCGCGCAGGTGCGTGAGCTTGAGCGTGACCTGGGCACCACCTTGCTAAAACCTGCAGGGCGTGGCTTGGTGCTGACCGATGCTGGCCAGGCCACCATGCGCCAAGCAGAGCAAATTTTTCAATTAGGCGAGCAGTTGCCCAAGGCTATTAGCGATGCGATTGGTGCACCCAGCGTGCGCTTGGCCGTGGGTATATCTGAAGGTTTGCCCAAGCTGGCTGTGCGCATGCTGATGAAGCCCATCATGCAAACGCCACACCTGCATTTGTTATGCCGCGAAAACGATTTTGACGACATGCTGGGTGACTTAGCACTGCATCGGCTGGATGTACTGCTGGCCGACCGACCCGCACCGTCTAACCCCAACTTAAAGGTCTACAGCCAATCGCTAGGCTCATCATGCATAGCGTGGTACGGCACCGCGCAGCTTTGTGCGCAGGCTAAAAAAGGTTTTCCGCATTCGCTAGCCCAATTCCCTGTGCTGCTGCCGTCCACCCACGCCGCTGTGCGTACCCGCATTGACCAGTGGTGCGAACGCCAAGGTATTAAGCTGCGGGTGGTGGGCGAGTTTGAAGATAGTGCGTTGCTTAAAACTTTTGGCGCAGCGGGTATGGGTATTTTCCCGGCTGCGCATATGGTGGAGGCCGACGTGATGCACAGCTTCGACGTGAAGCGCGTTGGCCTGTGTGAAGACATTGAGGAGCACTACTACGCCATCAGTGCACAAAAGAAAGTGCTGCACCCGTTGGTGCAAAAGCTGCTACCTGCTAAGCATTAAGTTGCTCTGCTCGATCCTCTAATGGCTTGCTAGATTCTATCAATTTAATAGCTGTTCGAGCAATGAATACATGGACTACGGGCATATTTGGCACCTAAATGACTCAGTCGTACCAGTTTTCTACACGTAGGCCGGGTACGCGTGCAAACTCGCGGGTGTTGCGGGTAATGGCTGTCAGGTTGTGGGCTATGGCGATGCCTGCGATTAATAAATCGTAGGAGCCTATCAAATTGCCTTTACTTTCTAGTGAGCTACGCAATAAGCCAGCGGCTTCGGCGCTGGGGTAGTCCAGCGGAAGTACTTCAAGCTTTAGCACCAGCGCATCGATAAATTCACGTTGTAGCTGCGGCTTTAGTGATTTGGCAGTGCCTTATTCCAGCTCAAACAAAGCAGGTGCTGGTATCTTGATGTGCTGGGGCGACTTGCTTTGCAGCTGCTGGGTTACTTTGCCTTGTCCTTTGAGCCAACAAATCAAAATGTTGCTGTCTAGCAGATACATTGAAAGCTCTCTCTGGGTAGGTCTGTGCCCATGTCAGCACGAATTTCTTCCAAGCTGGGAAAGTCATCCCAAATGTGCTTGTTGGCCTCAATACTTTCGAAAAACCCCAATGGCCAGCCATTAGCGTCTACTTCGGGCGTTTGCTCTTTCACCAGCTTGGCCAGCCAGCTGCTAAGCGACAGTTTGGCCGCCGCAGCCGCAGCTTTAGCACGGGCTATGGCATCGTCGTCCATGTAAATTGTGACTTGGCCCATGGCAAGGCTCCTAAAATAATTACATGGACAATAATAAGTATCATGCAATTATGTTGCTAGTGCCTCGGGTTTTGCGGCTGCCGTAGTAGGTTGCCCCAAGCTTTTAAGCACATCGCGCACCATCTGCGCCCGCGCCTTGGTATCTGGCAGCTCGCGCTCAATTCGTAGTTTGTCGTTGCCTGCCAGTTTGATGTGTTTGTTCTTTTGAATCAAATGGATGATGGCCAAGCTGTCAATAGGTGGGTCTTTTTGGAAGTTGATGGTGATCATGCCGGGCGCTGCGTCTACCTTGGTCACGCCATAAGGCTTGGCAATGACGCGCAGGCGGTGCACGTCGATGAGGGTTTGCGCCTGCGACGGCAGCTTGCCAAAGCGGTCGACAATTTCTTCGAGTAGTTGGTCGATTTTGTCGGTGGTTTTTGCCGTGGCCAGCTTTTTGTAAAAACTCAATCGCAGGTGCACATCGCCGCAATAGTCGCTGGGCAGCAGGGCAGGCGCGTGCAGATTGATCTCGGTGGTCACGTGCAGTGGCGACAGCAAATCGGGCTCTTGGCCGGCCTTGAGACTGCGCACAGCCTCGGCCAGCATTTCGTTGTACAGCTGAAAGCCCACTTCCAGCATATTGCCCGATTGGTTCTCGCCCAGCACTTCGCCTGCACCGCGAATCTCTAAGTCGTGCATGGCTAAATAAAAGCCGCTGCCCAGTTCTTCCATCTGCACAATGGCTTCCATGCGCTGGCTGGCTTGTTTGGTCAGGCCTTCTACGTCGGGCACCATCAGGTAGGCGTAGGCTTGGTGGTGACTGCGGCCCACCCTGCCGCGCAGCTGGTGCAGCTGGGCCAGGCCAAACTTATCAGCACGGCTCATCACAATCGTGTTGGCCGTGGGCACGTCAATACCCGTCTCGATAATCGTGGAGCACAGCAACAGGTTGTAGCGCTGGGCGATAAAGTCTTTCATCACCTTTTCTAGCTGGCGCTCAGGCATTTGGCCGTGGGCCACAGCAATGCGGGCTTCGGGCAGAATTTCTTCCAGCTTGGCGCGGCGGTTTTCAATCGTCTCGACTTCGTTGTGCAAAAAGTAGACCTGTCCACCACGTTTTAGCTCGCGCAACACGGCCTCGCGTATCACGCCCGTGCCTTCGGTGCGCACAAAAGTTTTGATAGCCAGGCGGCGCTGCGGCGCGGTGGCGATGACGCTTAAATCGCGCAGGCCTTCTAGCGCCATACCCATCGTGCGGGGGATGGGCGTGGCCGTCAGCGTGAGGATGTCCACCTCGGCGCGCAGGGCTTTCATAGCCTCTTTGTGGCGCACGCCAAAGCGGTGCTCTTCGTCCACAATTAAGAGGCCAAGGTCTTTGTATTTCACTGAAGGGCTGAGCAGCTTGTGTGTTCCCACCACAATGTCTACGCTGCCGTCGGCCAAGCCTTTAATGGCGGCAGTGATTTCTTTGCCGCTACGAAAGCGGCTCATCTCCATAATTTTGACGGGCCATTTGCTAAAGCGGTCTGTCAAAGTGTCAAAGTGCTGCTCGGCCAGCAGCGTGGTGGGCGCTAGGATGGCCACTTGTTTGCCACCCGTCACGGCCATGAAGGCGGCGCGCAAAGCGACTTCGGTTTTGCCAAAGCCTACGTCGCCACACACTAGGCGGTCCATCGGACGCGGCGAAATCATGTCTTGCATCACGGCGTGGATGGCGGCGCGCTGGTCAGCAGTTTCTTCAAAGCCAAAGTCGTTAGAAAAGGCTTCGTAGTCTTGTGGCGAGAATTTGAATGCATGGCCTTGGCGTGCTGCCCGGCGTGCGTAAATGTTCAGCAGCTCGGCTGCGCTGTCGCGCACTTGCTCGGCGGCTTTGCGTTTGGCTTTTTCCCACTGGCCTGAGCCTAAGCGGTGCAGGGGCGCTTCATCGGCTGACACACCTGTGTAGCGGCTGATCAAATGCAGTTGGCTCACGGGCACATACAGTTTGGCATCGCCTGCATATTCAAGTAGCAAAAACTCTTGCAGCGTCGGCGAGCCATCGGGCATTTTTTGCCCTACGTCCATGTTGACCAAACCGCGATACCGGCCAATGCCGTGCTGGCTGTGCACAACGGGGTCGCCCACGTTAAGCTCGCTTAAGTCTTTGATGAGCGATTCAACATCGCTCACTTGTTCTTGCTTACGCCGTCTGCGTGGGCCACCGCCTACGCTGGCAAAAAGCTCGGTCTCGGTAATAAAATCAATGGCACCTTCTGTCCAGGCAAAGCCTGCGGCAAGTGCAGCGGTGGTAATGCCAAATTTTTCATCGCTGGCTTGAAACTCAAGCAGCGAATCAAACAGCGGCACCACCAAATGGCTGGCGCGCAAAAAGTCTAGCAAGCTCTCACGCCTGCCGTCGCTCTCGGCCAAGATCAAAACGCGGTGTTTGGTACCCACGATGTGCGATTTGAGCAGCGACAGTGGCTCTTCCATGCCGCGCTGGGCAGCCAGGGGCGGCAAGGGTTGCGCTACAAATTCGGTAGCTTCTTGCGCAGTAGCCCTAAGGGCCAGCTGGCCAAAAGTATTGGCAATGCTGTAGAACTGCTCGCTGCTTAAAAACAAAGCTTCAGGTGCCAGTGCAGGTCGGTCGGGGTCGCCGCGCACCAATCGGTAACGCTCTTTTGTGTCTTGCCAAAAATGCGCAAATGCGGGTTCCAAATCTCCGTGCAAGACCACGGTAGCTTCTTTGCCCAGATAGTCAAACACAGTAGCCGTATCGTCAAAAAACAGTGGCAAATAATATTCAATGCCTGCGGTAGCTACGCCGTTGCCAATGTCTTTGTAAATGCGGCTCTTGGTCGGGTCGCCTTCCAGCAACTCGCGCCAGCGGTTGCGAAACTTGGCTCGCGCTGCGTCGTCCATCGGAAACTCGCGGCCCGGCAGCAGGCGCACTTCAGGCACGGGGTACAGGCTGCGTTGGCTGTCGGGGTCAAAGGTGCGAATGGAATCGACCTCGTCGTCAAACAAATCTACGCGGTAAGGCACCATGCTACCCATGGGGAACAGGTCAATCAGCCCACCGCGTACGGCATATTCACCCGGGCTGACGACTTGCGTGACGTGGTTGTAGCCCGCCAGGGTCAGCTGTGCTTTCAACTTGGCTTCGTCAAGCTTTTGTTTGACCTTAAACTGAAAGGTGGTGCCGGCTAAAAAGCTGGGCGGTGCCACGCGGTACAGCGCGGTGGTGGCTGGGATCAGCACCACATCGGCAGCGTCTTTGGGGTCGCGTTGGCCACTATGACTGTGAATACGCCATAGCGTGGCCAAGCGTTCGCTGATCAGGTCTTGGTGCGGCGAGAAGGTGTCATACGGCAGGGTTTCCCAGTCAGGGAACATCACAGTTTGCAAATCAGGCGCAAAAAACACCATCTCGTCCAAGATGCGCTGCGCATCGGTGGCGTCGGCCGTGACGATAGCGGTAATGCGCCCTGCTGCCTTCTCGCGCGTAGCAAATTCGGATAACAGCAGCGAATCAGCCGAGCTGATGGGGCGGGGCAGGGTATGCCGTTTGCCGGGGGAGAGTTTGGGGTAATCCACGTTTTTTTGACCACAAATACAAAACACCCCAAAGTCAAAGCAGTGGGGTGTGAAGCTGTGATTTTAGAATACCCGCTTAAGATATGAATAACTATGCCCCTAAGTCCCCAAAATAGCCCCCCAATCGCCCCCCAGTTTTATGCGCTCATCCCCTGCGGCGGCACTGGCACACGCGCTATTTCTCAGGGCAGTAATACGTTACCCAAGCAATACCAAAGCATCGCTGGGCAGCCCATGGTGGCACATACCTTGGCGGCTTTTGCCGCTGTGCCCCGCATTGTGCAAACTTGGGTTGTGATCGCTACTGATGATGCGTTATTCAGCGAGTGTGTGGGTACTGCACATTTCATAGCAGCTTGTGCAGGCGATACAAGGGCTGTTACGGTATTGAATGGTTTAAACCATCTGCTAGGCCATGGTGCGCAATCCCAAGACTGGGCGCTGGTGCATGACGCAGCGCGTTGCTTGGTCACGCCTGCACAAATCAATGCCTTGATAGATGCTTGCCAGCACGACCCAGTGGGCGGTCTGCTAGCGCTGCCTTTGCCCGACACCCTGAAATCTTCCAGCGCAGACCGCGTGGCCGCCACCATCAGCCGCGCTGACAAATGGCTGGCGCACACCCCACAAATGTTTCGTATAGGCGCTTTAATGGACGCGCTAAACGCGGCGGGTAGCCAAGTTACCGACGAATCCAGCGCCATGGAGCTAGCGGGCCATGCGCCCAAGCTGGTACCTAGCAGCGCACACAATTTCAAAATTACCTACCCCGAAGACTTTGCACTGGCTCAGGCGATATTGCAAAGCAGAAAGACCACCGCATGAACACACCATTTCGAATTGGCGAAGGCTGGGACACCCATGCCTTGGTACCTGGTCGCAAGCTGATACTGGGCGGCGTGCACATCCCTTTCGACAAAGGTTTGCTAGGCCATTCAGACGCTGACGCGCTGTTGCACGCCATCACCGACGCACTGCTGGGTGCAGCGGCCTTGGGTGATATTGGCCGTCACTTTCCTGATACGGATGCGCAGTTTAAAGGTGCAGATTCAATTGCTTTGCTGACTGAAGCCGCACGGCGCGTGCGGGCTGCAGGCTACCAAATTGGCAACGTCGACAGCACCATCATCGCGCAGGCTCCTAAGCTGGCAACGCACATTCCGGCGATGTGCGAGCGTATTGCTGCTGCATTGGGGGTGGCGGTATCGCAAGTGAATGTAAAGGCTAAAACTGCAGAGAAGATGGGGCCGGTAGGTGAGGGCTTGAGCATCGAGGCTAGAGCTGCAGTGCTATTAATTTCATAGCTGTCTAAGTAGTAAATGCTTGGACTACAAGCATATTTCATTGATAAAAGTGATGTTTTAGTGCTTTTACTGGTTCTTTGTAGTGTGACGATTGCCAAACAAGGGTAATCAATGACTAGACAAGCTCCCTCCCGGTAGTAAAATTTGTCTTACAACTAAGAATTTTTAATAACTACATTTTGTCCCAAGCAATTGTTTATGCCAATCCCGCCGATCACCACACCGTTATCAAAGCTGCTGCTTACAGGTGCAGCAGGTGGTTTAGGCAAGGTGCTGCGTGAGCGACTGGCACCTTATGCCAAGGTGTTGCACTTGTCAGACATATTGCCTTTGGGTGAGGCGGCTGCACATGAAGAATGCACCGTATGCGACCTGGCAGAAAAGGCTGCTGTGCACCGCTTAGTGCAGGGCGCGCAGGCTATTGTGCATATGGGTGGCGTCTCGGTCGAACGGCCGTTTGAAGAGATATTAGAAGCCAATATCAAAGGTGTGTTTAACCTGTACGAGGCTGCGCGCCTGCACGGTGTTAAGCGTGTGGTTTTTGCCAGTTCTAACCATGTGGTGGGGTTTCATAAGCAAAGCGATGTGATTGGTGCCGATTGCGCCAAGCGGCCTGATGGTTACTACGGCTTGTCTAAATCGTATGGCGAAGACTTGTCGCGGTTTTATTTTGATCGCTTTGGTGTAGAGACGGTTTGCATTCGCATAGGCTCGTCTTTTCCTGAGCCTAAAGACCGCCGCATGCTGCACACATGGCTAAGCTACCGCGACTTGACCGAGCTGGTGCGTTGCGCGCTGTTTGCGCCCAATGTGGGACACACCATTGTGTATGGTGTGTCCAATAACCGCGACGTGTGGTGGGACAACAGCCAAGCTGTGCACTTAGGCTTTGTGGCGCAAGACAGCTCAGAGCCGTTTCGCGCTAAGCTCGAAAGCGTGCCTGCGCTGGATTCTGCAGACCCGGCCAAAATCTATCAAGGTGGTGGATTTGTGAAGGCCGGGCCGTTTTAACAGCACGTAGATCATGAGCACCGCAGAACTTATTGTCGATGCCCGCAACAGCGTAGGCGAAAGCCCCGTGTGGCACCCTGCAGACAAAGCGCTGTACTGGGTAGACATTGTGCAAAAAAAGCTCTACCAATGGCAAGCCAGTAGCGAGCAGGTGCAAAGCTGGGCCGCGCCCGAGATGCTGGGCTGCATCGCCATGCATGCTGCGGGCGGTTGGATTGCCGGTATGGAGAGTGGAATTTTCCATCTGCGCACGCCTGCACCTATCACGGGTCAAGGGCAGGGTGGTGACTTGCAAGTTAAGCGCCTAGTTGTTGCGCCACACAACACCCATGGCATGCGCTTTAACGATGGCCGCTGCGACCGTCAAGGGCGGTTTTTGGCCGGTACCATGATGGTCAATATGGCTGTAGGACAAGGTAATCCCTGCTTAACCAGCTACGAAAATAATAGTAACTTAAGGCAGCTGGTAGATCACATGGTAGTGCCCAACGGCCTAGCCTTCAGCCCTGATGGCCGCACCATGTACCTGAGCGATTCACACCCCAGCGTGCAAACCGTATGGGCTTTTGACTACGACACCGCAACCGGCACACCTACCAACCGCCGCGTATTTGTGGACATGCACCCGCTGCCCGGCCGCCCAGACGGCGCAGCGGTGGACGCCGACGGCTGCTACTGGATTTGCGGCAACGACGCAGGCTTGGTACACCGCTTCACACCACAAGGCAAGTTAGACCAGTCGCTGGCCGTGCCCGTTAAAAAACCCGCCATGTGCGCCTTTGGTGGCGACGACATGCGCACGCTGTTTGTCACGTCCATCCGGCCTGAAGGCATTGACCTGTCAGACCAGCCGCTGGCGGGCGGTGTGTTTGCGCTGCGCCCGGGCGTGCAAGGCCTGCCCGAACCTATTTTTGCCATCACAACTTGAAGTTAAAAATCATGACCCGAAAAAAACCTGAAGAACTGCGCAGCCACCGCTGGTACGGCGTACAAGACCTGCGCAGTTTTGGCCACCGCTCACGCACCGCGCAAATGGGCTACCACCGCAGTGACTACGCTGGCAAGCCGGTGATAGCCATCATCAACACCTGGAGCGACATTAACCCCTGCCACACCCACTTCAAACAGCGGGTCGAAGAGATCAAGCGCGGCATTTGGCAGGCGGGTGGGTTTCCGGTGGAGATGCCAGCTATCTCTTTAAGTGAGCCGATGCAAAAGCCCACCACCATGCTGTACCGCAACCTGCTGGCGATGGAGACGGAAGAGCTATTGCGCAGCTACCCGGCCGATGGTGCAGTACTGATGGGTGGCTGCGACAAGACCACGCCCGCGCTCATCATGGGTGCGATCAGCATGAACCTGCCCACCATCTTTATGCCCGCAGGCCCGATGCTCAGCGGTGACTACAAAGGCGGCGTGATTGGCAGCGGCTCGGACACCTGGAAGTACTGGGCTGAGCTGCGCGCGGGCAACATTACGCAGCAAGATTGGCAAGAAGTAGAAGACGGCATTGCCCGCAGCCCGGGCCATTGCATGACCATGGGCACCGCCAGCACGCTGACCAGTGCGGCAGAGGCACTGGGCCTCACTCTACCCGGTGCGGCCAGTATTCCGGCGCCCGACTCGCGTCACGCGCAGATGGCCACGCTGACTGGTAAGCGCATTGTCGAGATGGTGTGGCAAGACATCAAACCGTCCGACATTCTCACCAAGGCATCGTTTGACAACGCTGTTACCACCGTACTGGCGTTGGGCGGCAGCACCAACAGCATCGTGCACCTGGTGGCGATGGCGCGGCGGGCGGGCATTGATCTGAACATCGACCAGTTCGATGCTATGGCGCGCAAAACGCCCGTGCTGGCCAACCTGCGGCCCAGCGGCAAGTTTTTGATGGAGGATTTTTACTACGCGGGTGGCCTGCGTGCCCTGCTCACGCAGTTGGGTGACGTGAAAACCGGCGGGCTTCTAGACGGCAGCGCCCAAACCATCATGAGCACCACGTTGGGCGAGAACATCGCGGGTGCCAAGGTGTACAACGACGACGTGATTCGCCCTATGAGCAACCCGCTGGTGCCCAAAGATGGCTTGGCAGTGCTGTACGGCAACATTGCCCCCGGTGGCGCTGTTATCAAACCGGCAGCGATGGAGGCGAAGTTTTATAAACACACTGGCAAAGCTGTGGTGTTCAAAGACTACAACGACATGAACGCCCGCATCGACGCGCCGGAATTGGATGTAACGGCCGATAGCGTGATAGTGCTGCAAAGCGCAGGCCCACAAGGCGCGCCCGGCATGCCGGAGTGGGGGCAACTGCCCATCCCGCAAAAGCTGCTCAAAGAAGGCGTGCGCGACATGCTGCGCATCAGCGATGCGCGCATGAGCGGTACCAGCTACGGCGCCTGCGTGCTGCACGTCACGCCCGAGAGCCATGTGGGCGGGCCGCTGGCCTTGGTGCAAGATGGCGATTTGATCACGCTAGACATCGAAGCGCGCAGCATCAGCATGGCGGTAAGCGATGCCGAATTGGCCAAGCGCCGCAGCGCTTGGATACCGCCAATGCCCAAATTCAGCAGAGGCTACGGGGCGCTGTATTTAAAGCATATTCAGCAAGCCGACAAGGGCTGTGACTTTGACTTTTTAGAAACTGACTACAAAGCAGACGCTACGGGTAAAGCGGCTGGCGAGCCAGAAATCCATTAAGTTTTCATCTGCCCATTAGCTCCCCCCTAGCTTCCCACTTAGCGTGCCATTAGCTGATTAACATGCCCACTGCTGACCTGTCACCCTTGGCTGTAGACCGACTGCGCTTGTCGCAGACCGTCTACACCGAGCTACTTGGCGACATCATGGCCGGTACGGTAGCTGTGGGCGATCGTTTGCCGCCTGAGACGCAACTGGCCGAGCGGTTTAACGTCTCACGCCCTGTAGTGCGCGAGGCTTTGCAAAGGCTGCAAAGTGATGGCGTGGTCATCTCGCGCCAAGGCTCGGGCAGCTTTGTGCAGCGTAGCCCGTCGCAAAAGCTGGGTGAACTCACGCGCACTTTTACATTGCACGATGTGCTGCAAAGCCTGGAGCTGCGCATGGCCATAGAAGAGTTGTCTGCGCGCTTGGCTGCGCGCCAGCGCACGGACGCGCAATTACGCACCATCGAAAAAGCCGCCATTTTGCTGAAAACTGTGTTTGGCAAAGGCCAAGCGGCGCAAGAGGCCGACTATGCATTTCACCGCGCTATTGCCGTGGCATCAGGCAACAGCATGCTGCTGGAAACACTCGACCAGCTGGCAGATAAACACAAAGGCAGCATGAATGTGACGCTGTCGCTCACGCGCGCTGCGTCTGCCCAGCGGCGCGACCGTGTGCTGGATGAGCATGACCGCATTGTCAACGCCATTCGCGTGTCAGACGCCGACAGTGCAGGCATTGCCATGCGCTACCACATCGACCAAGCACGCAACCGTTTGCTGGACCGGCAGCTAGATCGCTAGCCATTGCATCATTGACCACCACTACTTTTTAACTTAGCTAAAAGCCTATGACCTTAAGCACCTCGACCCGTGACAAGCTCAAAACCGTCAGCACCGCTACGCTGTGTACTGCGCTGTTCAAGCGCGGGCTGCGCAACCAGTTTATTCAAGACGTGCGCCCGGTTAACACCGACCTGACTGCCAAACAACCCAATATGGTGGGCCCAGCGTTTACGCTGCGCTACATTCCTGCACGCGAAGATTTAAACCCTATCACCGTGTTTCAAGACCGCACACACCCCCAGCGTGCGGCGGTAGAGCAATGCCCCCCAGGCGCGGTGATGGTGTTTGACAGCCGTAAAGATGCACGCGCTGCGTCAGCAGGTTCTATTTTGATTACACGCCTGATGGTGCGCGGCTGCGCAGGCGCGGTAACCGACGGTGGGTTTAGAGATTCGCCCGAGATTGCTGCATTACCTTTTCCGTGCTACCACCAGCGCCCCAGCGCGCCGACTAACTTAACCTTGCACCAAGCGCTAGACATCAATCTGCCGATCGGCTGTGGCGATGTAGCCGTGTGGCCCGGAGACGTGATGGTGGGCGACAAAGAAGGCGTGATTGTTATCCCCGCGCACATGGCTGATGAGATAGCCGCCGAGGCGGTAGAGATGACAGCGTTTGAAGATTTTGTGACTGCCCAGGTGCTGCAGGGTCGCAGCATTTTGGGTTTATATCCACCGACAGATGAGCAGTCGCGAACAGACTTTGCAGCCTGGCGCACAACGCAGGGCCGTTAAAAAAGTTTGCAGACTATCCCGTAAATTTCTATCCATTTAATGAAGGCTTTATATGCTAAATAACCGTGTAGTCCAAGTATTTATTGCTCAAGCAGCTATGCTTTTTATAGTGTCTGGCGTGGCACTGGCGCAGGCTGACTACCCCACTAAAGCCGTTAAAGTGATCGTACCTTTTCCGCCAGGTGGCACCAGCGATGTGATGGCCCGCATGATGGCCGACGCGTTGACCAAGTCGATGAAGCAGCCCTTTGTGGTTGAAAACGTGGGCGGTGCAGGTGGCGTGATTGGCACAGAGCGCGGCTCCAAGGCCAACGCTGATGGTTACACCATCGTGCAAACTGGGGTAGGGCAAAACGCCGTAGCCCATGGGCTGGATGCCAATTTAAAGTACGACTCTAACAACGACTTTATCCACCTCACGCAAGTTAACTCAGGGCCTAACGTGCTGGTGGTGCACCCCAGCCAGCCGTTTAAAACACTGCAAGAACTGGTGGACTACGGCAAGGCCAACCCAGGCAAGCTCAATTACGGCTACACCCATGCAGCGTCTGGCCACATGGCGATGGAGTTACTCAAGCAAACCGTGTCAGCCTGCCCAGCTGGTAAAACCGATTGCAAAGGTCTGTTCATGGTGGGCATACCGTACCGTGGCGGCGGCCCGATGATGACCGACCTGCTGGGCGGCCAAATCCCCATGATGTTCATCAACCAAGACGTCGCTTTGCAGCACGTTAAAGCGGGCAAACTGCGCGCGCTGGCGGTATCTAGCGCGCAGCGCAACCCGCTGTACCCTGATGTACCCACCGTCAGTGAGTCTGGCTACCCCGGTTTTTCTGCGCTGTCGTGGTCAGGCATGTCGCTGCCCAAAGGTACCCCTAAAGCGATTGTTGACAAGCTGGAGGCTGAAATGGTCAAAGCCATTCAAAGTGCTGAACTCAAGCAGCGCCTAGAGTCCACAGGTTTTGTGGTGCCCACTTTGGGTGCTGCGGCTTACAGCGCGTTTGTCAAATCTGAAAAAGATCGCTGGACCCGCGTGATCAAAACGGCAGGCATCACCGCGCAATAATCATGGTTTGGCAAGCACCATGTGTGCGCTAGAAATGAGTTGTCATCTAGATGACCCGTCCCTCGTGTATCCATATATCTGCGTAAAAACCCTGTCGCAAAATACCACCAGCTCGGCTATGCTGCATTAGTTAATTTACATTGGAGAAATTCATGAACAAACCCCTTCTTTCTGCTGTTGCATGCGCAACTTTTATCGCTGTGATGGCACCCACATTAGCATCTGCTGGCGAGATCCGCGTGATGTGCTACCAAGACGGTGTGGAATGCGACGTAATGACCGAGCAAGCTAAGCGCTTTGAAGCCGCTAACGCTGGCACCAAAGTCATCATTGATGTGGTGCCCTACAAAACAATTTTGGAGCAGCTGCCAGTGCAGTTGGCCGCAGGCCAAGGCCCAGATATTGCGCGCGTGACTGACTTGGGCGGTTTGTCCAAGTACTACATGGACATCAGCACCCATGTGAAAGACACCAAATACTGGGACGCTAACTTTGGCGCGACACAAACTTGGCTGCGCCCCAGCGCGACCGACAAAGGTATTTACGGCTTCATGTCCCAGCTGACCATGACTGGCCCTTATGTGAATAAAACACTGTTTGAGCAAGCTAAGGTCGAGCTGCCAGGCCCTAAAGCTACGTGGGACGAGTGGGTTGAAGCCACTCGCAAAGTAGCTAAGGCAACCCAGTTAACCGCAGGTATGGCGTGGGACCGCTCTGGCCACCGCTTTGCAGGCCCAGCGATCAGCTATGGCGCTAAGATTTTTGATGCCCAAGGCAACTTGATTTTGGACAACGGCTACAAAACTGCGGTCAATAAATTTGTAGGCTGGCACAAAGACGGCGCGATGCTCAAAGAAGTGTGGGGCGGCTCGGGCGGCTCAACGTATGCTGATTCTGTTGGCGAATTTACCAACGGCCGTGTAGCGATGGTATTGTCAGGCTCATGGCAAATCAACCGCCTGCAAAAAGACGTAGGCACCAAGTTTGACTGGGTGGCTGTACCTAACCCCTGCGGCCCAGCTGCATGTTCAGGCATTCCAGGTGGCGCTGCTTGGGTAGCGCTCAAAACCAGCAAGTCACCTAAAGAAGTGGGCGCATTCATGGACTTTATTGCCTCTGAGGCCAACTATGCAGAGTTCATTGGCAAAACCAATAACATCCCTGCGCACCAAGGCTTGGCTAAAAAAGGCGTGAGCTATCCAGGCGCTGCACCTGCCATGCGCGCTGCGCTGGGCGTGTTCAGCGGTGGCGTTGCCAGCCTGACCACCGAGGCATTCTTGTTCCAAGGCTATAAGTTCAACCGCGCCATCATGCTGCCGACTGTGACCCGTGTAACGCAGGCCATTGTGGGTGAAATGAGCACCGATGAGGCGATGGCCAAGATCTCCACAGACATGGCTGACGCAGTCAAGCAAGCTCAACGGTAAAGCTGAAAGGTCACAGCAGTTGCAGCCATTTGTGCTGCAACTGCAGGCTGTCATATTGCTGTGAAAACACTACAAATTGCAATATCAGCCTTTTTAGGCTTTTGCTTTAACTTGCTGGAGCCTGTCTTTCAGCTGGGCCAAAAACTGCTGGGTGTTAAGCGTATTGGGTGGCTGTTTGTTGCCCCCAACTTGATCGTTTTTGGTGTTTTTACCTTCCTGCCGATTCTTATTAACTTAATCTACGCCAGCACCGGTGGCGTAAAGTTGATGCCTTTTGATCGGCCGTATACCGGTGCAGAAAATTTTGCTATTTTGCTGGAATGCAGCAACTACTTTGATATTCAAAGCTGCCGCAAAGATATTTTTTGGCGCTCCATTTTTAACACTGCCAAGTTCAGCGCTATCCAAGTGGTGCTGATGGTGTTGTTCTCACTAGTCACCGCGCTGGTGCTTAATCGCAAAATTATTGGCCGAGGTTTTTGGCGTGGTGTGTTTTTCTATCCGGTCTTGTTGTCACCCGTAGTGGTGGCCTTGATCTGGAAATGGCTGCTGCAAAGCCAAGGCGTGTTCAACGCAGGTATGGTGGCGGCAGGCGGTATGCCAGTAGACTGGTTGACCGATAAAAATTGGGCTTTCTTTTGGGTGATCTTCGTGTCGATTTGGGCGCACATGGGTTTTTACACCCTCATCTTGCTGGCTGGGCTGCAGGCCATACCTAAAGACATGTACGAAGCTGCCGAGATGGACGCTGCCAGCCCGTGGCGTGTGCTTCGCCGTATCACCTTGCCATTGCTCATGCCTAACCTGATTGTGGTCATCGTGCTGGCTTTGATTCGCGCAGTACAAATTTTTGACGAAGTGTTTGTGTTGACTGGTGGTGGGCCGGGCTCTGCCACTACGTTTATTGTGCAGTTTATCTACCAAACTGGTTTTGCTGAGCAGATCCACTTGTACGGTTTAGCGGCAGCAGCTTCGCTTATTTTGGCGGTAGGCCTGATGGCGCTTACGCTGCTGCAGCTGTTTGTATCGCGCGCCAGCGATGCCGGTAAAAAGGCCAAATAAATGAGCGTGCTTCAATTTTTAACCCGAACCCGAACCCGAACCCGAACCCGTGGCAGGCAGCATTTTGACTGGACTGATTGGGTGACCTACGCTTACCTGGTGGCGGGCTTGTTCATGATGTTTGGCCCCGTGCTGTGGCTAGTCATGTCGTCGTTTAAAACAGAAAGCGCCTTGGCACAGTTCCCGCCCACCTTTTTGCCTTACAGCCAAAAAACGGTGGTTGTGAGTGGTCACGATAAACCCTTGCCGTTGTACATCGTCAAAGACGAGTCGGGTGCTACACGCGAGCTGGCACAGGTGAGCCGCATGGGTATAGTGGCGACGCTGGTAGACCCAGCGCAGCCCACGGTAGAGATCAAAACCAACATCAAAAACCGCACACCAGTCAATGAGATGCAGTTTGCCTGGAGCAATTACACCGAGGTGTTTGGCAAATTCAGCTTTGGTACCTATTTGTGGAACAGTGTGTTCATCACGGTGGTGGCTACCATCATCACACTGCTGTTTAACTCAATGGCGGCGTTTGCGTTGTCCAAGTACCAGTTCCGTGGGCAAAAGACGGTGTTTATTTTGATCATTGCCACGTTGATGATTCCACCCACCATTATTTTAGTGCCCGCTTTTTTGGTTATCTCTAGCGTGGGGTTGCTCAACAGCCTATGGGGTGTCATATTGCCTGCTGTAGCCACGCCTACGGGTGTGTTTTTGCTTCGCCAATACATGCTGACCATTCCTGATGAGCTGCTAGAAGCTGCCCGTATGGACCATGCCAGTGAATGGCGCATTTACTGGAAGATTATTTTGCCGTTGGCCGCGCCTGCCATGGCTGTGCTGGCTATTTTCTCGGTGATGTGGCGCTGGAACGATTTTTTATGGCCTTTGATTGTGTTGTCCAAATCTGAAAAGTTCACATTGCAACTGGCGCTTAATTCGTTTCAAGGCGAGCTTAATACCCAGTGGCACTATTTGCTGGCCATGACGGTGATCACGCTGATCCCTGTGAGCTTGGTATTTGCATTTTTACAAAAATATATCACCACTGGCATAGCTGGCGCAGGCGTGAAGTAAAGGGACGGTATGGCCACGTTGGAACTGAAAAATATATCAAAGAGCTACGATAAAACATCCATCATTCGCAGCTTGGATTTGTCTGTGGCAGATGGCGAATTTATCGTATTTGTTGGGCCATCAGGCTGCGGTAAATCTACCTTGTTGCGCATCATCTCGGGTTTAGATGCGCCTTCTGGTGGTGATATTTTGATTGATGGCAACATTGTCAACGAGGTGTCTGCTGCGCACCGAGGTTGCGCTATGGTGTTTCAGTCGTACGCGCTGTACCCGCACATGACGGTGTACGACAACATGGCCTTTGGTCTGGAAAACATGAAGGTGCCTGCTGCTGTGATTGCCGCCAAGGTGAACGCTGCAGCCGCCTTGCTGCGCTTAGATGCCTTGCTGCAGCGCAAGCCTACCCAGCTGTCGGGTGGCCAGCGTCAGCGCGTGGCTATTGGCCGCTCGATCGTGCGTGAGCCTAAACTATTTTTGTTTGACGAGCCACTTTCTAACCTGGACGCCGAGCTGCGCGTGTCCATGCGCTCGGAGATTCGTGACTTGCATGCACGGCTGAAAGCCACCATGATTTATGTGACGCATGACCAAGTAGAAGCTATGACGATGGCTGACAAAATTGTGGTGCTGCGCGCAGGTGTGATAGAGCAAGTAGGCACACCGCTAGAGCTGTACAACCGGCCGCAAAACACCTTTGTTGCGGGCTTTATTGGCAGCCCGCGTATGAATTTTGTACCCTCAGCTGCTGTGCCGCACTCGCCTGCAGGCACACACTCCGTAGGCATCAGGCCAGAGCATGCGCAATTGGTACAAAGCGCGGCTTCTGGTGCCCTGACTGTTACAGTGTCCCAGGTTGAGCAACTGGGTTCCACCAGCTTGCTGCACGGCGTGGTGGTGCATCAGGGTGCAGAGGATACGGTGTTTGAGCTAGTGCTTAACGGGCAAACCAGTGTGCAGCGCGGCGACAAGGTGTTTGTGACGGCACCACCTGAGCATCTGCATTATTTTGATAAAGACGGCTTGCGCATTTAAAGCGTAAGGCTTAGGGATAAACTATGAAAGTTGTAGGCCATGCCAAGTCGGCAGCGCAAACTGCCAATGGCGTGCAATTAAAGTTGCCAGACGGTAGTCAATTTGCTGTGGAGGCCTTGGGTGAAACATTATTCAGGGTACGACTGCGCCAGGCCAATGGCTACAAAGAGCCGCGCACTTGGGCTATTGCACCAGTATCTGCTGGCAGCAAGCAGCATACACAAGATACGCCTTGGCAGGGCAGGGCGCGTGATGACACTGCGGGTTTTTATGTACCTAGCTTGGATATTCAAAAAACCGACAACAGCATTACTTTAAAAACGCAGCAACTGACTGTGCATGTCAATTGCAACCCATTGACCATCAGCTGGCAGACCGCCAGTGGCGATACGTTACTGCGCGACCGCGCTACATCAGCGTATTTTTGCAGTGAGCGCACAGGCGCTGTACGCCACTATCTGCAGCGCGACAGGGCAGAGCGCTACTACGGCTTGGGTGACAAAACCGGGCCGCTGAATTTACAAGGCCGCCGCTTGCGCACGCTGGCGCTGGACGCACTGGGCTACGACCCGCAGTCGGGCGACCCACTGTACAAACACTGGCCTTTTGTGCTCACGCGCACCAGCGGCGGCCACTGGGTGGGCATGTACTACGACACGATGGCCGCGTGTACGTTTGACCTAGGCTGCGAACACGACAACTACCACGATGCCTACCGCTATGTAGACATTGATGACGGCGACCTAGACTATTACGTGATGACCGGGTCTAGCGCTGCCGACGTGATTGCCCAATATGTGCGCTTGATTGGCGGCACCCATTTGCCACCGCGCTGGTCATTAGGCTATGCCCAAACTGCGATGGGCTTGGCTGACGCCAGCGATGCGCAAAATCAGTTAAGCCAGTTTATAGCGCGCTGCATGGCTGAGAGTGTACCAATAACTTCTTTTCACTACGGTTCAGGCTATTCGTCGCGCGGTAAACGGCGCTATGTATTTACTTGGAACAACGATAAATTCCCACAGCCCAAAGAGCTTAATGCGCAGTTTCAGTCTGCCGGTCTGCGCTTAGTGGCCAATATCAAACCGTGTTTGCTAGACGACCACCCAGCCTATAGCGAGATCAAGCAATCGGGCGGTTTTATACGCAATGCGCTAACAGGGCAGCCCATCGTCGAGCAGTTTTGGGACGGCGTAGGCTCGCACCTAGACTTTACGCAGCCCAGCGTGGTGACGTGGTGGCAGCAGTCACTCAAACGCCAAGTGCTGGACTACGGCATTGATGTAGGCTGGAACGACAACAACGAATACGCGGTGATGGATGACCAAGCCAGTTGCCACGGCTTTGGCACGGCTTTGCCCATGCAACGCAGCCGCCCGCTGCACCCACTGCTGATGACGCGGGCTACCTTTGAGGCCCAAGCTGCGCACAACCCTGCTGAGCCTGTGTACACCGTCACACGCGGTGGCATGCCCGGTATTCAGCGCTATGCCCAAACCTGGACGGGTGACAACACCACCAGTTGGGAGACCTTGCGCTGGAACCTGCGCACCGGCCTGCAAATGAGCCTGTCGGGCATGTTTAACGTAGGCCACGATGTGGGCGGCTTTGCCGGGCCAAGCCCTGACCCAGAGCTGTTTTTGCGCTGGGTGCAAGCCTGCTGCCTGAACCCGCGCATGGTCATGAACTCTTGGAAGACCGATGGCACGATTAACCTGCCCTGGATGCATGCCTCGGTTAAAAAAGAAGTCATTGCCGCTATCACCCTGCGCTACCAGCTGATGCCCTATTTGTGGAGTTTGTTTGAACGCGCCAGCAGCCACCAAGCGCCCATCATTCGGCCCACGTTTTTCAATTACCCAGACGATGAGCAGTGTTACGCAGACTGCGATGACTTTATGCTGGGCGACGCGTTGCTGGTAGCACCCGTGGTGCAGCAAGGCGAGCTAATGCGCAAGGTGTATCTGCCCAAAGGGCCGGCAGCTTGGTTTGATTTTTATACGGCTAAACGCTACGAGACAGGGGCTTGGCACAGCGTGCCAGCGCCATTGTCGACATTGCCGTTATTTGCCCCAAGCGGCGCGGTGCTGCCCCTGGCTGCGCCGCAAGGCCAGAATGCGCCTAGATTTGATGACCCAGTGGTAGAGCACCGCAAATTTTAAGGTGCGCTGTTTAATTGCCCCTGCACGGGCTAAGTAGCTGTGTGAAGGGCCTTAAAATAGCCCTATATGACACAAGCTAGCTCTTCCCCCAAATTCTCCGTCGCAGACATTCGCAAGTCTTTTCTCGATTTTTACGCCACCAAAGGCCATACCGTGGTCGAATCCAGCCCACTGGTGCCTGGCAACGACCCCACGCTGATGTTTACCAACAGCGGCATGGTGCAGTTTAAAGACGTGTTTTTGGGCGCTGACAAGCGCTCGTATGTGCGCGCAGCCAGCGTACAGGCCTGCCTGCGCGCAGGCGGCAAACACAACGACCTAGAAAATGTAGGCTACACCGCACGCCACCACACGTTTTTTGAGATGTTGGGCAACTGGAGCTTTGGTGACTACTTTAAGCGCGACTCACTCAAATGGGGCTGGGAGCTGTTGACCCAGGTTTACAAGCTGCCGCCTGAGAAGCTGACGGCCACGATTTACATTGACGACGACGAAGCTTATGACATTTGGACTAAAGAAATCGGTCTGCCACCAGAGCGTGTGATCCGCATTGGCGACAACAAAGGCAAAAAATACGCGTCCGATAACTTTTGGATGATGGCAGACACCGGGCCGTGCGGCCCGTGCAGCGAGATTTTTTATGACCACGGCCCGCACATCCCCGGTGGCCCACCGGGCAGCCCGGGTGAGGATGGCGACCGTTTTATCGAGATTTGGAACCACGTGTTCATGCAGTTTGACATGCAGAGCGATGGCTCGCTGAACAAACTGCCCGCGCCTTGCGTTGATACCGGTATGGGCCTAGAGCGCCTTGCCGCCATTCTTCAACATGTTCACAGCAACTACGAAATCGACATTTTTGACCAGCTGATCAAAGCCGCTGGCCGCGAAACCGGCGTGACCGACCTGAACAACAAAAGCCTGCGCGTGATTGCAGACCACATCCGCGCTACCGCGTTTTTGGTCAGCGACGGCGTGGTGCCTAGCAACGAAGGGCGCGGCTACGTGCAGCGCCGCATCATCCGCCGCGCCATTCGCCACGGCTACAAGCTGGGCAAAAAGACTCCGTTTTTCCACAAGCTGGTGCCCGACCTGGTGCGCATGATGGGCGATGCGTATCCGCGTTTGAAGAGCGACGCTGCGCGGGTGATGGATGTTTTAAAAGTTGAAGAAGAGCGGTTTTTTGAAACGCTAGCCACTGGCATGGAGATTTTAGATTCTGCTTTGGGCTACGACGCAGCCACGGGTAAAGCCAAAGTGCAAACCTTGCCGGGCGATGTAGCTTTCAAGCTGCACGACACCTATGGTTTTCCGCTCGACCTGAGCGCTGACGTATGCCGCGAGCGTGACCTGAGTGTGGACGAAGCTGGCTTTAACATCGCCATGGAAAAGCAAAAAAACCAAGCCCGCGCTGCAGGCAAGTTCAAGATGGACAAAGCGCTAGACTACGCTGGCCAATCCAATACATTTACGGGATACACCACGCTAGAGGGCGCGGCAAAAGTGGTGGCTTTATATGCCGATGGCGCACCCGTGCAGCAGCTTACAAAAGGTCAACAAGGTGTTGTGGTGTTAGATGTGACACCGTTTTATGCCGAAAGCGGCGGCCAAGCAGGTGACGAGGGCCTGCTATTTGGCACGGGCGACGCTATTTTTGCCGCACTAGACACGCAAAAGATCAAAACCGATGTGTTTGGCCACCATGGCGAGATGCACAGTGGCACCATCAAAGTGGGCGATGCTATCAAGGCCAAGGTTAACGCCGAGGCGCGTAACCGCACCGTGCGTAACCACAGCGCCACCCATTTGATGCACAAGGCCCTGAGTGAAGTGTTAGGCAGCCATGTGCAGCAAAAAGGCAGCTTGGTGACCGCAGACCGCACGCGTTTTGACTTTACACACAATGCGCCAGTGACTGATGCGCAGATTGTGGCAATTGAAACCCAAGTCAACGCCGAAATTTTGGCCAACGCGGTCACCAGCGCGCAGGTCATGCCGATTGAAGAGGCTAAGAAAACCGGCGCGATGATGCTGTTTGGCGAGAAGTACGGCGACGAGGTGCGTGTGCTGTCGATTGGCTCGTCCAAAGAGCTGTGCGGCGGTACGCATGTGCAGCGCACGGGTGATATTGGCCTGTTCAAAATCGTGGCCGAAAGCGGCGTGGCCGCTGGTGTGCGCCGCATTGAAGCGGTGACCGGCATTGGCGCTGTGGAGTACGTGCAAAATCTAGAAGCCACGGTCAATACCGCCGCCGCAGCCCTGAAAACCCAGCCTGCCGAGCTGTCAGCACGCATTGCGCAAATGCAGGCTGACATGAAGGCGCTGGAGAAAGAACTGTCCGCTGCCAAAGGCAAGCTGGCGTCAAGCCAAGGCGACTCGCTGTCTGAAGGGGCTGCAGACATCAAAGGCATCAAGCTGGTGGCTGTGAAGCTGGAGGGCGTAGGTTCGGGGGCTGACGCGGCCAAAACCCTGCGCGACACGATGGACAAGCTGAAAGACAAGCTGAAAACCGCTGTGATCGTTTTGGCCGCCGTGGACGGCGACAAAGTGCAAATTGCTGCGGGCGTAACGGCTGACACCATTGGCAAAGTGAAAGCTGGTGATTTGGCCAATTTTGTAGCCAGCCAAGTGGGCGGCAAAGGTGGCGGCAAGCCCGACATGGCCATGGCCGGCGGCACAGAGCCCGCCAAGCTGGCTGCGGCGCTGGCCAGTGTGCAAGCGTGGGTCACCGAGCGTATTTAATGCGCTATTAATTGCATAGCTATATAAGCAATAAATACTTGGACTATAGGCCAATATGATGGGTAAAAGTGCTACTTTTTGGTCTGCATGAAGCCGCAGTGTCTGATTTCATTTTTTTAAACCATGGTTGCAAAACGTAGTCTGCGTAACGCAGATTTAGCACCGCAATATGTTGCGCAGGCTTTGGGCAGCTGCCCCTTGTGTGGCAGATTATTGGTGGCTGGGCGCAGTGTCGATGAGCACCACTTGGTGCCCAAAAGTCAAGGCGGGCGCGACACCAGCACGGTACACCGCATATGCCACCGCAAAATTCATGCAACCTTCAGTGAGAAAGAACTTGCACGCGGCTTCGCTACATGGCCCGCATTGCAGGCGCACCCTGAGATCGGCAGTTTTATAGTGTGGGTGCAAAAGAAAGCACCCGAGTACTACGACAACAGCGTCAAGCCCGCACGCAGGCGCTAAGCCAATGGGACCACATGCGCGAGATATTCGCTAGCTTACGGTTTATTTGTCCGTAACTGTCGTGGCTACTGACGGTGCGATTTGCACGCTGCCGTGGCGCAGATTGTCTGTCGTGTTGCCTAGACCATCAGCACGCCAACCGGGTGGCTTGCACAGCAACCCCACTACCTCGTGCGCTGAGCGTGCAGCGCGCAGGTCGTTAAACAGCTGTATCCAAGGCGTGGCCTGCAGCTTGAACACGTTGAGCGTGCGTATCGGTTCGACCCAGCCGTAGGTGATGTCAACGGCTTTGCTCTCGGGAATGTAGGTGCCAAACATGCGGTCAAACACGATCAACACTCCGCCGTAGTTGCCGTCTAGGTACTGCACATTACTGGCGTGGTGCACGCGGTGCGATGAGGGTGTGTTGATGATGCCTTCGAGCCAGCCTAGGCGTGGAACCCAAGTTGCATGCAACCAGAACTGGTAAAACAAATTAAGCGCTAGGCAGGACAACACCACTTTGACTGGAAAGCCTAGCCACACCAAAGGCATAAAAAATAAGATCACGCCGGTGTAGCCTGCCGTCCAGCTAAGGCGGTAGGCGGCGGCTAGGTTAAGTGTGTTGGACGAATGGTGAATGCCGTGGCTTAGCCAGAACCAACGCACGCGGTGGCCTGCGCGGTGGTACCAGTAATAGCAAAACTCTTGGCCCATAAACAGCACAAAGAAGCTGGCAATATTGTCCAGCGGTATGGTGGCGATGCGGTGCTCCCACAGCCAATCAGAAACAGTGATAACAAAGGTGGCCGGTAGAAAAAAGCGCAGTATGTTGCGAATGACCATGTCGCACACCGAAACACCCATGCTAGCCCAGTCGTAGGTGCCGGGTTTGCGCCAGGTCAACACGAAAGCCTCGATGATGGACGCAATCAATATGCCCACAGCGATAGTGGACAAGAGATTGTTCAAGTAAAGCATGGTGTTATTTTAATGCCTTATGCATCTAGCTATGCACCTGAACTGTGCGCCATGTTGCGTCTAAACACCAGATCCCATACTCCGTGGCCTAGCTTAATACCCCTGTTTTCAAATTTCGTCAGCGGTCGGTAATCCGGCTTGGGTGCATAGCCAGTAGCAGGTGCGGTGCCAGTGGCTGGTGTGCCGGGCACCGTGTTGGAGAGCAGCGGCTCATCGGTCAGCACTTGCAAGATTTGCTCGGCGTAGTTTTCCCAGTCGGTAGCGCAGTGGATATAGCCGCCAGGCTTAATGCGTGAGGCTAGCAATTTGACCAAGGGCGCTTGGATCAAGCGGCGTTTATTGTGGCGTTTTTTATGCCAAGGGTCGGGGAAGAAAATGTGCACTGCGTCTAGGCTGTCTGGCGCCAGCATGTGCTCTAGCACTTGCACGGCATCGTGCTGAATGATGCGAATATTGCCAATGCCTTCATCACCAATACGCTTGAGCAACGCGCCCACACCGGGTGGATGCACCTCACAGGCCAAGTACAAAGCTTGCGGCAGCAGCTTGGCAATGTGTGCTGTGGCTTCGCCCATGCCAAAACCGATTTCTAGGATGGTTTGAGTAGCATTTTGGCCAGTAGTCCAAGTATTTACTGCTTGTACAGCTATTAAATCTATAGCGTTTGATTGATACGGCAGCAAATATTGAGGGCCCAAATCCTCCAGTGCTTTGGCTTGGCCTACGGTGGTGCGGCCGGTGCGCAGCACAAAGCTGCGAATGGGGCGGGCTTTGGGATGCGGGGTGGTGGGTACTGCGGTGTCTGCTGCTGCAGGTACAGTGGCTGGGGGAAGGGGAGAAATATCGCTCATACGCCCTCGATTGTAGAGGGCACAGAGCACGCGCTGGCTGGCTTGGTTAGCCAAGCGCTATCGTGTTGCAGAGGCGTGTTTTATTGGCCAGTGGCCGTCACATTGCAGCTCACCACTAAATTAACACTGCTGGCTGGTGGGAAAGTGGTGATAGCGATGCCTGTAGTATTAAATAAATTAGGTACGCTAGCCACAGGTGTGGGTGTACCCAATGTAAGGCCTACTGGGCAACTGGCGCTGCCCGTGGTGGAAACGCAGGTCACCGTGGTGCAGGTAAGGCCTGCACTAGGGATGTCTTTAATGATGGCGTTATTGGCCGCAAAACCGCCTGTGTTGCTGAAGGTCACGGTGTAGGCTGTGGTGCTGCCAGCTATCAGCGTGGCGGTACCGTCTGTTTTGGTGACTGTGAGAGTGGTGGTTGCTACTAGCCGCACGTCATCTACCGCAGATGAACCGCTGGCGTAGTTAGTGCCACCCACCGCTGCGCCACTGGCGAAGGTACCGCCAGGGGATACCGCTGGGTTGATGGTGGCTGAGCCTATGGCCGGGCCGCCCGTGGTGCGGGTGGGATCGGTAAAGGTGGCGCTGGCGCTGTTTTGAAAGGTTGCTAGCGTAGTGGTGTTGACGTTGACAATAAAAGTCAATGTGACCGAACCCCCGGGTGCTATGGTGAACGACGGTGTGGCGGGGTTATTGGCACTGCCTGCTACACCAAACACCGCAGTGGGCGTGCTGCCCGATTGGTTTGGGGTAGTGGGGCTCGGGCCCGTGGTGCTCGTGCCGCTTATGGTCGTAGTGCCCAATTGGGTTACCGTTTGCAGGCCAAAGGGTACTGGCAATGCGTCGGACAGAGCCACACCGTAAGCTGTGCCCGCTGTCGTCGCGTTGCGCACCGTGATCAAATATTGGGCCGTAGTTTGGCTAGGCAGTGTAAGAACAGGCGTGGTGGTAGATTTAGTCACCGTTAAAACAGGTAAACACTGCGCGCCAGCGCTGTTACCTGTAGGTATACCTGTCGGAAATAGGCTAACTGCACCCACGCCTGGTGCAGCGTTGTAGGTTTTGGGACTACCGTTGCCTGCTCCTCCTGCACAACAGCCGTCGTAGCCATTGGTACCACCCAGCACGGCAATAGTCGCTGCGCTTAATGAAGTTTCAACATAGCCGCCGCCGCCGCCGCCGCCGGGCCCGTGGTCATAATAGTTAGAGTAGCCACCGCCGCCACCGGAAGCGCTCAGGGTTAAGCCAGCGCCATTGCCGCTTAATGCGCTAATAAAAATACTACCGCCTGCACCGCCACCACCAGCCGCCTCGGAGCCACCAGAATTATTGTGCGCCGTATAACCATCGGCAATCACGCGGCCTGTGCTAGCTGCCAGTGTGCCAGCACGTATCAACACCACACCTCCGCCGGACGCACCGCTGGAGCTGATGGGGCCGTCGGCTCCGTTGGCCGTGCCCGTTGCAGTGGGTAGCGGCCGCGTGGTTGTGCTAACTATGGGGGGCCATGCTGTAATGGCATCTGCATTTCCGTTGTTGTTAGTGCTACCAGCACCGCCGCCGCCGCCCAGTACTAAACGGGTTGCGTTGTTTGTGACCACACTGCCTCCGCGACCCCCAGCATCGTTGCTCGCGGACCAGCTAAAGCCGCCCTTGCCACCCGTGCCGCCATTACCACCGCCACCGCCGCCGCTGTTAAATTGGTTGCTGCCTGTCGCAGGGGTGCCATCATTACCGCCACCTCCTGCATTGCCAATAGAGCCTTGACCGCCTGATCCTGCGGTGTACCCCTGGGCAATAAGTGCTGCGTAACTGACTGGGGTTACCGTACCATTGAACACCTGTAAAGGCGTGCCGCCAGTACCTTCACCTTTGATGGCACCGTTAGGGGCAGCTAAGTCATAGGCATAGTTAGCATCGCTGAAAAGCCCGCCTGTGCGGTTGCCTGTGCCGTTGCGGCCTGGCCCACCGCGAAAACCCGCTCCAGCTACAGTGATTGTGCCGTTAATCGCCAAACTACCCGCTACGTCGATGCCCACGACACCACCTGTACCTGCACCCGTTGTGGCGTTGATGTCCCAGCGGTCTGCCGACACTGTGCTGGCTGCCGCAATGGTGGCCGTGGAGCATTGGGGCACGTAGATCACCTGAAAGGTACGCACTGTTGGCGTGGTGTTGACTTGCTGCGCATAGGCGTTAGTTAGAGCCCGGTTTAAAGTAATGACGTTTCCTGCAATGCCAATTACCGTGGCATATTCATGCAAGCCTGCATTGGCTGGCGTTGTAGAGTCTTGCATTTGCATGACTATCACTTGGTCGCCAATCTCCAAGGCGCGGTTGCTAGTTCGTTGGCCCGTAATAGAGGCTAGTGTGATTTGACTAGCGCCAGCCGACACAGTGGTGTCGGCTGCTCCTGCGTGGTAGCTGTTAACTACGCCGGTTAGAGCGTTGCAGGGACCGTTTTTGCCTGGTGCTGCGCAGGTTTGTGCAAAAGCTGAGGTCGACCATAGTGCACCTGTTACTAAAAAAACAATGAGTAGATGACTTAGACGGCGTTGTAGTTTCATTTGGCTGTTTTAAATAACTGCTTAGGCAGTGCCAGCATTGTAATGTTGTGTTCACTTTAGTAGTAGATGGTTTTCCATTGTGTCAACAAATTAGGCAACAATTGTCCCAGATAGTTTGATTTATTGGCATAACTGTATCCATTTGGATTAAGTTTTAGTGCTTTTGCAGCCTGTATTAAAGCGCTGGACGCTGCCTCTGTGCTGCCAAGTTGAAGTGCCTGAGCACCATTTTGTTTAGACAATTTTTGTCCATCCGCTGCCAGTTGCAGTGGCGTGTGCAGGTACCGCGGTGTGGGGTAGCCCAGCGCATGCTGCAGCAAGATTTGCCGTGCGGTGTTGTCGGCTAAATCTTCACCTCGCACCACGTGGGTAACGCCTTGCAGCGCATCGTCTACCACCACAGCCAGCTGATACGCCCACAGGCTGTCAGCGCGGCGCAGTACAAAGTCACCCACTGCGGTGGCCACCGATTGCGTTTGCGGGCCCAAGCGGCGATCTGTCCAATCTACAATTGCGGCGCAAGGTTGAAGTGTGCTTGCTATATCTTTAATAGCTGCTTGAGTAGCAGATACTTGGACTACAGGCTGATTTTGTTGTGAAAAGTCAGTTTTAAAACGCCAAGCAGGGCTACGTTGCAGGTTATCAACAGCCGCAGCACTGTGACGACAAGTGCCCGGGTAGATCAGCTCGCCATGGCGCGGTTTGGCTAAGCCCCTGGCTTGCCACACGGCTTCAATATCACTGCGCGAGCAAGTGCAGGGGTAGGCATATTGCGCCAGTTTCAGAGTGTCTAGGGCGGCCTGGTAATGTACTCCGCGCTGCGACTGGTACACCGGTGGCTCATCGGGGACCAAACCGCACTGCGCTAGCTGCTGCAGCATATTGTGGTCAGCACCGGGCACGCAGCGGGGGGTGTCAACGTCTTCGATGCGTACTAGCCAGCGGCCGCCATGCGCACGCGCATCAAGCCAGCTGGCCAGCGCCGCTACCAGCGATCCTGCGTGCAGTGGCCCGGTAGGTGAGGGCGCAAAACGTCCGACGTAACTGGTTCGCAAGCTTGCCACTTCGACTGCGGCACTCAAGCCAGGTTCTTTATTTAGTAGCCAGTGCCAGCTCTAACCCGCTGATAAAAGCGTCTTCAACGCGGTGGCCTATGCACCAGTCGCCGCAGATACCTAGGCCGGTTTTGGCGTCCCACAGGTAGTTTTTACCTAACGGCGTTTCGGTTTTAGCAAAGCGCCAGCGGTGTACTTCGGCATAGTCGGGTTCGGCGCGGATGCCGGTGATTTCGGCAAAGGCTTTGAGTAGTTTGGCTTTCACGCGTGCAGCGTCGTCTTCTAAGTGTTCGCGGCTCCAGTCGGCGCTGGCTTGTACGGTCCAGCGCTCGATGGTGTCGCGGCCAGGCTTGGACGATTCACGTGCCAGCCAGGCTACGCGGTGGTGGGTGCTGCGCGCTGCGCTCCACTGGGGACCAAGGGGTACAGCGGCTGCGCGCGGGGCTACGGTTACAGCGCTGGGGTAGGCCAGCATGAGCGTCCAGCAGGGGGCTACCACCACTTTGGCCAGCGCGCTGGCCCAGGCCTCGTGGTGCTCAGAGTTGACCAGCATCTCACGCGCCTGCATGCTGGGCAGGGCCAATATCACTTGGTCAAAGCCGCCGTAAACAGCGTCCAGGTCGTTGGCGTCCACAGCGTTGAGGTGCCAGCCAGCGGCTGTGTGGGTAATGCGGTGGATGCGGGTATTGAGCATCAGTCGGCCAGCATCGGCCAGTGGGCCTGCGCAGTGCACGGCCAGTGAATTCATGCCCGGTTGGCCCACCCAATGAGGTTCGCTGGTGGGTAGGGCAGCTGCAGCTTTGCGGCCGCTTTCGTCTAGCACGCGCACCGCGTTAGCAGCCCATGGGCGGGCTACATCAGGTGCTGTGGCTAGCGCCCACTGCATCAAAGTGCGAAAGCGCGCATCGCGCACGGTAAAGTACTGCGCGCCATGGTCAAAGCTACCAAACTCAGTACGCCGGGTAGACATGCGCCCACCCACGCTGCGGCTTTTTTCAAACACCGTTACTTGATGGCCCGCCTGCATGTGTGTGCGCGCCGCCGTGATGCCGGCTAAGCCTGCGCCAATGATGGCAATGTTTTTAGAGCGTGAGGATTTGGGGCGGAGGGGTGTGCGTGAAGTCATGCCACGACTCTACACGCAATTTGGGCCATATGAGCATTGAGCTGTTGACCGATATTCAAAAGCTGACCACGACGCTCGTACCCTATCGCGGCATGCCCGCAGCGCTGAGGATTCCACTTTGATCTTAAAGAAGCGTGAGGTTATTCATAGCGCGTTGCTGTTGCTGAGCTTACCCATTGGTAATGCATTGGTTCGTTGTTTACCTTGGTCGGGCGGCGGGATCTATCGCTGAGAAAATCTCTGCAAACATGCGCGCCGTTCCCCAGCCTCGTGCAAGCGATTTGCTGTGGCGTGTGCCCTATGACAACCAATCAAGGGCCTCAGGTCCGGTTGGCATAAGGCACACGCCGCAGCAGATCGCGTCCCAATACAAAGAACCACAAAAAGCACTAAAACGGCACTTTTACCAACAAAATATGCTGTTAGTCCAAGTATTCATTACTCAGACAGCTATGAAATCGATAGTAAATACCGAGCCCAACCATGGCTATTCACCTGCTGACAGCGCAGGTAATAAGTAATAACCCTTGTATATTTCTTTGAGTTTCTTATAATTTCAGTAATTATTGAAATCCAAGGAATTCCATGAATCTCACGCCGTTAGCCCAAAGCTTTGTTCTGCATTTTGGCGAGATGGGAAGCCGCTGGGGCATTAACCGCACCGTGGGGCAAATCTATGCGCTGCTGTTTGTGAGTGAAAAGCCGATTAACGCAGACGAGATAGCTGAGGCGCTAGCTTTCTCGCGCTCTAACGTTAGCATGGGGCTGAAAGAGCTGGACTCGTGGCGGCTGGTGCGGCTGCAGCATTTACCCGGCGATCGGCGTGAGTACTTCTCGGCACCCGAGGACGTATGGGCCATTTTTCGGACCTTGGCTGACGAGCGGCGTAAACGCGAGATCGACCCTACGCTGACCATGCTGCGCGATGCACTGCTGCATGCGCCCACCAACCCGCAAGACGTCTTCGCGCAAAAGCGCATGGGCGATATGCATGAGCTGATCGAGCTGGTCACGGATTGGATGGCAGATGTGCAAAAACTAGACGAGCACACGCTGCGCCAGCTGATGAAGCTAGGCGCTAAAGCGCAAAAGTTTTTAGAGTTCAAAGAAAAACTGGGCTTGGGTGGACGTAAGGCAGAGCCATTGCCTACGGGGTTGCAGTTGCCAGCAGAGTTTTGAGTTTTCTTTAGGAGCACAGCTATGACAGAACCGTTTGATCCGCTGATCTTGCACCGCATTCAGTTTGCAGCCAACATCAGTTTTCATATTTTGTTTCCTACCATCACCATCGCGCTAGCCTGGGTGTTGCTGTTTTTTAAGCTGCGATTTAACAGCACCAAAGACGCTAAATGGATGGACGCTTACGGCTTTTGGGTCAAGGTGTTTGCGTTGACATTTGCCTTGGGTGTGGTCAGCGGCATCACCATGAGTTTTCAGTTTGGTACCAATTGGCCGGGCTTTATGAAGACGGTGGGCAACATCGCTGGGCCCCTGTTGGCTTATGAGGTGATGACGGCGTTTTTCCTAGAGGCTACTTTCTTAGGCATCATGCTGTTTGGCATGCAGCGGGTCAGTAACCGGGTGCATACCATAGCGACATTTTTGGTAGCTTTTGGCACCAGCATGTCAGCGTTTTGGATATTGGCGCTGAACTCTTGGATGCAAACGCCTGCTGGTTTTGAGATGCGGCCCGACCCGCAAACTGGCGCAATGGTGGCGTATGCCACCGACTGGTTTGCCATTATCTTTAACCCTTCGTTCCCCTACAAATTTGCCCACATGATGACAGCGTGTTTTGCCACGGTGGCTTTCGTCATTGCAGGCATCAGCGCTTACCGCTGGCTGCGTGGTGACCGCGTGCCCGCAGTGCTGTCGGCCCTGCGCACGGGCGTGGTGATGGCGGCGGTGGTGTTGCCCCTACAGATCGTGCTGGGTGACCTGCATGGCCTGGCCACGCTACAGCACCAGCCCGCCAAGCTGGCTGCGATGGAGGGCATTTGGCAAACGCAAAAGGGCGCTAGCGCTGTGCTGTTTGCACTGCCCGATGAGGCCACCCGCAGCAACAAGTTTGAAATCGCAATGCCCAAACTGGCTAGCTTGTATTTAACCCACAGCTTGGACGGCGAGGTTAAAGGCCTAGACGATTTCAAAGGCAAGCACCCGCCAGTGGCCCCTGTGTTTTGGGCCTTCAGGGTGATGGTGGGTATGGGGCTTTTAATGCTGGCTGTGGGCTGGCTAAGCGCTTGGCAGCTTAAAAAACAAGGCGAGGTTAAGCCTTGGCTGGCCCGCGCGCTGGTGGCTATGACGTTTGCAGGCTGGGTGGCCACGCTAGCGGGCTGGTACGTGACCGAGATTGGCCGTCAGCCCTATTTGGTCTACGGCATATTAAGCACCTCGCAGGCCGCAGCCACGGTGCCTACGCCCATGCTAGCGGGTACCTTGGCCATGTATTTGACGGTGTACTTAGCATTGCTTGTGGCGTATGTGTCGGTGGTGTTCCACATGGCGCGCAAGGCTGGTAGCCCTGCATATGCCGCGACACCTTTACCTGCAACACAAGGGGCCAGTTATGCATAACCTGACGACATTCAACGACTGGTTGCCTGTGATCTTCATGGGCGTGATGGGCCTGGCCATGCTGGCCTATGTAGTGCTGGACGGTTATGACCTGGGCGTGGGCATTTTGCTGCGCCGCGCCTCGGTGTCAGACAAAGACGTGATGGTCAGCTCGATTGGTCCGTTTTGGGACGCTAACGAAACTTGGCTGGTTCTGGGCGTGGGTATTTTGCTGACCTGTTTTCCGGCAGCACATGGCGTGATTTTGCAGGCGCTGTATTTGCCAGTGGCCATCATGCTGCTGGGTTTGATACTGCGCGGCGTAGCATTTGACTTTCGCGCCAAAGCACACGATGACCATAAATCGTTGTGGAATACTGCGTTTTATGCAGGCTCGCTGCTGGCTGCGCTGTCGCAAGGCTGGATGTTGGGCAGCTATATTTTAGGTTTTGAAACCAGCTGGGCCGCCTATGCTTTTGCCGCACTGATTGCAGTGTGTTTGGTAGCGGGCTACTGCCTGCTGGGTGCCTGCTGGCTGGTGATGAAAACTGAAGGTGCGCTGCAATTACAGGCGGTGCGCTGGGCACGCGAAGCTTTGTGGTTAACCGGGCTGGGTGTGGCGGCTGTGTCGTTGGCTACGCCGTGGGTGAGCCAAGAGATTTTTAACAAATGGTTTGCATTGCCCTACATTGTTTTGCTCGCACCTATTCCGCTGGCTACGGGGTTATTATTTTTTATCACTGGACGTAGCCTGCGCCGCATGCCAGTGCGCTTGCAGTCTGGCAACACGTACGGCGAATGGGTGCCGTTTGCCAGCACAGTAGGTATTTTTTGTCTTGCGTTTTATGGTCTGGCCTACAGCTTGTTCCCCTACCTGGTGGTGGGCCGCATGACGGTGTGGCAAGCCGCCAGTGCCCCCGAAGCGCTGCGCATTATCTTTGCCGGTGCTGCGGTAGTGCTACCGGTGATAGTGGGCTACACGGTGTTTAGCTACCGCGTGTTTAGCGGTAAAACACGGGATTTAAGTTACGGGCTATCGAACAACTAGATACATTTTTAACATTTACGTGTCATAGTTCGGTCATAGTCTTGCTTTACAAAGAGTCTCTATTGTTCAGGGACCTTTATGACTTTAAAAAATCAGCGGATCACACGCCACGTGCTAGCTATTTGCACACCATTCATCCTTGCATTTCTAACCGCGTGTGGCGGCAGCGATACTGCCCCACCTGTTAACCCGCCCGGCGGTACCACACCCCCAAGCACCACTGCAACTACACCCGTAAACACTAGCACCATGCCTGTGGTTACCTCTACGCTACCTGCGGCCAATTTGCCTACTTGCAGCGCTTCAGTCAGCGCCAGCGCGCCGCTGACAGATATCACCACCGTGCAGGGTGCCAGCACCACGAGCGCGCTGATATCACAAACCGTCACCGTGCGTGGCGTGGTGGTGGGTGAGTTTCAAAACCAAACTAAAACTCAGCTGAACGGCTTTTTCATGCAGCAGGCTGTGCCCGATGCTGATCCGCTCACGTCAGAAGGTATTTTTGTTTTTGCACCTACTGCCACCGTAGCCAAAATGACGGTGGGTGACTATGTGCAAGTGCAAGGCCAGGTAGCTGAGTTTGGCGCTGTGGGCAGCACTGTTACCCAGCTTGCAGGCACTGTCACGGTCAATATATGCGGCAGCGGTGTAGCAGTTACGCCCAAGCAGATCACACTGCCATTGGCCAGCGACGATGCTCTGGAGCGCTACGAGGGCATGCTGGTGGAATTTAGCCAACCGCTGGCTGTGGTGGAGACGTTTCGCGTAGGGCAATTTGGCGAGATGGTGTTAGCGCTGAATGGCCGCCAATTCAATCCAACGAATGGCAACGCCAGCGCTACGTCTGTGCAAAACAGGCTAGAGCGCATAGTGCTGGACGATGGATCTAGCGCATCCAACCCCAATCCCACGCCCAACTTTAGCGCTGCAGGCAGCGCTGGTACACGCCGCGTGGGCGACACAGTACCCAAACTTACCGGCATACTGAGCCAAGGCTTTGGTGCCTACCGCTTGCAGACTACTGTAGCACCCGTTTTTACGCAGGCCAACCCGCGCCCTGTTGCACCGCCCGTGTTGACCGGCGATATCAAAGTATCTAGCTTTAACGTGCTCAATTACTTCACCACCCTGCAGTCGCAAAACCCATTAGCCCGAGGTGCTAACACTGCTGCCGAATTTACCCGCCAGCAGGCCAAAATAGTTGAAGCTATTGCTGGCCTGGACGCTGATGTGTTGGGCCTAGAAGAAATTGAAAATAACAACGACGTAGCCACCCAAAGCCTGGTGGCTGCATTGAACGCCAAGCTGGGCGCAGGCACCTACGCAGCGGTTAACAGTGGCAAGTTTGGCACCGATGTCATCAAAGTGGACATGCTGTACAAGCCCGCCAAAGTCAAACGCATTGGTGGCACGGTGCTGCCCACTGGCGCTGACCTAGCCAACTACGTGGCTCCCAGCGGCCGCCCACCGCTGGCGCAGCGTTTTGCATCGGTGGCCAACAACGGTAGTTTTTGGTTTGTAGTCAACCACTTTAAAAGCAAAGGCTGCGGCTCACCTGCCACCACCACTGACCCCGACGTAGGTCAAGGCTGCTTTAACCTTGCGCGCACTGCGCAAGCTAATGCGTTGAACAGCTTTGTAGCCAAGCTGCAAGCAGGCGGTGAGAGCGATGTGCTCATCATGGGCGACATCAACAGCTATTTGCTAGAAGACCCACCCAAAGCGCTAGAAGCTGCGGGCAATGAGAGCTTGCTTAAGCGCTTGCCTGCCAGCGACCGCTACAGCTACGTGTTTAACGGTGAGACAGGCGCGCTAGACCACGCGTACGCTAGCAGCACTTTACAGTCGCAGGTCACTGGCGTAGGTGTGTGGCACATTAATGCCGACGAGCCCACAGTTTTGGACTACAACACTGAGTTTAAAACCGACGACCGCTACGCCGCCACGCCGTACCGTGCCTCTGACCATGATCCTGTGTTGGTAGCGCTCACCCTAGCTGCCGATACTGCAGTAGACGTCCCCGTGCTGAACATCAACGTGCCCAGCAAAGGCATAGCCAGCACCCCGCTGGCTATCACCATCACCGATGCATTGCCGGGCGGCGCAGCTACGGTGACGGATTTGTCCATCAACTGGGGTGACTCAAGTGTTAACAGCACGCTGACCGCAGCAGGCGGTGTTACCCACACCTACGCAGCCGCAGGCAGCTACACCGTGGTGGTCACTTTGATAGATTCGGCTGGACTAACAGTGAGCAAATCTGCAGTGGTGACCATCACCTCCGCAGCCTTTACACCACCTACGCCGCTTGGTGCACCTGAGCTGTTTTTCAGTGAATACATTGAAGGTACTAGCAATAACAAAGCACTAGAAATTTACAACCCCACCACGGCCACGGTCGATCTGTCTAGCTATGTCGCTAAGCTGTACACCAACGGCGCCACCACCGTGAGCAATATCTACACCTTAACGAACACTTTGGCACCAGGTGCGGTGGTAGTACTGGTTAACTCTGGTGCCACAGCATTATTTAAAACGACTGGCAGCTTTACAGTATCAGTCGCGAACTTCAGTGGGAACGATGCTGTTACGCTAGAAAAATCAGGTGTGGTGATTGACCGTTTTGGTCAAGTGGGGTTTGACCCCGGCGCAGCGTGGGTCAGTGGAGACATCAGCACGCAAAACCGCACTTTGCGGCGCAAGCCTTCGGTCAAGTTTGGCGACAACGCTGCAGCCAGTGTGTTTGACCCCGCGCTGCAATGGGACGGCTTTGCCATTGACGATGCCAGTGGCTTGGGTGCGCATACTGTTACGCCTTAGATGACTCACATTGCATCGGTTAGTTTTAATCTCCAAAGGCCTAGCTTACAAAGGCCTAATTTTGGGCTGCGTGGACATGCATCAACGCATTGCGTGTGCGCGCATTGCCCAGCTGCGCTGCCCACCAGCCTAGCGCTTTGCCTAGCTGGGCCTTGGCCCCAGGTGCGCGCCAGCCGTAGCTGAGCTTAGCCACCCGTGAAGCGCGCGCGGTGCGTTTAACTACCAAGCGCCCCGTGTCGATATACGGTTGCGCCATGCACAACGGTAAAAAGCCGCAGCCTAAACCACGCAGTTGCGCATCCAGCTTGGCTTGCATGCTATCTACCGTTAACACTCGCTGACCGGGCAATAAGCCCACGGTGACGGTGGGCCCGCGCCGCGCGCTGTCGGCCACGGCCACGGCGCGGTGTTGGGCTACGGTGTCGTCTTTCACAGGGTCGGGCAGGGCGGCCAGAGCGTGGTGGGGCGCTACGGCAAACACAAAGGGCACATCGCCCAGCGGCTTGCTTACCATGCCTGCAGACTGGCTGGGCTCGTCCAGGCTGCCAATAGTAAGGTCGGCCAAGCCGCTTTCTACGGCCTCCCAAGCGCCTGATAAATTTTCTATGCGAATTTTCAGCTGCGTGGGCGGGTCAAGCGCAAAAAAAGCCTCGCACAACTCCATCACCGTGCGCTGCGAAATCAGGCCACCCACGGCAATGGTGAGCTGCGGCTCCCAGCCGGTGGCCACACGTTTAACGCGCTGGGCCACAGCGTCTAGTTGGCCCAAAATTCTCTGGGCCTCGCGCAGCAGCTCTTGGCCTGCATCGGTGAGCACGGCTTTGCGTGCGCTGCGGTCAAATAGCAGCACATCCAAGCCGTCTTCTATTTGCCGCACGCGGTAGGTCAGGGCGCTGGGCACCACGCCCAGCTTGCGCGCGGCACCGGCCAGAGAGCCTTCTTGCGCTACAGCCTGTAGCATGCGCAGGGCTTCGGGGGTAATTAGGTCGGCAGTATTCATCAGCCGCAGTATATTCAAAAAATTTGCATCTAATCAACAAATAAAGGCAATTGATTTGATGACATAAGGGCTTTATATTAGCCATATACAGTGATGAGTTGCTTTAACTGAGCTGTTCAATGAAAGGCTGCACCATGATCACCCTACGCAAATCCCAAGACCGTGGCTACGCCGACCACGGCTGGCTTAAAAGCTACCATTCATTTAGCTTTGCGGGCTACCACGACGCAGCGCATATGGGCTGGGGCAACCTGCGCGTGATCAACGAAGACCGCATTGCGCCTGGCACTGGCTTTGGCACCCATGGTCATAAAGATATGGAGATCATCAGCTATGTGCTGAGCGGCTCTATAGGCCACAAAGACAACGTAGGCAACGCCGCCAGCATACCGCCGGGCGACGTGCAGCGCATGAGTGCGGGCACAGGCATTTTGCACAGCGAGTTTAACCACGCACCGCAGCATGAAACCCATTTCTTTCAAATCTGGATTCAGCCTAACGTGTTTGGCATTGCACCCGGCTACGAGCAAAAAACTTTTGCCACGCCTGAGAAGCGCGGCGCGCTGCGCTTGGTGGCCAGCAACAATGGCGTTCAAGGCAGCGTCACCATCCATGCCGATGCCAAGATGTATGCAGGCCTGTTTGACGGTGCAGAGCAGGCGCAAATTGCGCTCGATCCAGCACGCAAAGCTTATGTGCACTTGGTGCGTGGCCAGCTCAATGTCAACGGCCAACAGCTGGCCGGTGGCGACGCTGCCAAGCTAGAGGGCGAGAACACGCTGGCGCTGCAGGGTGGCCATGACGCTGAAGTCATCGTGTTTGATTTATCAGCTTAACCGTTGTTTCAAAGGAAACTCGCCATGTGCGGAGCAGAACTTCATCCTCTCTTGACCATCAAGGCCGTCGTGGCCATGCCCTATCACGGCTTTGATGCCAGCTCGGGTGCGCATATGTTGCGTGTGGACGCAAGCTGGATCGACCCCTTCATCGGCATTGACAGCTATACCCTGCGCTCTAACCCGTTTGGCCCACATCCGCATGCAGGCATGAGCGCTGTCTCGCTCACCTTGCCTGAATCTGAGGCAGGCACGGTCAACCGCGATTCGATGGGCGATCACAGCTTGATTGAACCTGGCGATTTGCATTGGTTTCAAGCCGGGCGCGGCGCAATGCATGAAGAAACACCAGCGCAGGCGGGTAAAACTGAGCAGGGCTTGCAGGTGTTTGTGAATCTGAGTCGAGTTCATAAATCCACCGAGCCTGTGGCTTTTAAAGTCAAACACACCGACATGCCAGTTGTTGACTTTGAAGGTGGCAGCCTGCGCGTGGTGGCGGGTGAGTTGGGCGGTCATTACTCACCGATTGGACAAGATGCACGCTGGCTTACCCGTGTCAACTTGCTCGATGTGACTTTGCAAGCGGGAGCGCAGGTGGACATTCCTGTTAAATCAGGTGATAACGCGTTTTTTGTTATTAGGTCAGGCAGTTTTGATGCGCAAGTCCAGGCGGATATTGCACAAAGCGCTATTATTTTTGAAGCGTCTGACGCATATGCCATGAGCTTGGCGCGCATCAAGGCAGGCAAACAGGCATTGCGTGGCGTGTTTTTCAGCGGCACGCCGATCAAAGAGCCAATCTACTCAGGTGGCCCGTTCACGGGCAACTCGGCAGATGATATTTTGGCTTACAGGCGTGCCTTTGCACGCGGCGAGATGGGGCATCTTGAATCCTTTTCACCCATTAATTAACCATGAAAATTAACCATGAAAAAATTACATCCTAAATATACCCCGATCGCCATAGCCTTTTGGATGTCGCTCACCATGAGCGTGTTGATGAGTGGCATGATCACCGCCGTTAACACAGGCTTAGCTGTGGGCTACTTTGTTCGCTGGTTACAAGCTTGGTTAGTGGCTTTTCCAGTAGCGTTTTTTGTGGCATTTGCCTTTAGACCGCTGGTGCAAAAACTTGTCTCTCTTACGGTGCAGATGCCTGCGCCACCTCATCCCCAAACCGCCAAATAAAGGAGAATTTCTCATGGCAAAAGTAGCAGTTGTTTATCACTCAGGTTATGGTCACACCCAGCGTGTGGCTGAATTTGTAGCCAAAGGCGCAGGGGCAGACCTGGTCGCTATCGATGCAGACGGCAACCTCACCGACGCGCAATGGGCCACGTTGGATGCAGCAGATGGCATCATCATGGGTAGCCCCACCTACATGGGTATGGCCAGCTGGCAGTTTAAAAAGTTTGCCGATGCCAGCAGCAAAAAGTGGTTTAGCAGCGCCTGGAAAGACAAAGTGGCCGGTGGCTTCACAGTGTCTGCGGGCTTGAGCGGCGATAAGTTGTCTACCCTGCAATACTTCATCACCCTGTCCATGCAGCAAGGCATGGTATGGGTTGGCCAGCCTATGATGGGCGACGGCAACATTAACCGTATCGGCTCTTACAGCGGTGTGATGGCGCAATGCGGCCCCAACGACCCAGCAGACAAAATCCCGCAGGGCGATTTGGACACAGCGCAGGCTTATGGCAAGCGCGTTGCTGAGGTGGCCACTAAGCTGCGCGGCTAATCTCTGATTACGATGGTTTAAAGGCTCCTGAACTACGGTTCAGGAGCCTTTTACCTATCTAAATGGGCTGTAGTCCAAGTATTTACTACTTAAGCAGCTATGAAATTAGTAGCATATAGCTATAAACACTATCAATGCAAAAAAATACCATCACGTGAGCGCAGTGATAAATCTACAAACTTGGAGCCCTGGTGGTCACCTGGCGTGTACTTAACAATCAGCCCACCCAGGTCAAACTCGCTGCGCTCCACGGTTTTGACAAAGCTGGTGCGGGTAAGCTGTTTGCCAGTGGACCGCAGCGCCATCACCAGTGCCTTGGCGGTCATAAAACCCTCCAAGCTGCCATAGTTCAGCTCAATTTTTGCTTTGCTGGCCATCTCTTGGTATTCACGCGCCAGCTCGCGTTTGCGTTGCCATGGGCTGGGCACCACTTGGGCAAACGTAATGCCATCCGCATCTTTGCCAAGCATTTTGGCTATTTCAAACGACTCTTGATTCACGCCCATGAACTGAATCGTCAAGCCTTTGGCTTTGGCTTTTTGCACCACTTTGGCAAACAGCTTGCCAGGTGCGTTGTGCAGCAGGACGGTGACTTTGTTTTTCTCCATGGCAGCTACCGCCTCGTCCAGCTGCGCATCGGTGGTGTCGCCTTTTACGGGGATAGGCAGCACCAGCTGCTGGCCAAAATCTTTGGTAGCAATCTTCACATTTTCTAAGTGCATCTTGCCAACTTCAGAGTCGCTGTACATAAACGCCACATTGGTCAAACCCAGGCTTTTAGCGGCAGTTAACAAGCTGCGAAACTCCTCGCGGTGCTCGGCGCGCACCGGGAACACCATGGCTTGGTGTGGGCGGCGCAGCACTGGCGAGCCAGCCATTGGGCCAAAGAACGGGATTTGTTTTTCGTTAGCGACCTTCATCACCCCCGTGCTTGGGCCACCGCCAATAGAGCCAAACAGTAAAAATACGCCTTCGTCGACCAGTTTGCGGGCATTGGCCTCTGCTGTGGCTCCTTTGCCTTCGTCATCCAGTGCTTTGATGATCAGTTTGCGCCCCGACACACCACCTGCTGCATTGACAGAGTCTATGTACAGCTTAACGCCTTGGTTGACTGCAACAGCAAAAGCGTCTTTGCCGCCTTGCAAACCAATGCTTTGCCCGATAACAATTTCGTTCGTACCTACGCCGGGTTCGGCATGCGCTGTTGTGCTGCAAAGCACACTACTTGTAAGCAATAAGGCGACAAGCGAGCGCCCAAATTTTGTGTAATTTTTCACATTTACTCCTTCTTTAGACGCTAAATTACCACATTTACACCTTGAAGTATTCTAATTCTTAATGTTCTGCAGGGTTATTGGTGAGTATTGACAATGAAGTGACAATGATATGCATATAGTACTGCAGTTGTATATTTCGTGTCTTTATGTGTTTTTATTGAGGTTCAAGGTCACGAACTACAACATTTTTGTAAGTAAACAGAAATTTATACCGCCATGAACCAAACAAAAACATTGCTACAACGCACTTCAAAATCTTCTGACCTTCCCACCGTGTTAATCCACTGGGGTCTGGTTATAGCCTTGCTGGCCAGCGTGTCCACGGGCTGGCGCATTGCCAGCATGACCGACAGCACGGGCTTGCTGAAATGGCTGGATGTGCTGGTGATTCAAGGTAACGTGCTGCGCTGGCACTTTGTAAGTGCCTCGGTGCTGACCGCACTGGTTATTGCTTATGTTGTTTTTTTGTGGCGCATGGGTTTGGGTGCGCGTTTGTCCCTGCGCCTGTCGGCATTGAAAAGTGCAGATCACGCCACCCGCTGGCAGGCCATTAACCGCTTGATTTACTGGGTATCGTTTGTGTTGCTGGCTGGTGCAGCATTCACAGGTACTTGGGTGTACTTTTCTCCAGGCTTATTGCCCACCGACCCGTTGATTCTTGTGCACCAGTGGCTGTCTTGGGGTTTTGTGGTCTACATGGGATTGCATGTAGTGGCCCATGTGGTGCTGGGTGGTTTTCGCCATCTGCTGAAAATTTTGACCCCGCGCTTAGCCTACGGCATGGGTGCGGTGTTTGCAACCGCTGCAGGCCTGGGCGGTGCAGCTATGGCTTATGTAGCGGATCAAACTGCCCAGATGACACTCAGTGTGATCAAAACTACTACCTTGCCTGTGCTCGATGGAAAAGGTGACGACGCGATATGGCAGCAAGCACCAGAAGTCAAAGTGCATACGTCGCGCGGTTTTAACCTGGCCGATAAAAGCGGCGAAGTGCCTGTGTATGTGCGTGCACTGCACGATGGCAACAAAGCCTACTTCTTGTTTAAGTGGCAAGACCCCACGCGCAGCCAAAAACATATTCCACTGCAAAAAACAGCCCAAGGCTGGAAGCTGTTGCATAGCAACTACTACAACAACGACGAGAACGAATTCTACGAAGATAAGTTTGCTGTGATGATTGCCGAATCTCCCGTTGCTGGTGGCAACACCGTGCGCTTGGGTGCCAAGCCATTTGCGGACAAGCCAGGTCCCTCCAACGGCTTGGGTCTGCATGCTGCCACGGACGGTAGCTTAGCCGACGTGTGGCACTGGAAGAGCGTGCGCACAGGGGCGTTTAACCAATTTGATGACAACTACTTTGGCGCGCTGATGGATGTAAAACCCGGACGCTATACGGGCGGTTATACCCAAGACCCGAAAACTGGTGGTGGCTACGATCAGAATTTTGAGCGTATCAAAGACAGCCCGTACGTCAAGGTCAAATTTCTGCCCAAAAACCTAGCGGCTCAACAAGCTGAGATGGGTAAATTTAACCCTGACACCAACGCTAGCGACGATGGCAAGTATTGGATGGCACGCGCTGACCTGCAGCCTTTTACAGCAGAAGCAGATGCGGCTATTCCGGTGGGCACCGTCATCCCATCGGCCATTATTGATGGCCCGCATATGGGTGACCGCGGTGACGTGAGTGCCCATGCGCAGTGGAAGGACGGCTGGTGGACCCTGGAGGCATCGCGCGTGTTGAACACGGGTTCCAAATACGACCAACCTATTGCGACGGGCAACTACATGTGGGTGTCTGTGTTTGACCATAACCAAGTGCGTCACACCCGCCACGCTATTCCCATGAAAATTAAACTGCAGTAACACACCATGGCACTGATTCACCTTGAGCAGTGGCCCGCGCCCATTGAGGCGCGCAAGTTGCGTATCCTGGAGGCATCGCTAGACGCTGGCGTGCCATATCCGCATGGCTGCGGCACGGGTGAATGCGGCAGCTGCAAAACCCAGCTACTCAGCGGCGAGGTCAAGATGGACCCCTACAGCCCTGAGGCGTTGACAGACGAAGAGCGTAGCCGCAATATTATTTTGGCCTGTCGCGCGCGGGTTGTCAGCGACGTGAAAGTACGTTGGCTGTCTACCGCTACAACGCCCATGCCCATGGTCAAGCTGCTCACTAAGGTCAACTACTTGGGCCACGCCGCGCATGATGTGATGGTGCTGCGCCTGTCGCCGCCGCCTGGGCAGTCATTGGCCTTTCACCCAGGCCAATTTGCCAAACTGCGCTTTGCCAAGCTGCCGGTACGCAGCTATTCCATGGCCAGCCAGCCGGGCGATGCCGATTTAGAGTTTCATATCCGCATCGTGCCAGGTGGTGCGGTCAGTGAATATGTTGTCAACCAGTTGAAAAACGGTGAAACCGTAGAAGTACGTGGCCCGTTTGGTGAGGCGTACTGGGAGGACCCCGAGGGCGCGCGTCAGGGCCCGTTGCTGCTGCTGGCCGGTGGCACAGGCATGGCACCCATGATGTCGGTGCTGAACGCTGCGTTACATGCGGGCATGCCACCAGAGCAGATTCATGTGTACCACGGTGTGCGTGGCGAGCGTGACCTATATGCCAGCGACCGCGTGGGCAGCCGCGCGCAAGAGTATGGTTTTAAATTTATACCCGTTTTTTCAGAGCAGCAAGTGGACAACAGCCGCCAAGGCTTGGTGCACGAGGCAGTGGGCAAAGACTTTCAAACGCTGCACAACGCGCGCATTTATGCCGCCGGGCCGCCTCCGATGGTGGATGCTGTAGTCAGCCTGGCCACTATGCGCGGTGCGCCGGGCAACCAAATTCGTGCAGACGCTTTTTACGCAGCCGAGCCAGAGAAAAAAGGCATGTGGGAGCGTGTAACAGGCTGGGGTGGTTTAACAGGCTGGGGCTCACCTTAAGCACTTGTGATCGCAAGCAACGCTGCCGCCAAGCCCATCACCTGATAAGATTTGGCATGTAATCTTTCCTGCATTTTATTAAAGGACTCCCTATGCGTTTTTCTACCCATTCGACTGGATTGTCATCAGCTTTGGCCGTGGCTTTGTTGTCAGTGTGCAGTGTGTCTTTGGCCCAAACCGATGCCGTGGCTGCCGCGTCTGCCAAAGAAAAAGGCGCAGTGGTGACTAAAAGCGGCTTGGTGTATTTAGCCCTGACCGAAGGCAAGGGCGCTAGCCCTGAAGCCAGCGATAAAGTAAAAGTGCATTACAAAGGCACTTTTCCCGATGGCAAAGAATTTGACAGCTCCTACAAGCGCGGTGAACCTACCGAGTTCCCGCTGAACCGCGTTATCCCATGCTGGACCGAGGGCGTGGGCATGATGAAAGTGGGCGGCAAGGCTAAGCTAACTTGCCCAGCGGCTATTGCCTATGGCTCGCGCGGTGCGGGGGGTGTGATTCCACCTAACGCTACGCTGCTTTTTGAAGTTGAACTGTTGGCCATCAACGGCAAATAAGTTAACGGTAAATAAGATAACAGCAAACAAATTACGTGCTGGCGCGAGGGTCTAAGCGCTTGCGCGAACGTACCTGCGCCAAGCCAGCGCGCTGGCTGCTACCAACCCCACCAGCGCCAGCCAAGCCCACAACTGGCCTTGGTACAGCGCAAACAGCACATAACGCACTTGGTGCCCACCGTCGGTGAAAGCGGTAATTTGCCCCAAGCCTTGGGCGTTAAATGACGGTGTTTTAAGTGCAAGGCTGGTGTACAGCGGTGCCATGTCAGACGCAATCAGCAAAAATGTGATGATCACCGGGATACCCGTCAGCACTGCATGCAGCACATTGCCGCGCAGCATCAGCACAGCCAGCGACATGACTGAGATCAGGTTGGGCAAATCTCCCAGTGGCAGCACTTTGTTGCCGGGCAAAATGAGCGCAATCACAATGGCCAAGGCCATCAATATCAGCCCCGTCATGATGACGGCTCTGTGGCCCATCAAAAAACCGGTGTCCAGCGCCACCACGAGGTTAGTGCGGCTGGGAAAGCGGCGCGTCACTTGGTCACGCAACGCGCTGGTAATGGGCATCATGGCTTTGCCGATTAAACCCCCGCACTGGGGCAAGATAAACATCACCGCTGCAATGTGCACGCCCAACTCTAGCGTAGCTTGCACACCATAGCCCGCAGCCAGTGCTAGCGCGATACCCATGCACAGGCCCATCACCATAGGCTCGCTAAGCAAGCTGACGATACTAAGGCCTGCACGCTCTTGGCCAGGCTGAGTATCGCGCTGTGGAAAGTAGCCCACCGATTTAAGTGGTGTGCGCTGAATCAACCACTCCATGCAAGCAATGTAGGGCACCAAGCCATTGACGGACACAGGTGACGCTGAGATGCCTTTCAAGCCCATCTCACGCTCAATATCAGGTGCCGACCATTCGGCCATTTTGAAGCAATACACCGCCACAATCACTACGGCCGACAAGCCCAGCGCCATGCTGCCTGTGCTGGTCATCACCAATGCGCCCAGCAAGGCAAAGTGCCAGTAGTTCCAAATATCAATGTAGATCGTGCGCGTAAGGCCCAGTGCCAGCATGGTGAGGTTTAGCACCAGCACCATCGGTATCGAGATGATGGCCAGTGGCGATGCCCAGGTGATGGCCGCCAGCGGAGGCCAGCCCACATCTAGTACCGGGTAGCTTAAGCCCCGCACCGTAGACAGCTGCTGCACTGCAGGGCTGATATTGGCTACGAAGAAGTTAAATGCAATAAACACCCCAGCAAAGCCAGCAGCTAGCGACACACTGCTGTGCAGCGCCTGCTGCAGCGGCAACCGCACGGCCAGCGCGATAGCAAAGATGATGATGGGCAGCATCACGTAGGCTTTGAAAGCAAAAAAACTATTGAGCAGCGATTGCAGTTGGTCCATGGGGCAGTGTTGGAGATGAAGCTTTGAAGTAGGCAATTAAGATGAACTGGTCAGATTGTGGCGCAAGCCAAAGGCTTTTTTGGTTACGCTGGTATCTGCGCTGCAATCCCGGCGACAATCGAGCTTAGTTTTGCACAGCATACGCCTACTTTTATCCATACAGAAAGCTTTTCATGACCACCACCTCCAACATGATGTATTCCGCCAGCGTGCCAGTTTTTACCCAGCTGCTGGGCGGTCTGAGTGCCGTGCTAGCCAAGGCGCAGGCGCATGCCACTGCTAAAAGTATTGACCCTAACGCATATCTGCAGGCGCGGTTGTTTCCTGACATGTTTGGTTTGCTGCGCCAAGTGCAAGTAGCTTGCGATTTTGCCAAAGGCGCTGCCGCACGCCTAGCCGGTGTAGAAGTGCCTGTGATGGCTGACACAGAACTAACGTTTGACCAACTGCAAGAGCGTATTGCAGCGGTTATAAAATTTATGGCCAGCTTAGACGTGGCAGCGTTTGACCAAGCCGCCACACGCGAGATCGTGACGCAAGCGGGTACACCAAAAGAAAAGCGTTTTACGGGTCAGTCGTATTTGCTGAACTACGCACTGCCACACTTTTTCTTTCACACCACTACGGCGTACAGCGTTTTGCGGCATAACGGCGTGGATGTGGGTAAGAAGGACTATGTAGGTACTTTTTAAGCTGTTGAGTGCGCTTTTAGGTGCTAAATAGCTTTGTAGTCCAAGTATTCATTGCTTAGACAGCTATTAATTTGATAGTGAGCGTTTCAGCAGCCCGCAGAATTAGGTGGCGCAGGCGAGGCCGTACTGCGGGTCAGCACTGTGGGTGCAATCAGTTCGTTGCCCGCGGCGTCCACCACATTCACAGTAGCTGTGTTTCCCGCATTCGATATTCGCAGTACAGCAGTAGCTACCTGCGGCGTTGGCACGGGCACAGTTGGGCTGAGGTTTTCAATGGTGTATTGACCGCGTACCGTGATGCTGCCATCGAGGGCGACAGCCCATTGGCCTTGGTAGCTGAAGATGCCGCAGCCTTGGCTGATAACAATGCTGCTTGCCTGCAAAAGCGCGGTGACCGTGGCTGACCCAGTGGCCGTGCTGACGTAAGTGACGCTGCCACCATTACTGGAAGGCGACGCAGGCAGTGTCTGCGTGCCAATGGGCGCATTAGTTGCAGGTGTGCCTGGCAGCTCAGTGCCGCTGCTGGTAATGGGGCCTGTGCCAGTGCCGCCAGTGCCTGGGCTGCAGCCTGCGGCCAGCAAAGCACAAAGCAGTGCTGTTGCAAATAGGGCCAGAGTGGGGCGAAGACTTAGGTTCATGGTGCGGCTGTTGTGGATTTTAGGGGCTTTTTTTAGCACGTGCAGTCTTCAGTGCGGGCACATTTTTTGCAGACTCATCCGTAGTTGGACTGGCGTAGAAATAGCTACCAAAGCGCATGCGGTGGGTACGCTGCTTGGGCAAGGCCTGCGCTTGGTCATGGTCATAGCGCTGTGAGGCCGCTTGCATCACGGTTTTAAATGCAGTGCGCCACGCCTTGGCCGACACGGCGTGCAGGTGCTGTGCAGACTGCTCGGTGATTTGGTCGACAAAAATCGCTTGCTCTAAAAAATTACTACCGTCGATATTGCTGCTGGCCGCTGCAATATGGTCACGCACGTTGTCACCCAGCAGTGTGGCCATGGCCTCAAAACCTTGGCGGGGCACCAGGCCGGGCTCTAATAATTTCAGGCCTTCGGGGGTGTCTTGGGCAATACCTAAACTGATCAGCTCGTCCAGCACGGCGCGCGGCCGTATGTCGCTGCTAATGCTGGCGACTAAGCCGTCAAAACCACCATGCGGCTCGGTGCGCTGCAAGGGGCGCGGGTTACCTTGGGCATACAGATAGTTGTCGTGCGTAAGCCAGCGCGCTACCACCTGCGTGGCCATGTTCATAGGGGCGTTGGCAGCTAGGTGCGGCGCGTCATTTGGACTCGACAGGGTGCGCACATCGCGCCGGTGCACCCCCGACAACAAGCTAACGGCGCTGTCGGTTTGGCTGCGGCCTTGTTGTTGAAGTTCATCTTTCGCGGCCTCTAAAAACACCTGCTTGAGTGCTGCAGCAAAGCTTGGGTAGGCCACGCCATGGCGCAGCATCAGGCGCACCAGCGGTTTCAGCAGGTGCAGCACAGCAGCTAGAACGATGGACGAGCGGGTGGACATGCAGGCAGCAAGCAATCGGAATTTAATTTGGGCAAAATAGTTGACGGATTCTATTTTGTGGAATATTATCCCACAAAATTGATTTTTGTCAATACTTCAAACCCATTGCAAGCCTCATTCCAAGGAGTGTTTTTATGCTGCCATACGATAACCATGCCGGTAGGCAAACTACATCCATACTTGCTGTGCTGGTGTGCTGCTTAGGGCTTGCTGCATGTGGTGGCGGGGGTGCATCACCTAGTCCTGCAGTGGTTAATCCTGTGACGGTGGTGGATCCTGACCCTGCCACTACATCCCCCGTGTTAGCCGCATCAGGTGCGGGTGATTTGCTCAGCTACGTCAAAGCAAAAATCCTGCAAGGAGCTAGCAGCCCCAACGCTGTCAATGATGTAGCAGGTGGTCCAGTGACAACAGCGTCACCTGTGGCATCCCCAGCACCAGCAGCCAATGGACCAGCATCGGGTGGCACTAGCAGCCCAACCGCATTTGCCGGCACACGGCTGCAAGAGCTGGGCGTGGACGAGAATGATCTGGTCAAGACTGACGGCACCATGTTGTACGCATTGGTTGCAGCGTGCAGCACCTACATCGGTAACAGCCTAACCACTACCCCAGCGCAGCTGCTAGCCCAGCGCCGCTTGGCAGACGGCCAGTTGCAAGCGGCAGGCAGTATCACTTTAGGCGCACAGACCGACACCCAAGTGATGCGCTCTGGCATCTACTTGGCCAGCAGTGCGCAGCGCATTGCAGTGTTGGGTTACTCTAGCAAAATTAGTATTGCGCCATCTCCGCAGCCACTGCCTGCGCCTGCAGTGGGCGCCCCGTCTACAACTGCACCAGTAGCTGCGTCAGCCTCCCCGCCTATGTCTACTAGCGTGCCGTTTTATGACTACTACGCGCCGCTGGTCAGCTTGGAGATCGTTAATTTAACTACCACAGCCGCCCTTACAGCGGGCCAGCGATTGGTGATCGATGGCCAGTTGGTGGGCAGCCGGATGATTGGCAATCAGCTGTATGTCGTCAGTACTTGGTCACCTAATTTGTCGCGCTACTATGGCAGCAATAACACTGCCACAGCCAGCCTGACCACGGCCGATATTTTGCCTACAGTACAGATTGATGGTGCTGCACCGCAGCCTTTGCTGCAAGACACCGATTGTTATGTGCAGGCCGCCAATAAGTCGCGCGCAATGCAAATCACCACCATCACTGCATTTGATATAGCGTCGCCCAGCTTGCAGCACACCAGCCGCTGCTTTGTAGGTGGCAGCGATGGTTTGTATATGTCACCTGAGAACGTCTACATCACCAGCTCGCGCTACTACACCTACGCCAGCAATGCTGCTGCCACGCAATTTACCAGCGGTAGCAAAACCGATGTGCATAAATTTGAGCTCAAAGGCCCGCAAATCAACTACAAAGGCTCAGGCGAAGTGCCCGGCCATTTGGGTTGGGATAAAGACAAGTTGCCTTACCGTATGAGTGAGTACCAAGGCGACTTGCGGGTATTGAGCTTTACCGGAGAAACCGGCTGGACGTTCAGCCTAGCTTCGGTCAATGGTGTGCCAGCAACCAGTGTGGTGACTAACGCCCCAGCATCTCCTGCCACGCTCACCATTTTGCGCCAAGGCAGCAATAACACTTTGCCAGTCGTGGGCAGCTTACCCAACAGCCAGCGCCCCGCAGCGCTGGGTAAACCTGGCGAGCAAGTCTACGGTGTGCAGTTTGTAGGCGCGCGTGCTTATGTGGTTACCTTTCGCCGCACCGACCCGTTGTATGTGTTAGATGTCAGCAACCCAGTTGATCCAAAAGCATTGGGCGAACTGGAGATGCCAGGCTTTTCTGACTACCTTGTGCCCATGGGCGACAAGCTATTGCTAGGCGTGGGCAAAGATGCCGGTAGCGATGGCCGTATCGGCGGTGTGAAAGTAGCACTGATGAATGTGGCTAACCCTGCGCAGCCTAGCGTAGTTAATTCGTTTGTGATTGGCAAGGCAGGCAGCGTATCTGGTGTTGACGCTAGCAGCCATGGGTTGAATATATTCCAACAAGGTAAAGTTTTTCGTATTGCCTTGCCTGTGCGCGTGCACGAGACCCCATTGGGAAACTCAAGCTTTTTTAATCCTACCTCACAGGGCTTGTACCGTTTTGAGGTGGACACCACCGCCAGCACCTTAATCAGTAAGCCTAGCATTACCGCCACTACCTACAGTGGTAGCGATCCGTACGCCACTATCTATGGCAAATTTGCGATAGACCAAGACCGGGCTATGCAGATTGATACCAATATTTATTACTTTACGGGTGGCCAATTTATGGCGGCCAATTGATAAAAAATAACGCGCAACAAGGAAAATTCAGTTTCTAATTTTAAGTGCAAGGCGCAGCCTATGTGCTGCGCCTATTGCCATTTTGCGCGCCTTCGCACAGTGACTGCGCATCAGATCACTAAAACTGCATATCGTTAGCAAGACCCTGCCACTGCACATCAAAGCCTGCTGCGCTGCGCACAGGTAGGGGCAGCGCATCACCCATGACCACACGAGCACCTGCATGTACGCTGTCGATGATAGGTACGTCCACAGCGCCTTGAACTAGCGCTGCAAATCCTGCCAAACCCGCGCCGCCTAAGATGATAGATTTCACGCCCCGTGCAGCAGCGCGTTGGCAAGCGGTGGTAAGCACCTCAATGGCAAGCTTAGGGTCTGCTAAAAGTTGTGAGCCACTTTGCTGCACAGTTTCAATATGCTGTAACTGCGCGGCGTAGCCTAGTGATAAAGCTAGCCGCTGCAGCATGGGCTGCCAGCGTATGCCACCAGTAACAATAGCAAATGGCCCGATAGCCGAGGCCTCCATAAATGAAGCCTCAGCCAAGCCGGTTACTGGGTAAGCACAGCTCTCGCGCAGAGCATGCAGGCCTGGGTCACCAAAGCAGCCGATGAGCACGCGCTGGGGTACTTGCCCCTCGGGTGCATTTTTCATTGCTTCTACCCAAGCGTCCAGCAGGGCATGGCCCGCTACCGCGTAACTTGCTTCACACGCGATGTATGGGGCACCAAAACGTGATGTAACGCAGGTTAAGTGTGTGCCGCCGGGTAGGGCTGCAGGCAAGTGCTGTAGCAATCGCTGCGTAGTGGCTACCCCTGTATTGGGGTTAATAACTAAAAGACTTTGGACTGTCACAGAGGCGTTTGGTTAGGTGGTTTGTGGGCTGTAGCCCGGTGCTTGGCTGCGTTGCTGGTTCAGGTAGTTGGCAATATAGTCCACCACGGTATCGGCCATGACTTTGCCTTTGGCTGCTGTAGCCTTGGCAGGTGCGCCCGTAGCACCGTTTGGGGTTAGCTCGTTGAACAACCAAATCTCTTTGATGATGGGGTCGACCGCAGGAATAGCGCCGCGTGCATGCGCCATGTCTACCCACTGAGCAAACAGCTCTAGCCCAATGGACGTTTCAGCCTCACCGCCGTGGCCATAACCACTCCATACTTCAAACAAATCTGCCTCGCACAGCTGGCCTACAGGCACCCACCAGTCCACGCCCGCGATTTGTAATTGAGGGTGGGCAATTTTAATATCTCGTGCTGCAGTCTCCCAGCACGGAATGTTGCCGTCGTGCCCGTTGAGTACAAAGATGCGGTGAATGCCGGAAACCGCCAACGATTCAAAAATATCTTTGAACATGGCTATCGTGGTAGTGCTAGACAAACTGACCGACATGGGCTGATGCCGGTAATGGTGGCTCATGCCGAAAAATGTGGGTGGCAGCACCATGCTGTGGGGCACCTTAGCCCCCACGCGCAGCGCCAGAGCGTGGGCCGTCAGAGCATCCATACCAAAAGGCAAATGGTCGCCGTGGCTTTCGCATGACCCTATAGGCACAATGACAGTGTCGTAGGCTCCTTGCGCCAGTGTGCGGGTGTTCAGCAGTTCAAACTGCGTTGCCTTGGTGTGGGGACTGTGCTGAGCGTGCATGGTGAAACCTTTATGACGGATGAGTCAAGAGCTTATTGCACTTTGCGCCGCCCCAGCCACGCGCTGGCTGCGATGGCAACACCAATCACCACAAACGAGACCAGCGTAGTCAGCGTGCCTAGTGCGTAGATAGACGGCGTAGTCACTGTAGTGGTTAAGCCCTGCAGCTCTAGTGGCAGCGTGTTGCTGTCGCCAATAGCTTGCGATGTGCGGGCAATCTCGTCCCAGCTTAAGGTAAAGCCAAACATACCAATACCCACGATGGAGGGCGCGATTAAAGGCAACACTATGAAGCGGAATGTTTGCCAAGGCGTAGCACCTAGGTCTTGTGCGGCTTCCTCGTAGGCCGGGTTAAAGCGGTTGAACACTGCAAACATAATGAGCAGACCAAATGGCAGCGTCCAGGTAAGGTGCGCGCCCAGCGCCGACGTGTACATACCCAGCGAGGTGCCAAAGCCCTCTAGTGCACTCGTAGCGCCAAAAAACTCAAGCACTGCTTTAATGACGTTGTCTAGCAACCTAAACTGCAAACCAATACCCAGCGACACAATAATTGAGGGCATGATCAAGCTGGCCACGGTGACATAAAACAGCGCATTGCCGCCCCGTAAACGCTTGCGAAACGCCAAGCCTGCCAGCACAGAAAAAACCACGGTAATCACCATCACCACGGCACCCAAGGCTAACGATCTTTTTAAGGCTGCACTGATATCCACCACACCCAAGCCTTCGGCCAGCTTGTAAAACCAATGCAACGACACGCCTTGCAGCGGAAAGGTCAGGCCGCCGCCAGGCCCCTGAAAGCTCAAGATAAAAATAGTCAGCATGGGGCCGTACAGAAACACCACAAAAGCAATAAACACCAGCAGCAGCGGCACAAAGCCTGCAGGGCGTTTAGGAGCGTAAGAACGTGCAGACATGATCACAGTTCACTACGAATATCTACCAAGCGGGTTAAACCCCAAATGATCATCAGCGCAACGATGAGCAACATGACCGCGTTAGCCGCAGCCAAAGGCAACTGTAGGGCAGAGGTTTGCACTTGAATGATTTTGCCCACCGAGGCAATTTGCTGCCCGCCCATCACGCCAATCGTCACAAAATCGCCCATCACAATGGTGATAACAAAGATAGAACCGATGATGATGCCCGTGCGTGACAAGGGCACAATGATGTTCCACAAAGTTTGCCAAGCCGACGCACCAGCGTCTTGCGCAGCCTCTATCAGTGAGCGGTCAATGCGCATCATCGAGTTAAAAATAGGCACGATCATAAACATGGTGTACAGATGCACAAATGCCAACACCACTGAAAATTCAGAAAATAACAACCACTCGATGGGTTGTTGCACTAAGCCTGTATTGATTAAAGTTTGATTGACCAAACCATTGCGCCCCAGCAGAGGAATCCAAGAGATCATGCGAATGACGTTCGATGTCCAAAACGGAATAGTGCACAGCACAAACAGCAAAGTTTGCATTCGGTTAGTGCGCACATGAAACGCTAAAAAATACGCCACTGCAAAACCTAAAACCAAAGTCAATAACCACACCAGTAAACTGATGCGCAGTGTTGAAACATAGGTTTTAAAGGTGACACACAAGTCCCCATAGTCGTTTAAGCTGCTGCAACCCTCAAAAATACTAAAGTAGTTGCGCAGCGTAAATGCAGGGATGATTTCGTATTCGTTAAAGTTCCAAAAGCTGACCATCACGATCAGCCCTAACGGAATTAAAAAGAACAGCACAAACACCAGCGCATAAGGGCTGGCCTGCCACACCGCTGACAGAGTGCGTGGCAAGGCAACAGCGCTTGGCGTGCTGGTGTTGTGCTGCATGGTGGCTAGCCCAATGGGGCGGTTATGCGGCTACAAACTCGTTCCACTTTTTCACCATGTATTCGTTCTCGTCCATCACGGCGTTCCAGCAAGCAATGCCACCCATGCGTGTTTCGTAGCTGCCACCATCACGCATTGAGCCGGTTTTGGCCAACACATCACCGTTGGGGCTCTTGATGTCTTGGGTAGCCGCTTTGCCTTCCATCCAGTAGGCCCACTCGTAGGCTTCCATCTTAGACTTAGCCGTATCTAGCACTGCACTGTAGTAGCCCTGGCGGTTCAGGTAAGCGCCGGCCCAGCCGTCTAGGAACCAGTTAATAAACTCATAAGCACCATCGAGCTTGCGGCCCGACAACGTAGCTGGCAAGCCAAAGCCTGCCGCCCAAGCACGATAGCCCTCTTTAAGCGGCTGGAAGGTGCAAGCAATACCCTTGGTGCGCACAGCAGTCACCGCTGGAGACCACATCGACTGGATTACCACTTCGCCAGACGCCATCAAGTTTACTGACTCGTTAAAGTCTTTCCACAACGCGCGGAACTGGCCTGCCTTTTTGGCTTCAATCAGGGTCTTGATGGTCAGGTCAATTTCTTTCTTGGTCATATTGCCTTTGTCTGGGTATTTGTAGATACCTTTGGCCTCTACCACCATCGCTGCGTCCATGATGCCAATCGATGGGATGTTCAAGATAGACGCTTTTCCTTTGAACTCGGGATTGAGCAATTCAGCCCATGAGTCAATCGGGCGCTTGATCAAGTCTGGTCGAATGCCCAGTGTGTCAGCGTTGTACACAGTAGGAATCAGCGACATAAACTGCGTCGGGCTTTTGGCAAAAACTTTAGATTTTTCGCCCTCTAGGTAAATCACCTTTTTAGGTGCGGTACCTTGGTCGCCTACCTTTTTGCCACCCACCATGCCAGTCGTAAACAGCGAGGTAATTTTGTCGGCGTTTTTGATCTTCTTGCTGTCAATACCTTTCAAGTTGCCAGTAGGCACAATTTTCTTGAGCGAGAAGTACTCGGTGTCAATCAAGTCAAAGCTGTTGGGGGCTGTTACCGCGCGCTTGGTCACATCGTCGGTAGTGACCGCTACGTATTGGATTTCAATGCCAGTGTCGGCTTTGAATTTTTCACCAATGGCTTTGTCTTGGTTAACCGCAGTGCCAAGATAGCGCAAGACAATTTTTTCTTGCGCATGCACGGCGGGGAATATGCCGCTGGCCAAAATAGCTGCAGTCCCTTTAAGTACAGCACGGCGTTCGCTGGTCGTGTCTATTGCAGGCTTAGCTGGGGTTGTATCGTTTGTCATTTAACTACCTTCCTTCTTTACAGTTGCACAGTTTGACCTGAGGCCGTCAGGTAACGGATGGGGAACTAGGTTACGGGCTTTGCAGGCGGTGCGCATCGCGCTCGCTCCAGCTGACTTGCATAGATTGGCCCACTTTAAAACTGCCAAAATCCATAGACGACTCAGGCAGCAACACGCTGAGTGGCTCGTCGCCAGCTTGGGGCAGCGACAAGCTCAGAACGCAGTAGTTGCCTTGGTATTCCATGTCTATCAGGGTAGCGGCCATGGCGGGTGCGCTGCCTGCAGCATCTACAGCATGAATGCTAACTTTGTCGCTGCGCAGCGCAATGCGGCCTGTGGGAGTGGACAAGATGTTGTGCCCACCCATAAACCTCGCGACAAATTCAGACACCGGTTGGTTAAACACCTCGCGCGGCGAGCCGCTTTGCTCAATCCGCCCATGGTTCATCACCACCATCGTATCGGCCAAGGCCATGGCCTCTTCTTGCGAATGGGTTACGTGAATAAAGGTGAGGCCCAGCTCTTTTTGCCAGCGGCGCAATTCAGAGCGCATTTGGATGCGCAAAAAAGGGTCTAGTGCCGACAAAGGCTCGTCTAATAGCAATACGCGTGGCTCGGTAATTAAAGCTCTGGCTAGCGCCACTCGCTGTTGCTGCCCACCCGATAACTCTGCAGGCATGCGCTGCGCGTAGTCCGCCATGGCCACGCGGCCCAGCAAATCCATAGCGCGTTGGTGGCGCTCGGCCTTAGCGATGCCGCGCATTTTCAGGCTAAAAGCTACATTGTCTAAACTGTTTAAATGCGGAAACAGCGCATAGCTTTGAAACATCATAGCCGTGCCCCGGCCTGCAGGTGGCGCGCCAGTGATGTTGCGGCCTCCTAAAACAATATCCCCCGATGTGACGCTTTCGTGCCCCGCCACCATACGCAGGGTAGAGGTTTTGCCGCAACCCGATGGGCCAAGCAAGCAACAATAATGGTTGGCCGGGACCCTCAGATTAATGCCATCAACAGCTATGCTCTGTGCGCTGTAATGTTTGGACAGGGCAACGAGTTCTAAGGTGTTATCTGTTGTAGTGTGAGAACCGTGCATATGAACTTCTACTGCAAGACAAATGCCAAGGTTAAATGCACTAAGGTAGTACAAAACTAGGGGCTTACGCTAGTTTTTCCGCATGCATTGGGTGCGACGCGTAACTAAATGCTACTTAACAATGCACCAATTGGTGAGATAAAAACCAGTAGCTGCATTAAGAGCCGTTTTCACGCCGTTGCTCGCGCAGCATGAAAAGGTACAAGCTCTCGGTTTTTTCACGCGCCCAAGGTGTTTTGCGCAGGAATTTTAAGCTCGACGAAACGCTAGGATCGTGGGTAAAGCAGCGAACCGGAATACGCTGGCCCAAATCCTCCCAGCCGAAGTAATTGGCTAACTCAGTAACCACAGCTTCCAAAGTTTTGCCATGTAATGGGTTGCGTGGCTGATTTGTAGAAGGAGTTTGTGTAGCTGGCGAATCAGGTTGATTCATTATTTTCAGTTCAGGAGTCTTCACATTGTCAATTTTGGCAGATGAAATCAATAATTTGAGTTCTTTTGGCCAATTTATATGCAGGCGGCGGCCAGTCTCTTGAAAAAACGCATAGCTCATACGTTTTCTAAGCACGGACAATAGCATCCGCGCAAACCTGCGCTTAGCTATTTTCTCCAAAATGTAGTGAACCGAATAATGGAAAACCCATGAGTTGGCGCAAAAAGGTAGTTTGGAGCGAGGGCATGCTGCTGCAACCGCAGCATTTGCAGCAAAGCGAACGCCATGAAGACCATGCAAGGCATGTGCTCCTGCGCGCCACCACACCCTATGCGTGGGGTTTTGCTGACATTGAAATTGACCAAGCCGCGCTAGCGCTGGGCAAAATCTCTCTAGTGAGGGCAGTGGGCTTGTTTCCAGACGGCACCGTTTTTGACATGCCAGCGGTGGATCCCCTGCCTGAGGCCATTGATATAGTCCCTGAGATGCGCGATGAGGCCATTGTGCTGGCATTGCCTATGCGAAGGGCTGGTGCCCGTGAAGCCGATGTTGAGGTTTTTGAGGACTTAGTGCGCCACAAAGTGATGGAGGCCGAGGTGCCCGACTCCAACACATCAGGTGAGCGTACTGCGCTAGTCCAACTGGGCCAGTTAAATACCCGCCTGATGCGCGTCAGTGAATCTAACGACGCCTGGACGACCCTGATAGTCAGTCGCGTTACTGAAAGGCGTGCAGATAATCAAGTGCAACTGCAACGCGGGCACATACCACCGCTGTTGAATTTGTCAAACAACGCAGTGCTTAAATCGTATGTTGATGAGCTTTTAGGATTGTTGCGCCAGCGCGGAGATGCATTGGCTGGCCGTATGACGCAGACGGGCAGTGGCGGAGTGTCAGAAATTGCAGATTTTTTGATGCT
>JAYTPK010000167.1:0-6074 GCA_043747295.1 Polaromonas sp. | reverse complement strand
CGGCGTGGGTGGGCTATAGCCCGGACATGCTGCGTGCCAGTGCAGCGCATTTTGCCGGGGTGGGGTGGATAGTGGGTGCGGTAGCGGCAGCGGTGTATGCACTGGTGGCCAGCGCGTCAGCCTCAGTGTTTGCGCCCTTGGTAGCGGCTTGTTTGTGCACCGTAGCTACCGCCATGCTCACAGGCGGCTTCCATGAAGACGGCTTGGCCGATGTGGCCGACGGCTTGGGCGGCAGCTACGACCGCGCACGTGCGCTGGAGATCATGAAAGACTCGCGCGTAGGTGCGTTTGGCGCGATGGCGCTGGTGCTGGCTTTGGTCACCAAAATCAGCCTGCTGGCCGCGCTGGGCAGTAGCACTAGCCTGCTGGTGTGCTGCACTCTGGTGCTGTGCGCCCACGTGGTCTCGCGCGCCTGCCCGATGGTGCTGGTGTGGGCCATGGCGCATGTGGGCGATGCGGCGGGCTCTAAGTCAAAGCCTTTGGCCGACAAGATTAGTCTACAAGCCTTAATAAGCAACTTTATTTGGTGTTTTATGCTGGTAGTCCCAGTATTTATTGCTCAGGCAGCTATGATTTTTATAGTATCGGTGCTGACAGCATTAACTGCGCTGGCGTATATGGGGCGCATGTTTGCACGGCGGCTGCAGGGTTTTACGGGTGATTGTTTGGGTGCTACGCAGCAGGTGTGCGAGATAGCGTTTTACCTAGCTGCGCTATGTACGCTGTAGCGCATGCTGTAGCGTTTAAAGGTCATCGCTATGCACTTGTGGATGATTCGCCATGCTAAGCCCATAGTGGCTGCAGGCGTGTGCTATGGCGCACTAGACGTGCCCGCTGATGTGGAGGCCAATGAGCAGGCAGCCCAGCAGCTAGCGCGCAGCTTGCCGCAGGCACTGCAAGTACTGCATTCAACTGCCCTGCGCTGCACCCAGCTAGCGGTGCGCCTGCAACAGCTGCGGCCCGATATTGGGCTACTACCCGAGCCTGACCTGCGCGAGATGGATTTTGGCCAATGGGAGGGGCAGCTGTGGGCCGACATACCTCAACAGGATTTAAAAGCTTGGACTGATGATTTTGAAAATTACCACTGCGGTGGCCACGGCGAATGTGTACTTGATTTCATGCTGCGAGTGCAGCGGGCTGCGCAGCGCACGGCGCAGCTAATCGCGGTGTCTACAGCGGCAGGTGTAGATTTGGATGCAGCGGCACTTACACCGCTGCTCACGCACGAGCCTCAAGCCGCGTGGATCACCCACGCGGGCGTGCTGCGCGCTACTGCGTGGCTGGCGCCACGGTTTGGGTGGAGCCATCCTCTCGCATCACCTCTTTGCCTGCGCGCGGCCGCGTGGCCCCGGGACGCACTGCCGTTTGGGGCGTACCGCCCAGTGCACTGGCCGTCGCATCCATCGTCCCATTAACCATTCCGGCAGGCAATGGTGGCGTAGACACAATCGATGGCAAAGCTGCTGGTGGCACGGGTATCGCAGCCGCCACAGGCACCACCTGCGGGGCTTGCACAGGCAGCGGCACCACAGGCTGGGCCGTGCCCACTATGGCGCTGGCTAGTAGGGGCAGTTCTAGGGTTAAAGCTTCAGGTGCATCGGCCGTAGTAGACAGCTTGGCCTGGCGCGCCCGCACCGACTGCAGCACCACGCCCTCGGTCACGCTGGTGCCCACTTTGTAGGGTTTAGCGCCTTTGCCGTCCACAGCAATCAAGGCAATACCTTGTCCCGGAAACTGCCCTGCCACCACCCCTGTCAACACAAAACGCGCAGCGTTGATGCTGCTAGGGGGCGCAACCGCAGTGGTGCCCACAGGGGTTTGGGAACTCCCGCCCAAGCCGCGACTCAGAGCCGTAGCGTCCACCACAGCGCTGGCAGGCGCCGCCACCACAGCCGCATTGGCTGGCACGGCAGTTCCTTGGATAAACTTTAAGACCCAAAACACCATGCTGGCACCTGCCAGTACCCAAACGGCAAATGTAGCTAGGCGTATCGTCCAATTTTTTCGCATTTGCATATTATGATGGCTTTATGAAGCAAGTTTTAACCACCCCACTACCACTCCTATTTCCAGTTTCGTCTGACACACAGTCCGGCAATAAGTTGCCTGTGTTACGTAACACCTCACCAGCGCGCCACGCTTGGCTGCAGCGAGGCTTCACCTTGATTGAACTCATGGTGGTTTTAGTCATCATAGGGGTACTGGCCGCCTTGATCGTGCCTAACGTGCTAGACCGCGCTGACGATGCGCGTGCTACCGCCGCCAAAACCGACATCAACAACACCATGCAAGCCCTCAAGCTCTATAAGTTAGACAACCAGCGTTTTCCCAGCGGCGAGCAAGGTTTGCAAGCCTTGGTAACCAAGCCCACCACCGGCTCGATTCCGGGCAACTGGAAGCCTTATTTAGAGAAGCTGCCCAACGACCCTTGGGGCCGCCCTTACCAATACCTTAACCCCGGCATCAAGGGCGAGATTGATGTGATGTCCTTCGGTGCCGACGGCCAGCCCGGCGGCGAGGGCAAGAATGCTGACGTTGGTAGCTGGTAGAACCAGCCCCCACGCTCCCTGCTGCGCAAGGTTCGCTGCCCCCCGAGGGGGTGCGAGTGCCTTGAGACGGCTCGGCGGCTCTCGTACCAGCCCCCACGCTTCCTGCTGCGCATGGTGCGCTGCCCCCCGAGGGGGTGCGAGTGGATTCACATTGCTGGAGCTGCTGGTAGTCATTGCCATCATCGCTATTGCTACTGCCGGTGTGTCCCTAGCCATGCGTGACAGCAGCGCTACCGCACTGGAGCGTGAAGCGCAGCGCTTGGGGGCAGTGTTAGAGTCTGCGCGCAGCAAATCGCGCACCACTGGCTTACCACTTATTTGGCAACCGGCAGAGCAAGGATTTGTCATTGTGGGCAGCCTGCCCGCTGAGCCTAGCGCAACACAGGCTTGGCTGACACCGGGCATTACAGCGCAAACGGCCAATGTCAGCGCCAATGTTTTACTGGGCCCAGAACCTATCATTGCAGCGCAATCTATCACCTTGGCGTTGGGCGACCAGCGTATTGTGTTGTCTACCGATGGGCTGCGTCCATTTCGCGTTGAAAGTGGCGCTGCAAGTGACGCAGGTGTCGCTGCGGCTAAACCTTAGCCATGCCTAAAAGCGGATTCACACTCATTGAAATTATGGTGGCCTTGGCCATCGTGTCGATAGCTTTGCTGGCGGGCTCGCAGGCCGTGTCGGCGCTGTCGCGCGGAGCGCAGCGACAAAGCGATGTTTTGCTGGCGCAGATTTGCGCTGAAAACGAACTCGTCAAGTTGCGCCTAGCGGGCCAGTTGCCTAACATCGGCAACAGCAGCGTGTCGTGTGAGCAAGCAGGTAAAACATTCACAGTCGCCATTGAAGTTGTACCCACACCCAATCCAAGTTTGCGTCGCTTAGAAGTTAAGCTACTGGATGCAACTACACCGGTGCTTAATTTTGCCACCGTGATGGGGCGCTAGACATGCGTAACAAAGGCTTTACGCTGATTGAGTTGTTGGTGGCCATTTTCATCATGTCTATGCTGGCCGTGATGAGCTGGCGCGGCATTGACAGCATGGCCCGTGCGCAAGAGGCCAGTCGCGAGCGGGCCGACAGCATTGCCACGCTGCAAACAGCTTTGGTGCAATGGCAAACTGACTTGGATCAAATGTTTCAAACACAATTGATCAACACCGTCGAATTCGATGGCCGCGTGTTGCGTGTGGTGCGACGCTACAGCGACACCGAGGTGCGCATCATTGGCTGGGCCAAGCGCACAGTCAACGGCCAAGGCCGCTGGCTGCGATGGCAGTCACTGCCGATTAACAATCGCCAAGAGCTGCAAAATGCTTGGACACAAGCTGGGCAATGGGGCGAAAACCCGGGCGATGCAGAGCGACGCAATGAAACCGATATTGCAGCCATCGATGATTGGCAAATTTATTACTACCGCAACAATGCTTGGACTAACGCGTTTTCTGCAGCAGGCTCGGGCGCATCGTCTGCCGCGCCACCACCGCCGCCATCATCAGGCACGCCCACTGCTGTGGTTAGCGGATTAGTGCCGCCCCCAGACGGTGTGCGCTTGGTGCTCACACTGTCGCAAGGTCAAGCGTTAGCAGGTGTGTTGACACGCGACTGGATCAGGCCAGACTTCAAATGAAGCTTACTTATCGCACCCATTCTGCTTATCTTAAAGATAGCAAGCGCGCCCAGCGCGGCGCGGCCTTGCTGGCGGCGATGCTCACAGTCACCTTGGTGGCCAGTTTTGCAGCCGCTGCGGCTTGGCAGCAGTGGCGTGCCGTAGAGATCGAAGCTGCTGAGCGTCAGCGGGTGCAAACAGGTTGGCTGTTAGTGGGCGCCCTAGACTGGACGCGCATTATTTTGCGCGAAGACTGCCGCCCCTGCAGCGCAGACCATTTGGCCGAACCTTGGGCCGTGCCGCTGCAAGAGTCCAGAATATCTAGCTTCTTGGCAGCTGATAAAAACAATACCGCGCTGACTGCCAGCGAAGACGACGTGGAGTTATTTTTGTCTGGCCAAATTGTTGACATGCAGTCGCGCCTGAATGTGCTTAATTTGGTTAATGGAGGCAAGATTTCTGCAACAGATTTAAGCAGTTTTTCCAAACTATTTGCTATGCTCAATTTAGACCAAACTGAATTATTCAGCCTGAGCGACAACCTTTTAAACGCCACCTTAGCCACCACCCCCACCAACAGTAACCAGCCATTGCCCTTGCTACCGCAAAGAGTGGCGCAGCTCACTTGGCTGGGTGTCAGCAGCAACACTTTGGAAAAGCTTAAACCCTTTATTACAGTGCTGCCAGTACGCACCCCGGTGAACATTAATACTGCCCCTGCTGAGGTGCTGTATGCCAGCGTACCGAGCCTCGATTTAAGCGGTGCACGTCTTTTAGAGTCACGTCGTGCCCAAAAGCACTTCAGCTCGATTGCAGACGCAGAGCAACTAATCCCAGCCATAACCGGTCAGATGGGCCAAGACCACAGCATTGCGACCCGATTTTTTGAAATTCGCGGTCGTGTTCGCTTGGCCGAGACCGTCGTGCAAGAGCGCTCTTTAGTGCAGCGCGATGGTTTGACCGTCAAAACACTGTGGCGTGAACGCGCCACTTTGCCCAAGTTTGAGGCCCAAGCCTCTCTACAATGAGGGCACAAAACCATGACAACCCTGATTGCCACCCTTTCACCTCCTCATAGCGCGGGCGCACCTGCAGCCGAGGTGGCTTATTGCCTGGTCACTAATGCGCAAACCGTCAGCAGCTACGGCACTGCAGCGGTAGGCCTGCTGCCGCGTGCTGATGAAGTAGTGCTCATGCTGCCTGCCCAAGCGGTGTCGTGGCACCTGGTACACATCCCTAAACTAGCGCGCTCGATATCAGCACTCAAACTGCGGGCTTTGGTGGACGGACTGGCCGAAGAGCTGGTATTGGACGATACAGCCCAGTTGCATATTTCGCTGTACCGCCCAAAAACAGGCGATGCCAATAAAGCTTGGCTTGCAGTGTGCAACACCCACTGGCTAGCTGAACAACTGCAATCGTTCCAAGCTGCTGGCCACCGCGTCAGAAGCATCATTGCTAGCGCCCACCCGCTTTCGCCAATGGCTCAAAGGGCAGAGCCTGCAATGGGCGATGTGGACAGCAACGGCACTAATGCCACGGCACCAACCAGCATCGCACGTATCCATGTCAGTGGCAGCCTAGAAACTGCCATGGTTACTGTGGCTGATGCCTCGGGCGTATTGTCTTTGCCCTTGGGTCAAGCCAAGCTGCTCTGGCCCGGTATCAGTGATGGTGACAATGCTGTTTCTGCAGAGCCTGCTGTAGCAGCGGCCGCAGAGGCTAGTTTGGGCACTAAAGTCACGGTCGTACAAAGTGCGCAGGTAGCATTGCAAGCGATGCTCGATGCAAACAGTGATGGCCTGAACCTTGCCCAAGGCGCATTTGCACTGAGTGGCAGTGACCGCTGGCTACAAAAAGTTAGCCATACAGCGCGCGACCTTTTGTCCGCGCCCGCTTGGCGCACCGCGCGCTTGGG
>JAYTPK010000166.1:0-37485 GCA_043747295.1 Polaromonas sp. | reverse complement strand
CCAACGCAGCCAGCGACGCCACAAATAACGCTGTACCAGCGGCTGAGTAACATCATGGAGATGAGCAGAAAATTATGTCAAGTACCACAGTCTCCGAGTTCGCGGGCGAACTCAAAAAATCTACCGATACGCTGTTAGAGCAGCTTAAAAGCGCCGGTGTGCCCAAAGCCTCGGCCAGCGATGTGCTGACCGACTCTGATAAACAAAAGCTGCTCGGCTTTCTGCAAACCAGCCATGGCACTGCCACGACTGAGCGCAAAAAAATAACGTTGGTGAAAAAATCCACCACTGAAATCAAGCAAGCTGATGCTACTGGCAAGGCCCGTACGATCCAGGTAGAAGTGCGCAAGAAGCGCACCTTTATGCAGCGTGACGACGAGGTGGATGCCTCTGTGCAAGAGTCTGCCCAGTCCAGCGCCGCCATCATCGCTGATGCCGAATTAGCCCGCCGTGAAGAAGAGGCGCGCCGTCAAGCCGAATTATTAAGCCGTCAAGAGCAAGAGCTGGCCGAGCGCCGTCGCCTGCGCGAGGCGCAAGAAGAGCTTGAGATGGCCGTGGCACAAAAGGCAGTGGCTGAGGCAAACCAAGCCCACAATGATGTACAAAAAGCGGGCGTAGCCCAAGAAATTATTACACCATCAGCTACTAAAACGCTAGCTCAAATGCAGGCAGAAGATGCCGCCCGCAAACAAGCTGTACGCGCTGAAAAAGATGCTGTAGTTGCTAATAAAACTGCAGTTCAGGTTGAAAAAGAGGCCGCCGCTGCAGCGGTGGCTTATCAAGCCAAAGCCAGTGCGGATGAGGCTGTGCGCGTGGCGGCAGAGGCCAAGGCTGATGATGTTGCGCGTGCTAAAGATTTAGATGAGCGCCGCCGCAAAGCATTAGCCGAAGCCGAAGGCATTCGCGCCATGATGAATGCGCCCAAGCGTGTTTTGGTGGCCAAAAAACCTGAAGAAATTAAACCAGTTTCAAAAGAAGGCGTTAAAGGCACTTTGCACAAGCCTGCCGGTGCCCCGGGTGCCAAGCCTGCGGCGGGTACGGCATCGCCCACCAGCGGCCCACGTGGTGCTAAAACCGAAGTTAAATCTGAAAAACTGTCCTCCAGCTGGGGCGGTGACCCAGCCAAGAAGAAAGAAATCAAAACCCGGGGTGACGCCAGCGGCGGTGTAGGCCGAAGCAACTGGCGCGGGGGCCCACGCGGCAAGCGCCGTGGTGGTGACGACGATCGCGAGAACCAAGCTCCAGCGGTGGCAGTGGAAACACGTGTACTAGAAGTGCATGTGCCCGAAACAATTACGGTGGCTGAACTGGCGCACAAGATGGCAGTGAAGTCGTCTGAAGTCATCATGAAGCTCATGAAGCTCGGTCAGATGGTCACCATCAACCAGCCGCTAGACCAAGACACCGCTATGATTGTGGTGGAAGAACTAGGCCACAAAGCGGTGGTCGCTGCCTTGGACGATCCAGAAGCATTTACTGACGACGAAGGCGTAGAACAAACTGCTGAGTTGCTGCCACGCGCCCCCGTGGTCACCGTCATGGGCCACGTAGACCACGGCAAGACTTCATTGCTGGACTATATTCGCCGTGCCAAAGTGGCCTCTGGCGAAGCCGGTGGTATTACCCAGCACATTGGTGCTTACCACGTTGAAACACCACGCGGCATGATCTCGTTCCTAGATACCCCTGGTCACGAGGCCTTCACGGCTATGCGTGCCCGTGGTGCCAAGGCTACGGACATCGTGATCTTGGTGGTAGCAGCGGACGACGGCGTGATGCCGCAAACCAAAGAGGCTATCAAGCACGCGAAAGCCGCTGGTGTGCCAATCGTGGTGGCGATCAACAAAATTGACAAACCAGACTCTAACCCCGAGCGCGTGAAAAACGAGCTGGTGGCTGAAGAAGTGGTGCCTGAAGAATTCGGTGGCGATTCACCGTTTGTCACAGTGTCGGCTAAGACCGGTGCAGGTATCGATGCTTTGCTAGAGCAAGTATTGTTGCAAGCCGAAGTGTTAGAACTTAAAGCACCAGTTGACGCGATGGCTAAAGGCTTGGTCATTGAAGCCCAGCTAGACAAAGGCCGTGGCCCAGTGGCTACCGTGCTGGTGCAAACCGGCACGCTGAAAACTGGCGACATTGTGTTGGTAGGCTCCACCTATGGCCGCGTGCGCGCCATGTTGGACGAAAACGGCGCGCCGATCAAGTCCGCTGGCCCATCTATCCCGGTTGAAATCCAGGGCCTGGCTGAAGTGCCCAATGCGGGTGACGAGTTTATGGTGATGGCAGACGAGCGCCGTGTGCGCGAGATTGCCACCTACCGTGCTGGCAAGTTCCGCAACACCAAGCTGTCTAAGCAACAAGCGGCTAAGCTAGAGAACATGTTCAGCGACATCAATGCTGGCGAAGTCAAAATGCTGCCGATTATTGTCAAGGCTGACGTGCAGGGCTCGCAAGAAGCCTTGTCGCAATCATTGCTTAAGTTGTCAACAGCCGAAGTGAAAGTGCAGATCGTGTTTGCCGCAGTAGGCGGTATTTCTGAATCTGACGTGAACTTGGCTATTGCGTCTAAGGCCGTCATCATCGGCTTTAACACCCGTGCTGATGCCGGTGCACGCAAATTGAGCGAGAACAACGGTGTAGACATTCGCTACTACGACATTATTTATGACGCAGTAGACGACGTGAAAGCTGCCATGTCGGGCATGCTGACACCAGACAAGAAAGAAGAAATTTTGGGTACCGCCGAAATTCGCCAAGTGTTCAAGGTATCAAAGATCGGTTCGATTGCGGGCTGTATGGTCACCAGTGGTCTGGTCAAGCGCAGTGCCAAACTGCGTTTGCTGCGCGACAACATGGTCATCTTCACTGGCGAGCTCGATTCGCTCAAGCGTTTCAAAGACGATGCCAAAGAAGTCAAAGAAGGCTTTGAGTGCGGGTTGAACATCAAGAACTACAACGACATCAATGAAGGTGACGTGCTGGAGTTCTTTGAGATTCGTGAAGTTGCACGTACCCTGTAAAACTTAACGTCAAAGGACCACCATGGAAATGATGAAAAAATTATGGCGCAGCAACAAAGGCTTTATGTTGTTCATCAGCCTCATGTTTGTGTTTCGATCTGCAGTAGCTGACTGGAACCTTGTGCCGTCGTCTTCCATGAACCCTACGTTGATCTCGGGTGATAGGGTAATAGTCAACAAGATGGCATATAGCTTACGTGTGCCTTTCACTTTGCAGCACATCACGCGCTGGGCAAGCCCTGCGCGTGGTGATGTGATTACTTTTGATTCGCCTAAAGATGAAGTGAACTTAATCAAGCGTGTAGTTGCAGTGGCAGGCGACGTGGTGTCAATGCGCGACAACTCATTGACTATCAATGGGCAGCTGGTTGAACGCATTTTGGTAGAAACCGCTAGGGCGATCCCCACTGAGTCTGGTTACCTCACTGCGCAAATTTTGAGCGAGACCATCGACACCAAGCAGTTCAATGTGGCTCGTATCGAATACGCCAATCGAGTTCGTGATTTTGATCCAGTCACAGTGCCAAACGGACATGTTTTGGTGTTGGGCGATAGCCGGGACAACAGCAACGACTCACGTTTTATTGGTTTTATCGACACCAATCGCATTACTGGTCAAGCTGTGCGTATTGCCATGTCACACAACTATGACATGCTGTACTTGCCGCGCGTCGATCGCTGGTGGCTGGCGCTCTAAACACTCCATGGTAAAAAAGAAATCATCCACTCCCAATCGCGGCATCCGTGTCGGCGACCAGATCCAACGTGATCTGGCGGAGTTGATCGCGCGCGAGTTGAAAGACCCGCGTGTGGGTATGGTGACGATTAACGCAGTAGAGGTAACACCTGACTACGCGCATGCGCAGGTCTACTTTAGCTTGTTAACGGGTGACCCAGACGCAGCTACGGCAGGATTGAACCAAGCTGCGGGTTTTTTGCGCAATGGTTTGTTCAAGAAATTGCACATCCATACCGTGCCTACATTGCACTTTCATTTTGACCGCAGCATTGAGCGAGCCTCTGATATGAACGCGCTGATTAGCAAGGCTGTGGCCTCGCGTTCCAAAGACGGGGAATAGCCATGCAGACGTCTCGCACTAGGGTGCAGCGTCGCCCGGTGCATGGGGTGTTGCTGCTAGATAAACCACTGGGCTTGTCCAGTAATGATGCTTTGCAAAAAGCCAAATGGCTTTTGCGAGCTGAAAAAGCTGGGCATACCGGCACGCTCGACCCTTTGGCCACTGGCGTGTTGCCGCTGTGCTTTGGCGCAGCTACCAAATTCAGTGCTTTGCAACTAGAGGCTGTGAAAACTTATGAAGCCACGGCAGTGTTGGGCATCAAAACCTCTACCGGCGATGCTGAAGGCGAAGTAATTGCCACGCGTGAAGTTAAGGTAACGCAAGCAGATATTGAGCGTGTGCAAAAGCAGTTCACCGGCCCCATCAGCCAAGTGCCCCCGATGCACAGCGCTTTGAAGAAAGACGGCAAGGCTTTGTATGAGTATGCGCGCGAAGGCGTAACCATAGAGCGCGAAGCCCGAAACGTTACTATTTACAAACTACATATTGCTCTAGTCCAAGTAAATACTGCTCAACTAGCTATTAAAATAGTAGCTACAGTGAGTAAAGGTACTTACATTCGTACCTTGGGTGAAGACATTGGCGAGGCTTTGGGTTGTGGTGCGCATTTAAGCGCGCTGCGCCGTACCGAGACAGGTGGCTTGGGCATAGAGCATTCTGTGACGCTAGAGCGGCTAGAGGCGATGGATGAAGATGATCGCTTAGCTAGTTTGCTGCCAGTCGACAAATTGCTTGAAGGTCACACCCAAGTCATCCTGGACAGTGACAATGCAGGACGCTTTTTAAGCGGCTTGCGCAGACGAACTACGCAGCCTGACGCAGAGCAGGTAGCCGTGTACCAGGACAATCCTGGCGGATTGCGTGGAGACAAACCGCGCTTGCTTTTAGGGGCAGCGCACATCAAGGCCGGTGAATTGATCCCCACGCGCCTGCTGTCGCCGATAGAGATCAGCCAAATTTTGGAACAATCCATTTTAGAAGTGAGTTAGAAAGAGCCATCATGAGCCAACAAATCCGTAACATCGCCATCATCGCCCACGTGGACCATGGTAAGACTACCTTGGTTGACCAACTGCTTCGCCAGTCGGGCACCTTTCGTGAAAACGCCAAAATGACCGAACGCGTCATGGACAACAACGATCTTGAAAAAGAACGTGGCATTACCATTTTGGCCAAAAACTGCGCCGTCAGCTGGCAAGGCACCCACATCAACATCGTTGACACCCCAGGCCACGCCGACTTCGGTGGCGAGGTAGAGCGCGCGCTGTCGATGGTGGATGGTGTGGTGCTATTAATTGACGCGGTGGAAGGCCCGATGCCGCAAACCCGTTTTGTGACCAAAAAAGCTTTGGCACTGGGCTTAAAACCCATCGTTGTAGTCAACAAAGTAGACCGCCCAGGTGCACGCCCAGACTACGTGATCAACGCGGCGTTTGAGCTGTTTGACAAGCTCGGTGCTACCGAGGAGCAGTTGGACTTCCCAGTGGTGTATGCATCAGGCCTGAACGGCTGGGCCACCATGAAAGAGGGCGCTGCAGGTGAGCAGTGGGGCAAAGATTTAGCCCCCTTGTTTGACACTGTGCTCAGCCACGTTAAAGCCCACGCTGGCGACCCGGCTGCACCTTTGCAGTTGCAAATCTCCAGCATGGATTACTCCAGCTACGTTGGCAAAATCGGCGTAGGCCGTATCAACCAAGGCACCTTAAAAATGCCGCAAGACGTAGTGATGGTTACCGGCATGGACGGCACGCCTGTCAAATGCCGTATCAACCAAGTGCTAACTTTTGAAGGCCTAGAGCGCCGTCCACTAGAGGTGGGTGAAGTGGCATTGCCAGGCCACATCGTACTGATCAACGGTATTGAAGACATCGCTTTGGGCGTAACGATTACCGACCCACTGTCACCCCAGCCACTACCCATGCTGAAAGTGGACGAGCCGACGCTAACTATGAATTTTTGTGTCAACAACTCGCCACTGGCAGGCCGCGAAGGCAAGTATGTGACCAGCCGCCAACTGTATGACCGCTTGCAGCGCGAGCTGCAGTCCAACATGGCACTGCGTGTGAAAGACACTGACGAAGACGGTATTTTTGAAGTGTCGGGTCGTGGTGAATTGCACTTGACCATTTTGCTAGAGACCATGCGCCGCGAAGGCTATGAGCTGGCTGTGGGCAAACCGCGCGTAGTGTTCAAAGAAATCAACGGCGAGAAGTGCGAGCCTATCGAGATGTTGACTGTCGACATCGAAGAGCAGCACCAAGGCGGCGTGATGCAAGCCCTGGGCGAGCGTAAGGGCGACTTGGCCAATATGGAGCCGGACGGCCGTGGCCGTGTGCGCCTGGAATACAAAATTCCAGCGCGTGGTTTGATTGGTTTTCGCAACGAGTTTTTAAACTTGACGCGTGGCACCGGCTTGGCCAGCAACATTTTTGACAGCTACGAAGCCTTCCGTGGTGAGATTCCAGGCCGTAAAAACGGCGTGCTGATATCGATGGACGATGGCGAAATTGTGACCTACTCACTAGGCAAGCTAGACGACCGTGGCCGCATGATCGTAAAAGCTGGCGACCCTGTGTACGAAGGCATGATTGTGGGCATCCACAACCGCGACAACGACTTGATCGTGAACGCCGTGCGCATGAAGCAGCTCACCAACTTTCGCGTGTCTGGCAAGGAAGACGCGATCAAGATCACGCCACCGATTATTCTGACCCTAGAAACTGCGGTGGAATTTTTGGAAGACGACGAGTTGGTAGAAATCACACCCAAGTCGATTCGCTTGCGCAAGCGCTACTTGAAAGAGCACGAGCGTAAGAAGGCTGGTCGCGGTTAATTAGAACTCTTCTGGCATTTGGTCAGAAGAATTTTTGAATGCAGAGGGCGCGAAGGTTACGCAAAGAGCGCAGAAGAAAACCAAAAAATACAAAAATAAAGCCAAAATTTGAAATACAGTTTTGGCTTTTTCTGTTTAAAGTTTTTTCAATTTTCAATTTTCAATTTTCAATTAAATCTTTTTGGTTTTTATTTTGTATTTTCTTTTTTTTGCGCCCTTTGCGAAACCTTCGCGTCCTCTGCGTTCAAAAACTCCCCGTATTGGTACTAAAAAATGAAGCTAACCCACAGTAAAGCCGTTCTAGTGATGATCGCGGTCACCCTGATGTGGTCTATCGCAGGCGTGGTGACGCGGCAGCTAGAGCATGCCAAGAGCTTTGAAGTGACGTTTTGGCGCAGCCTCTTTACCATGGTGTCGTTGCTGATTATTTTGCCGGTATGGCAAGGTAAAGACGTATTTCGCAAGATGCATTGGTCAAGCAAATCTTTTTGGATATCGGGCGTGTGCTGGAGCGTGATGTTTACGGCATTCATGATCGCCTTAACACTCACCACAGTAGGTAATGTACTGGTGACGATGGCAGTGGGGCCGTTGTTGACTGCGTTGATGGCGCGTTTTTTTATTGGTCATCAATTACCAACGCGCACTTGGGGTGCGATTGCTGTAGCGGGCGCAGGCATAGCGTATATGTTTGGCTCGCAAATGAACATGGGTGCACCCGGTGCATTGATTGGCTGCTTGGTGGCGCTACTGGTGCCCATAGCGGCTGCAACACATTGGACCGTGGTGCAAAAAGCGCAGGCTCAGGGTGACCAGCTTGACCTAGTGCCCTGCGTACTAGTGGGCGCTGTGATCTCGTCACTCGTCACACTACCTTTGGCGTTCCCTTTCGTAGCTTCTAGCAAAGATATCGCTTGGCTGGGTCTGCTAGGCTTGGTGCAACTGGCTATTCCGTGCACGCTGTCTGTGGTGTGCGCCCGAGTGCTCAAAGCCCCCGAGGTGTCGCTGCTGGCATTGCTAGAGGTTATTTTTGGCATCGCGCTGGCATGGCTGGGTGCTAATGAGGTGCCTAGCCAGACAGTGGTGCTGGGCGGTGCACTGGTGATCGGCGCGCTGCTAGCCAATGAAATACTCGGTTGGAAGGAGAAAACGAATGCAGTCTGAACAACATATTTTGACCGAAGTGCGTGGCTGCGCGGGTTTGATTACTCTGAACCGCGCTAAGGCACTCAACGCTTTGTCGTTACCCATGATCCGCGGCATCACTGCGGCATTGCTAGATTGGAAATCTAACCCCGCTATTGAACTGGTGGCTATACGCGGCATGGGCAAAAACCCGGCACATGCGGCAGATGCTAGTGCTCCAGCCTTCATACCGTTTGGCAGCTTTTGTGCAGGCGGAGACATTCGCTTTTTTCACCAAGCTGCGCTGGCGGGTGATCCTGCTCTGGAAGATTTTTTTACCGAAGAATACGCACTCAATCATTTGATTCACACTTACCCCAAGCCTTACATAGCTTTTATGGACGGCATTGTGATGGGTGGTGGCATGGGTATCAGCCAAGGCGCTAGTCACCGCATCGTGACGGAGCGTACCAAGATGGCGATGCCCGAGACGGGCATTGGCTTGTTCCCAGATGTGGGCGGCGGCTACTTTTTAAGCCGCAGTCCGGGCAGGGTGGGCGAGTATTTGGCGTTGACTGGGCAGCTGATCGGAGGTGATGAAGCTGTCGCTTGCCAGCTGGCTGACACGCTGGTGCACAGTGCAGATTTGAACCAGCTGTGGGATGCGCTGCCTACACTGAACGTGGTAAGTGCTGCAGCAGTGGGCGAGCTATTTGCTACCAAAAGTATAGCTCCTGAAGCAGTAAATACTTGGACTACAGTGCTAAATCGCTCCCAAATAGATACTATTTTTGCACTTAACACCGTCAGCGACATGCTGGCAGCTTTAGGCAAAGATGCCAGCCCGTGGGCCCTTGCGACGGCGGCCACATTGCGCAAACGCTCACCACTCATGCTGCATGTGGTGCTAGAGCTGATTCGCCGCGCACGCAGCATGAGCTTGGCAGATGACTTGCGGCTTGAGCGCGATTTGGTACGCCATTGCTTTCATACTGCGCATCTGCAACGCTTAGGTACTAGCAGTGAAACGGTAGAAGGCATCCGCGCATTGGCGGTAGACAAAGACCACGCGCCGATGTGGAACCCCGCACGCATTGAAGATGTGAAGCTTGAGATGGTGGAGCCGTTCTTTGTCAGCCCTTGGCCTGTGAGTGCACACCCATTGCGATCGTTGGCTTAGCGCAGCTGGGTAACAAGCTGGCTAACAAGGTGGGTAACAGATAGCGCTTACGCTGTTGTGGTTTGCATTAAAAAAGGGCACCGAGGTGCCCTTTTTGCCGACGTTTAGAAATGCTTAATCGCGTTCGCCGCCAAAAATGCCTAGTAGTGACAGCAAGCTTTGAAACACGTTGAAGATGTCCAAATACAAAGACAGCGTCGCACTGATGTAGTTGGTCTCGCCGCCGTCCATGATCTGCTTTAAGTCATACAACATGTAGGCAGAAAAAATCGCCATCGCCATCATGCTGATGACTGCCATGCCGATGGTAGAGCCCACAAACACATTGACGATACTACCGACCATTAACACCACAGCGCCAACAAATAACCATTTGCCCATACCGGACAAGTCACGCTTGATAACGCTGGCCAGGCTGGCCATCACAAAGAAGATGCCTGCCGTGCCGCCAAACGCTGTCATGATCAGCGATGAGCCGTTTTTAAAGTCCATCACACGCCCAAGCAAGCTAGACAGCATCAAGCCCATGAAGAAAGTGAAAGCTAGCAAAACGGGCACGCCAGCCGCTGAGTTTTTGGTTTTCTCAATTGCATATAAAAAGCCAAACGCGCCAGCAAAAAATATAACTAATCCCATCCAGCCGCCACCCAGCGAGCGCATGATGCCCGTAGATACGCCAACCCATGCGCCCAGCACCGTGGGCACCATGCTCAGCGCTAGTAGCCAATAGGTGTTACGCAAAACTTTGTTGCGCTCTGCGCTGCCAGTTAGCGCGCCAGTTGAAAAATTAGCAGATTGAACATTCTCAGACATTGACATCTCCTTTAAAACAGAAAGCAGCTTAAGAAATCAGCCGTTAGAGCATTTTAGAGGCAAAGCAGACACTGGGTCTAGGCGTAAAGCTGTAGATTCCTACTTTTTGTATGGGCACTTTTAACTATGGTGATGCGCCTTGGCTGCCGCGACCGGGTATGCTCAAAGACCCGATCCACTATTAATTTATATCCCGTTATGAAATCAAAAGCTTATCTCGAATCCGCTGACGTTAAAGCCATTTTGGCCGCCGCAGAAGCGGAAGCCATCAAAAACCAATGGGCAGTCACTATCAGCGTGGCAGACGACGGTGGTAACTTGCTCGGTTTGGTGCGCCTAGACGGTGCTGCCGCTATATCGGCGCACATTAGCCCGGCTAAGGCCAAGACTGCTGCGTTAGGCCGCCGAGAGAGCAAAATCTATGAAGACATTATCAATGGCGGGCGCACCAGCTTTTTAAGCGCTCCAGTGCTTGAGGGCATGCTTGAAGGCGGTGTGCCAATCGTTAAAGACGGGCACTGCATTGGTGCGGTAGGCGTCAGCGGCGTTAAGTCGAGCGAAGATGCGCAAATAGCCCGCGCTGGTATTGCGGCGATTGGCTTGTAAATACTGTCGCTAGATAACTGATTACAGCAGTACGCTGGCAAGCGTGCAACGTAAAAAATCCCGCAGTCAGTTATAAACTGGCGGGATTTTTTATAACTGGAATAAATTACTTTAAGTCATCAGCAATCACTCGGACGATGCGCTTGGCATTGTCTGATGCATCTGGTGCACCGGTTGCGTTCAGCACTGACACAGTGGTAGATTCAGCCGCGCCTTTAACAGAGATACGAAACTTCAATGGTGCAGCATCAGGCGAGCTGTTAAAAATTTTGGCAAAAAACCCTGGTTCTTTTTTATCTGTGGGTTCTACATAGCGCACAAAGTACAGGCCCTGCGCGCGATCGCGGTCTTCTACGGTAAAGCCTGTTCGGTCTAGTGCCAGACCCACACGGCGCCAAGCGCGGTCAAAAGCTTCATCGACTTGCACTACAGGCACGCCGCCTACATCTGCAATACGTGATGTGGGTTTTGCCGTGTTGGCAGCTACTAAAGCTTTTGATTGCTCTTGCGATACCCCCAGCTTGATCATCATGCGACGCAGAAACTCAGCTTCTAGCTCGGGGTCAGCGGCACGTGGTTCCCACAGGGTACTCTCACTTCTGGTACCCACAGTCACAATCTTTTCTACCATTCCGCGATGGCTCACATAGATTTCAGTGGCATTCCCGTTGCGCTCTAAACGCGTGCGAAATTTGTCTCGCTCTCCAGTGGAATACAAACCTTCAAGCGCCTTACCAATCGTGCTGCGAATAAAGTCTTGTGGCAGCTTGGCGCGGTTTTCAGCCCAGTCGGTTTCCAAGATGCCCAAGTTTTGTTGATCGATATTGATCAAAAAGCCGTTTTCTTGCCAAAAGTCGCGCATCGGGCTCCACAGCTGGTCGGCCGAGCGGTTGACCACTAGCCAGCGCTGGTTGCCTGCGCGCTCAATGCGCACATCGCCTACGGCTACAGCTGCCACTGGTGTGCCCGCAGTGTTTTGGCCCGCTGCAAAACCGCTGGCGGTAACTGGGCCGCCTGGAACTGCGTAGCGGTTGTCGCGCGATAGTGAAGTCAGGTCAGGCGGCACTTCAAGCGACGGGCCTTGGCCTGCACTTTTGTAGTCAATCTTGTCGCTTTGCAGCACAGAGCAACCAGAGACGAACACGCTGGCCAGAGCTATGGCCAGCGCTGCAGGACGAAAGGAATTTGTTAGAGGAGTTGCCAATGAGGTTACCAAAATAGGTCCTAGGTTTAAAACGTTTATACCAAGCCAGAGGCTTTGAGTGCAGCCATCACGGTAGGTTCACACGATTGTGCCATGGGTGTCATGGGCAGGCGCATGGTGCCACCGCACAGGCCCATTTTTTCCATAGCCCACTTTACGGGGATAGGGTTGGCTTCAATGAACAAGTTTTTATGCACTGGTAACAGTTTGCGCTGAATTTGGTTAGCGGTTTTCGCGTCACCAGCAATAGCGGCCATGCACAGCTCGTGCATCAGGCGCGGCGCGATGTTGGCTGTGACGCTGATGTTGCCTTGGCCGCCGCACAGCATCAGCGCTATGGCAGTGCCATCGTCGCCCGAATACACCGCAAAACCTTTTGGGGCTTCTTTAATGAGCCACTGCGCGCGCTCAATATTACCGGTGGCTTCTTTGATACCAATGATGCCCGGCACTTGCGCCAATCGCATGACGGTGTCGTGCGCCATATCAGCCACGCTGCGGCCGGGCACGTTGTACAAAACGACAGGCAGGTCGCCAGTGGCTTCGGCAATGGCTTTAAAGTGCTGGTACTGGCCCTCTTGCGTGGGCTTGTTGTAGTAGGGCACGACTTGCAGTTGGCAGTCGGCGCCTACGTTTTTGGCAAACTTGGCCAGCTCGATGGCCTCTTTGGTGCTGTTGGCACCGCAGCCGGCCATGATGGGCACGCGCTTTTCGCCGTGGGTTTTGGCTTGCTCCACCGACACGCGAATGATCTCGCAGTGCTCTTCTACGCTCACGGTGGGTGATTCGCCGGTGGTGCCCACCACGCCAATGCAGTCGGTGCCTTCGGCGATGTGCCAGTCGATCAGCTTTCGCAGGGTAGGGTAGTCGACGCTGCCGTCGGGGTGGAAGGGGGTGACTAGGGCAACTATGCTGCCAGTAATTTGTTTCATGCCCCGATTTTAGCCTTTTGCGGGGGCTACAAGGCGTAGCGCGCAGGGGGTATTGATGCCAGATTTTCGGTTTTTTGATGCGCAGGCGACTCGGGCGCAGTGCTGTCGGCTTCACGCACAGCTGCAATACGCTGAACATAGCGCGCAGGCGTTGGCAAAAAACCGTCTTCATAGGCGACTACCCGCAGGCCTGCGCAGGCGCGCAGCAGCTCGCCCGGTTGCAGTAAAAAATCAGGCCGCGATGGCTTGCCCACGCTGGCGTTACCGTGCGCAAAAGTCTCGTAAATCAGCACGCCGCCCGGGGCCAGCGAGGCCATGATGGTGGGCAGCAAAGGCCGCCAAAGATAGTTGGTCACCACCACGGCGGCAAACTGCTCGGGCGTGCCATCAAGTTTCGGCAAAGGCCAAGGCCCGTTTTCAATATCGGCCACTATGCAACGCGCAGCAGGTGCATTGACAGGCAATCTGGATGCTACATTATCTATAGCTGCTTGGGCAATATCTACCATGACCACCGGGTGATTTAATGCAAAAAAATACAAGCCATGGCGGCCTAATCCGCAGGCCACGTCAAGCACCGTTCCGCCTGCGGGCACCAGGTGCGCCCAACGCGCTACCCAGGGAGATATTGCTTCGCTGCCGTGCACTATCTGGCACCTTTAGGCTTTACGTCATCTTTGAGTGCCGCCAGCGCCATTTTTTCTACGGTGCCCGGGGATAACAGCTTTAAAAACCGCCCCAATTTGGCTTTACCTGTCATTACCACCTCACGCTGGCGCGCGTGCATGCCAGCGATAATTAAACTCGCGCATTCTTCTACGCTCATGGCCTTGTCTTCTTTCAGGCCGCTGCTTCCGGCGGCAACGCCAGCAGCATTCAGGCCTCGGTAGCGAATGTTGGTAGATACCACGCCGGGGTAGGCAGTGGTTACGCTGACACCGGCTGTTTTCAGCTCAGCGCGCAAAGCCTCAAAAAACCCCGTCATGGCAAATTTGCTGGCGCTGTAGGCCGTGCGGCCCGGTACGCCTATCAAGCCCGCCAATGACGACACTGCCACGATAGACCCTTTGGCAGCCTTGATATGCGGCAACGCCGCGTGCGTGCACCACACGCTGCCCCACAGGTTGATGCGCATCAGGTCTTCGTACCAGCTAAGGTCGTCTGCTTTCACGTCTTCAAACAGGGCCTGCGCCGAGATGCCGGCATTGTTGATGAGCGCGTCTAGGTGGCCAAATTTTTGTAACGTTTGGGCTACTAAATTTTGGCAATCAGCCCGCACGCCTACGTCAGTTTTGACCACCAAGGTTTGCGCGCCAGCCGCTTGGCACTGCGCGTCCACTGCGTTAAGCGCGTCCACATTGCGCGCTGCTAAAACCAAACCTACATTTGAAGCGCCCGATGCCGCCAACTGGCGTGCCATCTCTGCGCCTATGCCATCAGACGCACCCGTGATTACTATTATTTTCATAGCTACTTAAGCAATAAATACTTGGACTACAAGGCTATTTCGTTGGTAAAACACCTAAAAACAAGCCCAAATCTGGTCTGCCAAGGTGATTAGGAACTCTGGCTGTGTGTACAGCATAAAAACGCCCACGCATACCAAAACGGCAGCTGCAAGGCCTAGGTTTTTAGCGGTGACAAAGCGTTCAATCATGTGTATTAACCATACCACAGATCACTTATTTATGGGATGCGTAAGCCAACGGCTTGACCCATTGAACAGCGATAATTGAATGCAATAGGCAGTTACAACTTTGACGTTGAAAAACCAAACCCATGTCGAAAAAATACCTTTTTCTTAAATTAAAGCTTGGCTTGTTGCTAATGGTGCTGTCTGCACATGCAGCTTGGGCTAATACAGAGTCCCGCTTGGCTTTAATTATTGGTAACTCTAGCTACAAAAGCTCCCCACTGCGCAACCCAGTCAATGACGTTCGGTTGATGGAACAGTCACTTAAAGATGCTGGCTTCACTGTGCTCAAAGCCGAAAACGCATCGCTGCGCGACATGCGCCGCTTGGTGCGCGACTTTGGTGAAAAGCTCAAAGCCAATGGCGGTGTAGGTTTGTTTTACTTTGCGGGCCACGGCGTGCAGGTGCGGGGTGAAAATTATTTGGTATCCGTAGATTCAGACATTCGCGCCGAAGACGAAGTGGCTGAAGATTCAGTCAATACATCACTCGTATTAGAGAAAATGCAAACTGCGGGTAACCGCATGAACATCGTTATTTTGGATGCATGCCGCAATAACCCCTTTGCTGCCAGCTCACGCTCAGCCGTTAACGGGCTGGCGGCTGTCAACGCGCCTAGTGGCACCTTGGTGGCGTATTCCACATCCCCCGGGTCGGTGGCCTATGACGGTAATGGTGCCAACAGCCTGTACACCCAATATTTAGCCAGTGCACTGCGCCAACCGGGCTCGCGTATTGAAGATGTTTTTAAAGACGTGCGCGCTGCGGTACGCAAGGAAACAGGCAATAAGCAAACGCCTTGGGAGAACACGGCTTTGGAGGGGCAGTTTTACTTTAAGCCCGCACTGCCAAGTTTGCCTGCGGGAGCAGCTGTGGCATTGGCACCTGCATCTATATCGGCATCTAATGCTTCGGAAATAGCGTTTTGGGACAGCGTAAAAACCAGTCAACGCACGAGTGACTTCCAAGCCTACTTATCTAAGTTTCCTGATGGTGTTTTTGCAGCGCTGGCTAAAACTAGGTTGGAAGAATTAGGCTCAAAACAAAAAGGGATCCAACCTATGCCATCGTCGCCTGCAAAGATAGAGGAGGTCTCAAACGTTGCTACTTTGTTTCTCACTGACACAATTTCTGGTCAAAAAAGCAAACTGTTCATAACTAGAGAACCAGCAGCAGATGGCCTGCTAGCTTATTCAACGGGTGATGTTATTACCAAAGACGGCAGCATTGTGCAGCTTTCAGTCGGCAATGTGGTGATGCGTTTAGACAGTGGTGATTTGTGGACGTATCCACTTAAAGCGGGCTTACAAGGTGAAGCACGTATGCACCGATTGGATGATGCCATGAGTAAAAATTCGCTTATAACTTGGAGGACAAGATCAGGTGCTGATCAAAGCATAGTGGTCGAGGCTAAAGTCTCATACCGCGTGGCCGGGCGATTCAATCTTTCGGCCTATGGCGATTGGACTGCTACGTATAGTTCAGGTCGTCATCTACCAGATAGCACAACCACTTTGATTCGCGAAAGTATTTTGCAGATGCATAATATGGTTTCAAGTCGGATGGTGATTCATTAAAAATATAACTTACTGTGCTAATGCGCTTCTGTTAATCGCCGCTTCGCGTATAGGCAAATTCACCAGCCCCGCAAACACCCCTAGCGCGATGGAGATGTACCAAACAATATCGTAGCTACCGGTTTTGTCGTACAGCACGCCGCCTAGCCACACGCCCATGAAGCTGCCGATTTGGTGGCTGAAAAACACAAAACCGCTGAGCATCGACAAATGCGATATACCAAAAATCTGAGCAACGGTAGCGTTGGTGGGCGGTATGGTGGATAGCCACAGCAGGCCCATGGCGCTGGCAAAAATATACACACTGGTGGGCGACAGTGGCACGATTAAGAAAATGCTGATCACCGCAGCGCGCGCAAAGTAGATAAACGACAAAATGTTCTTCTTAGCCATCTTTTGGCCTAGTGCACCTGCGATGTAGGTGCCAAACACGTTGAATAGCCCAATCAGCGCCAGTGCGTAGCTGGCGACTTGGGGCGATAGGCCCTTGTCTTTTAAGTAGCTGGGCATGTGCACGCCAATAAACACCACCTGAAATCCGCACACAAAATAGCCCGCCATCAAAAGCTGAAAACTGGGGTATTTGAACGCTTCGGTCAATGCCTGCGTGATGGTCTGGTCGCGCATTGCGGGCGTGCCGCCTGCGGCAAAGCTGGACTCGCGCAAAAACAAAGCCAGCGGCATGATCAAAAACACTGCACCGCCCAGGATCAGCAGCGCTTGCTGCCAGCCAAAGCTGCTGATGAGAAAGCCCTCGGTGGGCACCATTAAAAACTGCCCAAACGAGCCTGCCGCCGCCGCCACGCCCATGGCCCAAGAGCGTTTAGCCGGGTCTATGTTGCGGCCAATCACGCCGTAAATCACCGCATAGGTAGTGCCCGCCTGCGCCGCGCCAATCAAAATGCCAGTAGTTACCGTGAACATAAGAGGGCTGGTCGACAGCGCCATGCCCGCCAGGCCAGCCGCGTACAGCAGCGCGCCGCCCACAATCACCTTAAACGCGCCAAATTTATCGGCCAGCATGCCTGCAAAAATACCAAAAAAGCCCCAAGACAGGTTTTGTACCGCCAATGCGAACGAAAACGTCTCACGTGACCAGTTTTGCGCCTGGGTAATAGGCTGCAGCCACAGCCCAAAGCCGTGGCGAATACCCATCGACAGCGTAACAATCATCGCGCCACACAGCAGCAGTTGGCCCATGGGCAGTTTTTTATTTTGCATGGGGTGATGTTACCGCGCTTAGCACACCAAATGCACGGCTTAGAGCCTTGCCTCCAACCCGGTAGCGCCAAAGTGCGACAATAGGGTGTTATTACATAGAAAGCCACTTGGCACATTAATGAGCGATCAATTTTCATCTATTGGACTGGCTGAGCCCATCCTGCGCGCGGTAGCCGAAAAGGGCTACACCACCATGAGCCCTATCCAAGCCCAGGCTATCCCTGTGGTGCTGGCGGGGCGTGACGTGATGGGCGCTGCCCAAACGGGCACTGGCAAAACGGCGGCGTTTATCCTGCCGCTGCTGCAGCGCATGCTAAAGCACGAAAGCACGTCAACGTCGCCCGCGCGCCACCCGGTGCGGGCGCTGGTTATTTTGCCTACCCGCGAGCTGGCTGACCAAGTGGCCGAGCAGGCCAAGCTGTACGGCAAATACACGCAGCTGCGCAGCACCGTGGTGTTTGGCGGCATGGACATGAAGCCGCAAACCATCGAGCTTAAAAAAGGCGTTGAGATTTTAGTGGCCACACCAGGGCGCTTGTTAGACCATATTGAAGCTAAAAACGTCGCCCTGAACCAAGTGGAATACGTGGTGCTAGACGAAGCTGACCGCATGCTGGACATTGGCTTTTTGCCTGATCTGCAGCGTATTTTGAGCTTTTTGCCTAAACAGCGCACCACGCTCTTGTTTAGCGCTACTTTTAGCCCGGAGATCAAGCGTTTGGCTGCCAGCTATTTGCAAGACCCGGTGTTGATTGAAACCGCACGCCCTAACGAAACCGCGTCTACCGTAGAGCAGCACTTCTACAACATAGACACCGACGACAAGCGCCGCGCACTGACTCAAATCGTCAAGCAGCGCGGCATCACCCAAGCATTTGTATTTGTGAACAGCAAATTAGGCTGCGCGCGCTTGGCCCGCAACTTGGAGCGCGAGGGCTTGCGCACCAACGCGCTGCACGGCGACAAAAGCCAAGACGAGCGCCTTAAAGCGCTGGAAGCCTTTAAAAAAGGCGAGGTTGATTTACTGATCTGCACCGATGTAGCCGCACGCGGGCTGGACATCAAAGACGTGCCTGCGGTGTTTAACTTTGACATTCCGTTTGGCGCTGAAGACTATGTGCACCGCATTGGCCGCACAGGGCGCGCAGGCGCATCCGGCCTGGCGGTAAGTTTTGTCGCCCCATCAGACCAGCGTTTGGTGGCTGATATTGAAAAGCTGCTGAAGAAGAAAATCGAAGTCGAAGGCTTTGAGTTTGAAGATGAACGCCCACGTGAACGCATCAACACTGGCCGCCGTGCTTGGGGTGATGAAGAAGGTGCTGAACGCGTTGAGCGCAGCGATGGGCAAAGAGACACCTCACGCGATGCCCCACGCGATACAGCGCGTGATGCCCCGCGCGCACCGCGCCCGCAGCGCGACAGCTACCGCGACCAGTTTAGAGAAGACGGCACGCGCGAGCACAGCCGTTTTTCACGCGCTGCTGCGCCCCGCGACCCGTTTTTTGAGAAGCCCTACGAAAGCCCCACATTGCCGCAAGGCACCGTGCCTGCGTGGGAAGCCAGTGTCAAGCCAAGCACGTCACGCGTGTCGAGCAACATTAAAACTAAAAAGAACGTAGCCGCGCTGTTTAAAACTACGGCTTAAACTACGGCTTAAACTGCTGTTTTAGTAGCAAAATAGCCCTGTAGTCCAGGTGTTTATTATTTTTATAGCTATAAAAATAATAGCGTAGTGCGCGTTATCCTATGCTGACGATCACCGGCGTATGGTCGCTAGGACGCTCATTTTTGCGCGGCAGTTTGTCTATCACGCAGGCTGACACTTTGGGTTTTAAAGCCTCACTCACCAGCGTGTAGTCAATGCGCATGCCTTTGTTGCGCCTAAAGGCCATGTCGCGGTAGTCCCACCAGCTGTAGCTTTTGTCGGGCTGGTCAAACAATCTAAAAGCGTCGTGCAAACCAATTTGAAACAAAGCTTGCAAATGGTCGCGCTCTGCGGTGGTGTGGTGAATCGTCTCGCGCAGGCCTTCAGGGTCATAGGTGTCTTTGTCGTCGGTGGTGATGTTGAAGTCGCCCACCACTACCAGCTGTGGGTGCTGGGCCAGCTCGGTTTGCAGCCAGGCACGCAGGGCATCTAACCACTTCATTTTGTAGTCAAACTTATCTGTACCCGGCGCTTGGCCATTCACAAAATAGCCGTTGACTAGGCGCACTGCGCCTTGCGCCGTTTGCAGTGTGCCTGCAATGATGCGTGACTGCTCATCTGCAAAACCGGGAATGTTTTTTACCACAGCGTCCACACTGGCTACGGTGTCCATGCGCGTGAGCAGTGCTACACCGTTATAAGTTTTTTGGCCAAAATAATCACTGCGGTAGCCTGCGGTGGACAAGTCCAACACGGGAAACTTGTCGTCAGACATTTTCAGCTCTTGCAGGCACAGCGCATCTACCGGGTTGGCCGCCAGCCAGTCAATCACCTGCGGTAAGCGTATGGTGAGTGAATTAACGTTCCAAGTGGCTATTTTGATGGTCATATCGGCCTGTAGTCCAAGTATTTATTGCTCATGCAGCTATGAAATTAATAGTACTTAACAGTACCATTAAATATGCAGCATTGCCAAAATACCAATCGCCACGCCTATACCACCGGCTGCAAACATGCCCCATTCCAGCCATTTGCGTCGCGTCAGCAGCGCAATAGCTGCCAGCGCTATAGAGATTTGCAACACCGTAGTGGCCTGCGCCCAGCGATGGTGTTGGTGCATTTCAGTATCCGATTTTTTATCCCAGTCTGTTGACTCTGCTTCTATTTTTTTAGCTTCGTTTTGAATCTCGGTTTTTTCTTTTTCGTAGCGTTCAATTTTGGCTTGGTACTTGGCTTTGTCAGCCTCATTGGGGGTTAAGTCGCGTGAGACTTCGGCTAAAGACTGTTTGGTGCTCTTGCTTTGAAAGTAATTCCATTGATTTGAAGCTTCAGTCTTTTTAATAGCCGCAGTGTTTTTGTACAAGCCAGCGTTGGACTGTGTAGCGCCACCCATGTAGCCAAACATTGCGCCTACGGTGGCGATGATGGCGGTAAACAACGCAATCTGGCTGGTAAAGCTGCCGCCTGCTTCGCCGTGGTGTTCGCCCTGCGCCGCGTGTTCTAGCGCATGGTCGTGCGGGCCGTGTACGTGAAATCCTTGTCCTGACATAGGTATCCTTTTTGGAGTTTTAGGTTTTAAGGTAGGTGACGAAGCTGTAAGCCAGCCCAGTGCTGGAGATATGCGACTCGCGCCGTGTTGGGCGCCAACTGGAGTCTAACGCAGGGGCCAGCGTGTCGCCCTCAAAATCAGCATCAATTTCTGTGATAACCACGCTGTGGGCAATAGCTAAAGCCTGTTCATAAATTTGCCCACCGCCTATTACCCATGCTGCAGGCGGCGCGGGCTGAATGTGGCCACATAAAAACAGCGCCTCGCGCAAACGCCCGCAGCGCTGCACGCCGTCATGCTGCCAGTCAGCTTGCCGCGTCAGAACAAAATTAACCCGCCCAGGCAGCGGCCTGAATTTGGGCGGTATCGAGTCCCATGTCTTGCGCCCCATGATGACGGGGCAGCCTAGCGTGGTGCGCTTAAAGTGTGCCAGGTCTTCGGGCAAATGCCAAGGCATAGTGCCGTCTTTGCCGATCACGCGGCCCCGAGCTTGCGCCCAAATTAAATTGATGTGCATAACTATTGAATCTGCCTAATTTAAAATGCAGCTATTAAAACGCAATTATTAAACCGCGACCGGCGCTTTGATGGCTGCGTGACATTGGTAGTCTTGCACTTCAAAGTCTTCAAACTCATAGTCAAAGATCAACGCTGGACGGCGCTTGATATGCAGCTTGGGGTACGGGTAGGGCGCGCGGCTTAGTTGCAGTTCAACCTGCTCATGGTGGTTGCTGTAGATGTGGCAGTCGCCACCTGTCCACACAAAATCGCCTACGTCCAGGTCGCACTGCTGGGCCACCATGTGGGTCAGCAGGGCGTAGCTGGCGATGTTGAATGGCACGCCTAGAAATATGTCGGCGCTGCGTTGGTACAGCTGGCAGCTGAGCTTGCCTTTCCCATTGGGTTCAGTGGCGGGTGCTACATAAAACTGAAAGAATGCGTGGCAGGGCATGAGCGCCATTTTGCTCAATTCGGCCACGTTCCATGCGCTGACGATAATACGGCGCGAATCGGGGTTGGTCTTTAAGGTTTTGATGACATCACTGATCTGGTCAATATGCCCACCATCGGGCGTGGGCCAGCTGCGCCACTGCACGCCATACACTGGGCCTAGGTCGCCGTCGGGTTTTGCCCATTCGTTCCAAATGCTCACGCCGCGGTCTTTAAGCCAGTTGTTGTTAGATGAACCGGTGAGGAACCACAACAACTCTTGAATGATGGATTTAAGGTGCACTTTTTTTGTGGTGACCAGCGGAAAACCTTGGTTTAAATCAAAACGCATTTGGTAGCCAAACACGCTGCGCGTGCCGGTGCCGGTGCGGTCAGACTTGGCCGCACCGTGCTCGTAGACATGGCGCATGAATGTTTCGTATTGGTTAGAAAGGTGTGGGCTGGACATGGCTTGTGGGGGCAGGGTAGAGGGCATGGCGTGCATAGAATTTTAATAACCGCCCAGCAAGGTATCCAGGGCAGAGGTAATGACGCTGGCCTGCGAGGCCAGGCGTGCAACGGGGTTCTTTAATTGCTGCGCAGGATAGGCACCCATCGCGGTGGTGTCCAGCAGCACGGATTTACCTTCAATTTCAAAAATAGGGTTCAGGTCACGCAGCGGTTTGTCTACAACGCGCCGGTCGCGCATGGGCACCACCATGCGGGTGGCCACGGCATCGATATAGTTGTTTTGCACGTCCAGCAAGTAGGGGGTGGTTTTGCGCAGTGCGGGGTCGGGGTGCGCGTATACGTCGTAGCGGGCCATAGCGTACTGGCCTAAAAGCTGCGGTATTTTTCTAGCGGCAGGCCTTCTTTGGCAATGCGCTGGTTGTATTCTTCAATGGCTTCGCGGTTGTCATCGCGCCAGCGCTCCCAATAGCGGCGTTTAACCTCTTCGCTCAGCCATGCATCCACGGTTTGCGACAAGTTAATGCCCAGCTCTTTGGCCATGTCCAGGGTTTTAGACGTGAGCGACAGGTTAATAGGGCGCTTGACCGAGGGGGCGTTAGCTTGCGGGTTGGAAGGGCTGAGCATGGTGTATCTCCAAACTGGCGATGTAGCAGCGAAGTTTACATTATGCGCATAGTTTATGCACACGATAAACGCGCATATGGCTGGATAATTCGGCCAAAGTGGGCAATTTTGTGCTGCAAAGTAGGGCGCACGCTAAACCACCCGCCCAGGGTTGAGCAAACCCTGCGGGTCGAGTGCTTTTTTAACAGCGCGCATCATGTCCAGCGCTACTGCGCTTTTGTAATGCACCAGCTCATCACGCTTTAGGCTGCCTACGCCGTGCTCGGCGCTGATACTGCCTGCAAACTGCGCCACACTGTCGTACACCAGGGTGTTCACCTGCGCCTCGTTGGCCGCTAAAAACGCTTTGCCACCATCGGTGCCTTGGCCTGCGGGGCACTGCACGTTGTAGTGCAAATTGCCGTCGCCCAAGTGGCCAAAGTTAACCAAACGCACGCCGGGTAAAGCTGCAAGCAGCAGCGCGTCGGTGGTGGCTACAAATTCAGGAATGCGCGACACGGGGATGGAGATATCGTGTTTGATGTTCAGGCCTTCGTCAGCTTGGGCCAGCGGTATGCTTTCGCGCACATGCCATAGTGCTTTGCTTTGGGCAATGTTCTCGGCTATCACCGCGTCGCTGATGATCTGGGCCTCAAAAGCTTGCTCCATCACGTGCTCAAAGCGCTCGCGGGCATGGGCTTCGTTTTCAAAATCGCTGTTTTCTAGCAGCACAAAGTAGGGCGCGCAGTTGCTGCTGTCTGTCCACAGCGGCACGCGCTGCTGTGGGTAATGCTTAGCCACCAACGACAGCGCAAACTGGCCCATCACCTCAAACCCGGTTAGCCCGCTGGCCAGCTGCTTTTGTGCCATGCCCAGTAGCTGCACCGCAGCAGCTAGCGACGGCACTGCTGCCCAGGCTGTTAAGCGCGCCACGGGCTGTGGATACAGCTTGAGCGTGGCACCCGTGATGATGCCCAGCGTGCCCTCGCTGCCCACCAGCAGGTTGCGCAGGTCGTAGCCGGTGTTGTCTTTGCGCAGGCCGCCCAAGCCGTCCCACAGCTGGCCTTGCGCGGTGACTACTTCAAGCCCTAAGCACAGATCGCGCGAGTTGCCGTAGCGCAGCACTTGGGTGCCGCCCGCGTTGGTGGCCAGGTTGCCACCAATACTGCAGCTGCCCTCGGCGGCTAAGCTCAGCGGAAATAAAAACCCAGCTTGCTCTGCTGCTGCTTGCACGTTTTGCAAAATACAGCCCGCATCGACAGTGATGGTCATGTTGGCCGCATCGATGCTGCGCACCGCGTTCATGCGCTGCAGGCTGAGCACGATCTGCGTACCACTGTCGTCTGGCACCGAGCCCACTACCAGCCCCGTGTTGCCGCCTTGCGGCACGATGCTGACCTGTTGGCCAGCCGCGCGGGCCTGTGCGCAGGCCTGCACTACAGCCGCTACCTGGGCAGGGCTGCCCGGCCGCACTACGGCCAGTGATTTGCCGCGAGAGCGTTTGCGCCAGTCTTGTTCATAGGCGCTCAGGTCGCCGTCGGTGAGCACGTGGGGGGCACCTATGGCGGCGCGCAGGGTGTCGAGTAAATTCATCAGTTTAGGATAACAAGGCACGGTTGCCTGCAGGCATTGGTAGTTACTATAAATAGTATAGCAATATAAGTAATGAACACTTGGACTACAACCGTATTTAGCCAGAAATCTTGCGTTTTAGCGGTTGCTGTGCTTGCCCGCCCGCTGCTCTTGCGGGCTTTTGCCTCTGCGCAGCTTAATGTGGGCTGCCAAGCCGCCCGAGCTGGTGTTGGCCAGTGCAAACATACCGCCCATGCGCTGCACAGTTTTGTCCACAATGGCCAATCCCAGCCCCGCGCCCGTAGCCTCGGTGCGGGCTGCATCGCCTCGAAAAAAGGGTTGTGTCAAATGCTTGAGCGTTTCCTCGCTCACCCCTGTGCCATGGTCGCGCACTTTTAGCAGTACCCAGTCATCTTTGATGCGCACCGTAATGTCCAGCTTGGTCACATTAATATGCGGCGACTTGCCGTATTTGCGGGCGTTTTCAATCAGGTTAGCCAGTACACGCGACAGCTCGACTTCCTCAGCTATCACATATACGTTATCTGCTGTATCCATGTTGATGCGCATGTCGCCGCTGTCGTGCACAGCAAACATGCTGGCCTCTAACACGTCGTTTAGGCACACTGACTGCAGCTTGGTTTGGTCAGGGCGGGCGTAATCTAAGAATTTGTCAATAATGCCGTCAAGTTGCTCAATGTCAGCGGCCATGTGCGCACGGGCTGACAAGTCGGCCACGCTCATCTCGGTTTCTAGGCGCAGGCGTGCCAGCGGGGTGCGCAGGTCGTGTGATATGCCCGCTAGCATGACGGCGCGGTCTTGCTCTATTTTGGCCAGCTGCTTGGCCATGCGGTTAAAGCCTACGTTCACCTCACGGATCTCGCTGGTGACTGCGCGCTCATCGAGGTGGCTGGCTTCAAAATTACCGTCTTTCACGCGGCTGGCAGCAAAGCTAAGGGCCTTAAGCGGGCGGTTAATCAAACGCGCAATCAGCGCCGCACCCGACAGTGACAGCAGCGCAGCAATGCCCAGCCAGATCAGCCAGGTTTTGCCCGCTACAGGAACGATACGTGATAAATCGGTCAGCAACCAATAAGGGTCACCTTCAATAGCAAAACCTACCCACAGGCCAGGTTCGCCGTTGACCTCACGCGCTAGCAGTGTGTCGGCACCAAGGCGCGCGCGCAGCTCGTTAGTAACGTACGCAGTTTGTGCGCTGCCGTCAAAGCCTAGCACTTTGTCAGTGATCTCGCGGGGCAGCACACGCACACCCTCTAGTTCGGCCAATTGCTTGATCAGGGATACGCGGGCAATCGCATCAGCATGCACTAGCGCGGCGCGGCTTAGGTTAACCAGCGATGCTATTTGCTGCGCGCTTTGTGCAGCGCGCGGCTCGCTCTCTAGTACCCGAAAGGTTTGCAACCATGCCACGATGGAGCCGACCAACAGCAGTGACAGCAAAAAGAAGGTGCGCCAAAATAAGCTCAATCGCACGCGGCGCGCCAACTGCTGGCGCATCTCTAGCGGTGCGGGGGCGGTTTCTAGCGGGGCAGGGCTGGTAGCTTGCATGCTGGCTGTGATAGTTGAGGCCTAGGGACGTAGATATTTAGGAACGTAGTAACTTAGGGACGTAGGGGCGAAAATGAAGCGCAGTGCCAACACCCTAGGGTGCAAGCGACTGCGCTAATGCTAAGTTAAAAAGTCTACAACGCTGAGGATACCCCAGCCTTGCAGAGGCGATTAGTTTTTACCGTCCGGTACAAACACGTAGCCTACACCCCATACGGTTTGGATATAGCGCGGCGCGGCAACGTCGGCCTCGACCATTTTGCGCAGACGCGATACCTGTACGTCCAAGCTGCGGTCAAACGGTTCAAACTCACGGCCACGGGCCAGCTGGGCTAGCTTTTCACGCGACAGCGGCTGGCGTGGGTGGCGCACCAGTGCTTTGAGCATGGCAAACTCGCCCGTGGTGAGCGGCATTTCTTCGCCGTTTTTGCGCAGGGTGCGTTGGCCCATGTCAAAGTCAAACGGCCCGAAGGTGACGGTTTCGTTGTCGGTTGACGGTGCGCCTGGTGCTTCTTGGGCAGGGCGGCGGCGCAGCACAGCGTGCACGCGGGCTAGCAGCTCGCGCGGGTTAAACGGCTTGCCCAAGTAATCGTCTGCGCCCACTTCTAGGCCCACGATACGGTCTACGTCCTCGCCTTTGGCAGTCAACATGATGATGGGGGTACGGTCACCCGCAGCGCGCAGGCGGCGGCAGATCGACAAACCATCTTCACCGGGCATCATCAAGTCCAGCACGATCAGGTCGATGGGGTCGCGCATCATGATGCGGGTAAGCGCCTTGCCGTCTTCGGCCACGATGACTTCAAAGCCCTCTTGGGCCAGGTAGCGGCGCAGCAGGTCGCGAATGCGGGCGTCATCGTCGACCACCAAGATACGATCGGCTTGTTTAGGGAGTTGTGTCATGAAAGATCCTTCCTGAAAATTTGTAACAGACCCAGTTTTTAACCCATATTTTTAGAAAAACCTAACAAAATCATCTACTTACGACACTCTGTTACACTTTTTGCACCCTCCAGCATTCTCTTAACATAGGCTTATGTAGGCCTAAATCGTCCTGTATACGTTGCATTAAGAAGGCTTGACAGGGGTTGTCAGGCGTGGTTTTTAGGCTCTAGGCAAAGCCAAAGAGAGTAGCTAATATGCACAGCATGACAGCAATTAACGTTCCATTTCAGCAGGTGTGCGCACCTGCGAAGTCAGCCTGGCAAAAGCGCTTGGCCCACTGCCTTGGCGGTGCTTTTTCGGCCCTTTTGTGTAGCGCAGCAGTGGCGCATCACGACGTGCCACACATGCGCCAGCAAGAGCTGCGCAGCACCGTGCGCCAGCAAATGGCCGCGCCCCAGGTGGCTCGCCAATCCGCGCCTGCGCCCGCCAAGCCGGCTGCTGCTCAAGCTGCGGCACAAGCTGCAGCACAGGCGTCTCAAGCTGGTATTCAGGCCGCAACCGATGCCAACGCTCGTCACCTGAGCGCGCAAGAGCGCGTTGAATTGCGCCGCCAGCTAGCACGTGACCTGCAGGCCCAGCGCAGTACTGAGTTGGGTAACCGCTAAAACTATGACTACCAAGACACTCTCATATCTTCCAAGTACTATTAAATTAGTAGCTGCATTAGCAGCATTTACTTGGACTACAGCCTTATTTGCACAAAATATGCGTATGGAAATACCTCAAAATGTAGTGTCACTGCAGTCTAGCGGCACGGTAGAAGCGCAGCAAGATTTGCTGATGATCACCATGAGCACCAGCAAAGACGGCGCTGACGCTGCGGCAGTGCAAACCCAGCTAAAAACTGCGCTGGATGCAGCACTGGTCGAAGCTAAAAAGGCTGCGCAGCCAGGTCAGATGGATGTGCGTACCGGCGCGTTCAATATGTACCCGCGGTACAGCCGTGATAGCAAAATCACGGGCTGGCAAGGCACCACCGAACTGGTGCTGGAAGGCCGCGACTTTGCACGCATCAGCGCCGCAGCGGGCAAGATCAACACGCTCACCTTGGGGCAGGTCAGCTTTGCGTTATCGCGCGAGGCGCGTGCCAAGGTAGAGGGCGAAGCACAGGCGCAGGCAATTGAACGCTTCAAGGTCAAAGCCAGCGAGATCAGCAAAAACTTTGGCTTTAGCGGCTACAGCATTCGTGAGGTATCTGTCAACGCTAACGACCAAGGCTTTGCACCGCGCGGCCGCGTGGAGATGATGCAAGCCAAGTCTATGTCGTCTGATGCACCTGTGCCAGTTGAGGCAGGGCGCAGCAACGTGGTGGTGCAGGTGAGTGGTTCGGTGCAGATGAAGTAGTTGTACGCAGAAATAGTTTGTGCCAAAAAAATCACAAAAGGATTGAGTTGCACTTTAATACTTGAACTTCTGATCGTCTAAATATGCCAGCCTCGAGCTGGTTTATTTTTATGAATAAGGAATCAAGTCATGCCGGGAGAAAACTTTACAAATAGTACACCGTCTCGCGGTGGTGAACGCACACGCTACACCACGCCAGGTGCAAGCTGTGCCAGACAAATCATTTTTGTCAACGGCATTATGAATACAGCCGCCGAACACGCCAAAGCATGCAAGGACATCATGCAAGCTATTGGGTGCGAAGTGCTAGGCGTTTATAACCAAAAGGGTACCGAAAACATTGCGGTATCTAGGGCATTGAAGGCTGCATTTATTTTTGAAAATTTAACTTTTGATTTAGGGCAATGCATCAACGACCAAGTGGGTTTGTTGGCGCGCGGTGCAGTAGGCTACACAGGCAATACTGTTAATGGCTGCACTGCAAGTTTATTGAGTTTGTTGCTTGAGTGGGGGCACAAGTGGCCTTGCAGGCCTATCAGCATCATGGCCCATAGCCAAGGCAACTTAATTACCTCTAATGCGTTGATGCAATATTCTGCGCTGATGTCTGGCAAAGCTAAGACTAATGATCCCAAGCTGGCCGCGTTGATTGCCAAAGGCCCTGTCAAAATTCACGTCTTTGCTGTGGCATCACCCGCCATGTCATGGCCTACCAACCACTTTATCTCAGTACATTGCTACTGGCACAGGTACGACCCAGTCACAGCAGCGAGCGGCGGACGCAACATGCGGGGTACCTTGCAGGGCAACGGCACCATAACCTCTTGGGGTTTCGGGCACAGCCTGTCCACTTATCTGGATGACAAATTGCTGATTGATTCAGTTTGCAAGTACATGGGCACGCGGCCATTACCCACAACTTGATCGCGTGCGGGGTCTGCTATGCTTGGGCTTGGTGCAGCAGCACTTATCCATACAAAATAACAGGCGTTCTTAACGCCAAATAGCGCATCGGCTTATGACTGCCAGTAGCGCAACTTCATCCGCGCGCAGTACGCCACCAAGTTGCTGCGGCTTTGCCTCAGCGGTGATAACGCGAATCGTCCACCTTGGTGGTGTACTTCCAGCCTGCCTTGCGCAGACGTATTTGTGCAGTGTGATCATGGTTTGGTAACCCTTTAAAGCGATCAGCTACTGTAGCAAAACCTGCAGGCTTGGCGCAAGAAAGCCGTTAAAATACATTTTGCTTTGGCAACAAAGCAAAACGCTAGGGGTGTTGCGCACTGCACAGTGCGCGACTGAGAAAGTCCCTTTGAACCTGATTGAGGTAATCCTCGCGCAGGGAAGCTTGTACAAGAGTTGGATGGTTTCTCTACCCTCCCGCGCCCATGCATTAGGCACTGGCGCAGCCCGCTCTGCACGCCGACCTGTTATGACGTTAAAAGTACCGTTATGACATCAAAATATCTATCAAATAAGCCGATAGTCCAAGTATTTATTACTCAAGTAGCTATAACTTTTATAGCAAGTAGCAGCTGGGCACAAACCACAACAACAGCTACCTTGGCGGTGCAAGCTGATGCACAGCTGCCTGTAGTTACCATTGCACAGCCTAAACCTAACGCTGCAACGCAGGCCCAGGTCACCAGTGTGGGCGACGCGCCACTACAGCGCACACCTATCAGCGCCGCCGTCATCACCGCCACACAAATGCAAGCCGTAGGTGCAAAACGGTTGGCCGACGTCATTCAACTAGATGCCTCAACATCAGATGCCTACAACGCCACGGGTTACTGGGACTACGCCACTGTGCGCGGCTTTGTGTTGGACAATAAATTTAACTACCGCCGCGACGGTTTGCCTATCAGTGCTGAAACCTATTTGCCACTGGACAACAAAGAGCGTGTTGAAATCCTCAAAGGCACCAGCGGCATGCAAGCGGGCACCAGTGCACCGGGCGGCTTGATTAACTACGTAGTCAAACGGCCCTTGACTACCGCGCAGCCGCTGCGTACTATCAAAATAGAAGCTGCCTCAGCAGGTGAAATCAGGGCTGCAGCCGATTTAGCTGGCAGGTTTGGCACAGACAACGCGCTAGGTTATCGCCTTAACTTGGCCGCAGACAAACTTAACACTCGCGCACCTAACACCCAAGGCAGCAGCCAGCTGGCCGCCTTAGCCATGGACTGGCGCATTGGCAAAGACAGCCTGCTGGAAGCCGAAGTGGAGTATTCCAAACGCAGCCAGCCCAGCGTTGCGGGTTTGAGCTTGCTGGGCAACACACTGCCCGCAGCCCATGCCCTCATCAACATCAATAACCAGCTATGGAGCTTGCCTGTAGATCTGCAGGGCACCACCGCGTCGCTACGGTTCGAGCAGACCATCAACAGCCAATGGCGATGGGCCGCGCACTGGGCTAGCCAACAGCTTAAATCTGACGACCGCGCCGCGTTTCCGTTTGGCTGCTTTGAAGCGGCTAGCAGCAATTATTTTGCCAACACCTACTGCCCTAATGGCGATGCCGACCTGTACGACTACCGCAGCGATGGCGAGCGCCGCCGCAGCAACGCTGTGCAACTGCAACTGAAAGGCAAGTTTGCCACTGGCACTGCACAGCACGACCTAACGCTGGCCCTGCTACGCAGCAGTTTGCGCGAGCGTGGCAACACCTTTGCGTACAACCCCGTAGGCACGCTTAACACACTGGCCCCAACGCAGCTACCCGCCGACCCGTCGCCCACATCGCCCTACACTCAACGCGACAACACATCCACCGAGCTGTCCGTGTCAGATGCCATAGCCTGGGGTAGCCAGTGGACCACTTGGCTAGGTCTGCGCCACACGCAGCTTAGCCGCGCAGCCAGCAACATGAACGTGCAAACCAGCTACAGCCAAAGCATCAACACGCCATGGGCCGCTGTGGGCTATCAGCTAAACCCCGCCACAATGGTGTACGTCAGCCACGGCCACGGCATCGAATCGCGCGTAGTGCCCAACCTGCCTGCCTACGCCGCGCAAGCAGGCCAGCCCCTGGCTACACTGCGCAGCCGCCAAACCGAGCTGGGTGTTAAATCTGTAGAAGGTAATACCCAGTGGAGCCTGGCGTGGTTCAACATCACCCGCCCGCTAGTTAACGACACCGGCACCAGCGTGAGCTTTGACGGCCAGCAACGTCACAGCGGGCTAGAAGCCAGCGCGCAAACCCAGTTAGGCGCGTGGCAACTAGGTGGCTCAGCCTCGGTGATTAACGCGCGCCAGCAGGGTGCAGTGGCCAACCCAACGCTTAACAGCGAAAGACCCACCAACGTGCCCACAAGCATAGCCCGCTTGACTGCCGCCTACCGCTTACCTTCCCTGCCAGGCCTAACTTTAAACAGCGCCCTATCGCACGAAGGCACACGCCGCGTGCTGCCTGATAGCAGCATCAATCTGCCCGCATGGACACGCGTAGACGCAGGGCTGAGCTACACCCATACAGCCGCAGGCACGCAGCTAACCTGGAATTTAGGCATCGACAACCTGCTCAACCGCCAGTTTTTAAAAGAATCCCCCACCCAGTTTGGCCACGTCTACCTGTTCCCACAGCAACCCCGCACCGCCCGCCTAGGTTTGACCGTGAGCCTGTAAAACTGGCTTTAAAAGCACCCAATTCCGGGCTATAATATAGGGCTTATGTTCCTCGATAGCTCAGTTGGTAGAGCGCCGGACTGTTAATCCGTAGGTCCCTGGTTCGAGCCCAGGTCGAGGAGCCAAAAATTCCAATCAAATCAAGCCCTTATGCGCAAGCATCAGGGCTTTTTCTATTAATAGCGCTCCGCAAAGATGGCGGATTAGTAAGTTTCAAAGCAAGCTACAAAGGCTCACACCCGATCTTAAAATCCACATGGTAGTGTTCATCATGCCGAATCCAAGGCGCTTTCTGCATGAACTGCAGCTTACTTTTTAAATATGCACCGCGTTTGGTTGCAAACAACATAGGCAAATATTGTTTATCAAAAATAACTTGCGACAAACTTTTGCCTGACTGAACTGCGGCCAGATTAAGTTGGTATAAATGCTCAGCAACGGCTTCAAAATCAATCGTTAAATTTTGAAATTTGCCACGTTGATCAAACTCAATTTGGTAGCCAAACTGGTTCAAAGCATTGCCGGGCAATGGCACTGACTTTCCATGCTCATTTAAAACAGGCACCATAAAATCAACTGACGTGCCGCTTTGGTGCGAGCGATGCGGCTTAAAAGCGCCGCCCTGTTTGAAGCCTGCTTCTCCATAAATAAAAAACTTATCAGACGCAGATGTTTCTAATTGGCTATACGCCTTGGCAACTATATCCCTGACTACGGAGTGAACATAGGTGCGCCCCAGTTGATTGCCCAAACTTGAATAGCTACTAAAGTTTTTCCCTGCCAGCGGCAACCCAACCGCATTCGCTAACTTACCTTTAGCAGGCGTTCCGTAGCAAGTGCTGTCCGATGCGAATGTATTTTGCGCAAAGACCATGGCGATAAAAAATAGGCAAGTTAAAAGATTATTTTTCAAAATTCTAAACACAATTAATTTGAAATGCTATTTATTTAATAGCTGATTGAGTAATAGATACATGGACTACAGGGCTATTTGATGGTAAAAGCGGGGCTTTGCATACCTAGCAATACATTGTGCGTTTAGCATCACCATATTTATATAGATGGAAGCCTGCGACATGCTGGGCGCAGACTAAGACTGTGCAGAGCGGAAAGAAATTTAGGTAGGTTAAAGATGATGCTAAATGCCAATACTTAAAAACTGCATAGTGGGGTCGGATGGTAAAGTTTAGCGGGCTGTCAAACTATTTTCAGCATATTTTTGGATGTCTTTGACCTGTGTAAGTAAACTACTTACGTTTTTTGAACTTACTTCAAAGAGAATGTTTTTATATACCCACATGTAGTTTTGAGTTTTTTGGGTAGGGCTCGAATCCTCTACTGAAACAGTACCAATTAGTTCCGCCGTGGATTTTTGAAATATTTCGGGCATGCTTGTTTCGTTTAATTTTCTCAAAAAAGCATCTCGCGCTGAATCAGGATTTATAGCGTCAGTTATTTTTATAAAAATAACTTGATCATTTTGACTAAGTTGAAAGTTGAAGTCCCGAAATCCTTTAGTTCGCCCTGCAGGCGATACTTCGTTGCTAACATCAACGATTTTCCAGCCTATCAAGCTCGGAGATTTAAGAAGGGTTTGCCAATTTGTTTTGACTAATTTGGTTTTCTCTTCCGTTGCAATTTTTTGATCAAAGTTAATTTTTTCTTGAACTCTGCAATTCTGTTGCGATTCAGCAAAGGGTGGTTATTTAGGAATTCTGCGGTTTGATCGTTTTGTGCCATAACGCATCCTGACATAAATAATGAATTTAAGAATAAAAAATAAACAGTTGCATTAAAAAAACTATTTTTTTTCATCGCACACCTGCGGCTCCAATAGTTAAAATCAAGATTGTGTTTTTCCAATTCAACCAAATTAAAAAAAGACCTGCTATTCCAATAATGTAGAAAATCCAAAGAGGAAAGCTGGTATGAATTTCTGGAACTGTAATTCTTCGGAATATTAGAAAAGTCCAGGCTGCAAAAATACTTAAAAAAAATCGCTGATCATCATTTGAGTCCTATTAAGTTTTAATTTTGGAGAGAAATAGTATTCGCAATACGCGCACCAGCTCCTTGCAGAGCTATTTAGTTAGAATTTTTATCTAGTTAGCACGTATGTTTTGGAAGTGATGCTTAATTTCCTTCCAGCTCTGGCTTATCATAAATTTGACATATAACTTTCGCCACCAATTCATGGAACTGTTCACTCCAACTGCAAGTCGTTCGATTACTTTTCGCTGAACTTCTTCGTCTGACCATCCGTTCCAATTTCCAGTTGTTGCTACTAAGTTGCTGGAAAAAGTTGGCAGTACCTCTTCTTCTAAAATTTTTTCTATTTCTGTTAATAGATACCCAGACTTTCTTAATTTTTCCGCCAGACGTTTTTTATCACTTGAGGTGAGTTGATTATCAATAAACAGCTCTGAAAGAGCGATCCAAACACCTGAGCGTTTATCAATTTCAGCACTAGTTAAAATCATCATTAGCTCCTACTTTTTTGGCAAAAAATAATCAAATAATTCGCTTGAGCCTATTGCTGCGATGGCACTGCATGTTCATAAATCACTATGAATTTAATAGCTGCTTGAGCAATGAATACATGGACTACCAGGCTATTTAACAGGAAAAACTTGATTTTACGTGCATATCAGAACAGTATGCTGTGTGTAACGCGGTTTGCTTAAGCAAAGCGTGCCAGTTTGGCAGGCTTGGATGGTCATGTAGGCATATGGGTGTTTGTACAGTGTCCGCGTCAGAGGCTGGGTTACATGAGGGTTGCCGCGGTTTGGACAGCACAGCCAGCAGAGAGGAACACGCCATTTGGGTAAGCTAAAGGGTCGTTGTAGGCGCATGGGTGTTTGCACAGTGTCCATGCCAGACGCTAGGTTTCATGCGAGGCGGCGGGGTTTGGACAGTACAGTTGGTGGGGTTTGGACAATGCAGCTAAATTTTAAGTGCAACTTAATGCGGTTCTACATAAATTTTCTTGTCAAGGTACAGGTTTTAGATTTTTTTCGTATTCACTTTGAATCCACTTTGCAAAAGTAAAAAACGAATTATCTTGACTAGATGAAAAAATTTCAGTTTGAATATTGTGAAATAGAAATAGGCCGGTAGATGGCGGTGTTGATTTATCAATTACCGAAGATGTACCAATTTTTTCTGTTGATGGAATGTAAAAAATATCCATCATTGTGGTGCCGTTGACTTTCATCAAAAAAAGATCACTAGCCATTAGTTTATTTTTTGCAGGAAAGGCATTAACAATAATGGTTAATATTTTTTTTTCATTTTGTAGTTTTAACGTGTGTATGGTGGCTCTATCTGAGACGCTTGATTCGTTATCAACGATTTTCCACGCCGCTAATTCAGCTGGCAACTTCAGTTCAGACCAATTTAAAGCAACGTATTGATTTTTTTCTTCAGCCAATGACTCTTCGAATTTAATTATTTTTTTAAATGTAATCAGCCGTGGGGGATTCAGTGGATCCTTGTATTGCGCTAAAGGGTTTGCTTTACCGCCATTAGGCCCATCGCCAGAAAATATATTTGTCACCATAATTAACCCTATTAGTAAAACTAAATATCTACGCATCATGCAAGCCCTGTAATGCCCTGAAGAGGTATCCCTAAATTTTCTAATGCATCATAAAATTCACTTGGTTTCATGCCTTTTGCGATAACAGGAATAGAAGTCTCTGCGTCAATAGCAGCTTCTAAATATTGACGTAAAGATTCTGTCCCTGCGTGTGGACCTGCGCAAGAATCATGTATTTTTGTATTTAAATAAACGTATGCATGGTTTCCAAAAGCGGTTCTTTTAGGATCGCTCTTTACAACAATTGCTGCGGTACCGTTTGATTTGTAAAACGGGTTGTTACAAGAGCCGACACCAACTAAATTCGTAGTTTTGATAAACCCATATGGCTGCATGAATATCCAATCTACCTTAGCTCCAAGGGCACCACTCAGAGCCTGCACTGCCGCAGCTTGGTCGTAGCAGTTGACTTTGTTCGGTATAGCAGCGTCATTTCCTTGCTTTTTAATGTAATTGAGAAGCTTAAATCCATATCCACCAATGGGGATGCTGCCGAAATTTGAAGCGCCTTGCATAGTGTCATAAGTCATCCCATGCACAGTGTGACAATAATTCGTAATTTTCTTAATCGCGTCTTCTGCCTTTGCACTTGCTCCAACGGCGGCTTTTTTAAACACAAAGCGCAACGCCTCGGCCCACACACCTTCGGTATAGAACGTCATAGGTTTATCAAAGATGACAAACAGCTCCAGTCTTGTCTTTGTGGGTAACAGGCTGCTCATCAAGTTGGCTTCGAGGCCCCAGCTTGCATCTCCCTCTAAGTGTGTCAGCACATTGGGTAGCTCTTTAAATTTCATCGTGGCTGTGTGAGTGCCCACCGATAGATCGCACTTGCCATCAAAATATAAGCCGCTTAAATTGCCCAGCAGTTTACCGCTGGTCTCGCTAGTGCTATTTTTGGTGACTTTGATTTTCACTTCAAATGTATCAACGCCTTTTTTGCTTTTGACCAAATACACGCCAGGCTTTTGTGAACCTGTGGGGTAGTGTTGAAGATCAGGTTTATCTTCTTCTTTTGCATCTAGGCCCGCAGCCCAATGGGGGGCTGCAATCTTTGCTTTGTTGCGCGCTGTGTCGATCCCGCTTTTCCAGGTGACTTCGATGATCTCTAGCATGATATCGGGCACTTTAACCTTGACCGGAACTCCCGTTTTGTCATCAGTGGGCGTGAGCGATGCGTCAGTTCTTTTACGTTTTGTCATTTTTTATTCCCCGCCTAACTCAATAGTTATTTTTTCTGCCTCCGCCGCACCGACTTTGTGAGTTTGGCCTTTCTCATCACTCGTGCCGGTCTCGATACTGCCATCAGCCCGATGGATTTTGTAGGGATAGTTGGCTAGCAGTTTGCCAGTTTCGTCGTCTTTCAGCACAAAGTGTTGATCAAACAACTTCGCTCTTGAATCCGCCAATTTAGGCAGCGCCGCTGGGCTACTAGCCCCACTGTCCAAGCTGTGCGCACTGCCCTTGACACTGAACGTTCCCGGGCAAGCAAAGGTGATATTCCCCCCATCCAGCGTGATACTGGTCTGTCCTGCTTTGAGCACAATCTTGATCTTCGCATTGATGGATATCGAATCGTTGACTGAAACGACGGTTACTTCCTTATCCGCCAACAGCTCCAGCTGATCGGTGTGCGCCTGAATCGACAGTGGCCCATTGGCGGCCACCGCTTCCAGGCCCCCTTCATGCGTGTACAGCGTGCTGCTCTTGCCACTGACTTGGGACAGCGTATGCGCCGCCGCATAGTGGCTGTCGCCCTGCGTCACGATATGCAGTTGCTCACCGGCAAACACCGCCGTGCTGGCTGGGCTGCTCATCAGGATGGAAGAGGGGGCCTCGGCCACGATCAGCGGCGCACCAAACTTCTCTACTGCCGCTTCGGGGGCAGTGTCCAGGTCACGGCCCGCTTTGTCACCACTGGTCAAAGTCTTCTGCGTGGTCTGGCCATTCAAGCTCGTTTGGCCTCGGCCTCGGTAGCTGCCCTTTTGTGTCGGGTCTAAGCGCTCTAACAGCAGCTTTTGTGCGGTTTGGGTGTCTTTGACCTGGGTGCTACCCAGTGCCTGGGCTTGGCTGGCCGCGTCTTGCAGCGCATCCGTCAAGCTTTGCGCACCCTTCAATTGCGCCCGGGCTTCAGCCGTATCCATCTGCGTGCTGGTGATACCCACACCGCCGCCCACGCCGGCGCGGGTGGTGGTACTGATCAACAAACCTTGGGGTGCCCGCAGCACCCCCCAAGCATCGGTGCGCAGCTCAAAGCCACTGCCCCGGTAGCTGCCCCGCTGGGCGCTGGTGGGCGACTGGCTGATCAGATAGCCTTGGTTGAGCTGGCTGGCCGCACTCGATGAGGCC
>JAYTPK010000165.1:0-2236 GCA_043747295.1 Polaromonas sp. | reverse complement strand
CAAGGCTTTGGTGGGCATATGGGCTAGCGTGTCGGCTAACGTCAGTGCAGCAGCCAGGGCGTCGTCTGCTACGTCCCAAATCATGCCAAAGTCTTTGGCTTGGGCTGCGCTGAGTTTGTTGCCTGTGAAGGCTAAGCCCAGGGCGCGTGCCAAACCTACGCGCTGGGGCAGCAGCCACGAGCTGCCTGCATCGGGTACCAAGCCGATTTTGCTGAACGCTTGGATAAAGCTGGCGCCCGGTGCGGCTATGGCCATGTCGCAAGTCATTACAAGGGAAGCACCCGCGCCTGCGGCTACGCCGTTGACAGCACACACCGTGGGCATGCGCAAGCTGGTGATGCGGCGGGCGGTGGGATTGAAGGCTTGGTCAATGACAGGGCCGGGGTTGGCGCGGTCATTCAGCCCGGGGCCGGGGGTAAAGTCAAACGCGCTCAAATCAGCGCCTGCACAAAAGGCGCGGCCTGCACCCGTGATGACGACCGCACGTACCTGTGCGTTGGCCTCGGCTTGGTCCAGCGCGGCCCACAGGTCGTGGTGCATCTGGCGTGTAAAGCTGTTCAGTGCTGTGGGGCGGTTGAGTGTAATCAAGGCAGTCAGTGCGTTGCCACTGCCGCGCTCTTCGTACAGGATGGTGGGTTCTTTAGTGGTGTTCTCTGCCATGGCTTGTCTCCTGCTGGGCAATTTACCATCAAATTTTGATTGGCTGACTGGTTGGACGGTGAATTCTGGGCTGTTTCTGATGTTTCTGCAGTTTTTGCTGTTTTGCTGTTTTGCTGTTTTGCTGTGCTCGCCTTGGCACTTGGCGTGAACAGCTTCGCGGCTGTCCTGCGGCCTCCCCCTTTATGCCGCTGCGCCGTTCACACCAAGCGCCAAAGCTGCGTACTGCGTTGGGTGTTGCAACAGCGATGTATCGCAAACCATTTCACATAATTGGGATAGCAGTTGATCGGCGGCGTTGAATCACCCACCAGATTCACAAGAGCGGGCCGGTGGTGTACTCTGCGCAGCGGCATAAAGGGGGAGTAGGCTGCCCTAGGCAGACACGGAAGACAGCCGCGAAGCGGAGTACGCCGCCGGCCCGCTCCCGTACAAAAACTGAATGTGCCGCCAGCCAGCCACTGTGCAAAACTGAGCAAACTATCGGACTGCACAAGTACAAGACAAGCACAAGACAGGGACAGATACACAAGACAAGCTAAGATCGTAACTATGACCTACGAAAACATCCTCACCAAAGCCGAAGGCCCAGCCGCCATCATTACCCTAAACCGTCCCAAGCAGCTGAACGCGCTGAACGCTGGACTGATGCAAGAACTGGGCACGGCGCTAAAAGGCTATGACGCAGACCCCGAGATCGGTTGCATCATCATCACCGGCAGCGAAAAAGCCTTTGCCGCCGGTGCAGACATTGGCGCCATGGCCACCTACACCTTTGCCGATGTGTACAAGAACGACTACATCACCCGCGACTGGGAGACCATTCGCAGCATCCGCAAGCCAGTGATTGCCGCGGTGGCAGGTTTTGCCCTGGGCGGCGGCTGCGAGCTGGCGATGATGTGCGACTTCATCATTGCCGCTGACAACGCCAAGTTTGGCCAGCCCGAGATCAAGCTGGGTATTATCCCCGGAGCAGGCGGCACCCAGCGCCTGCCGCGCGCCGTGGGCAAAGCCAAAGCCATGGACATGGCACTGACGGGCCGCATGATGGACGCCACCGAGGCTGAGCGCGCAGGCCTGGTGAGCCGCGTAGTGCCGCTGGACAAGCTGATGGAAGAAGCGCTGGGCGCAGCGCTGGTGATTGCTGACTATTCTCAAATTGCTGTCATGGCGGCCAAAGAATCGGTTAACCGCGCCTTTGAAGGCACGCTGGCTGACGGCATTATGTTTGAGCGGCGCATGTTCCACGCGCTGTTTGCCACCGCCGACCAAAAAGAAGGCATGGACGCATTTGTGGGCAAGCGCAAGGCGCAATTTAAGCATGCCTGAGAAAATACGCTAAAATATTATCCTGTTGGTGGTATAGCTCAGTTGGTTAGAGCGCAGCATTCATAATGCTGAAGTCGGTGGTTCAAATCCACCTACCACCACCACTTTTATTTGAATTTTCAGTAGTTTTTCACTAGCAACACCAGCAGCTTTTGCATAGTAACTTTGCCACACTGCAAGTTGACAAATCTAGCACTGTGCCCCACAGTGCTTTTTTTATGCCCTTTTATTCACCCACAGCCTCTGGATG
>JAYTPK010000164.1:0-2434 GCA_043747295.1 Polaromonas sp. | reverse complement strand
TGACGTGTTTAGCCACGCAGACTGGCGCGCTTTCGATGGTGGCTTGATCAGCCAACCCGAGGTAGTGCAACGCACCCATGCCCGTACCGGGCTGGACGCACAAGCACTGCACACCATGGTGAACAGCATTGCACACAGGCTGCAACCCATCGACACCTCTATTGCCCTGCTGGCCGAGCTGCGCACGCGGCGCGATGCGGGCGAGCCGATCAAGCTGTATTATTTGTCTAACATGCCCGAGCCTTACGCACGCGTGCTAGAGCAGCGCCACAGTTTTATCAGCTGGTTTGACGACGGTATTTTCTCGGGCGATGTGAAGCTGACCAAACCTGATGCGGCTATTTATGCGCTGGCCTCAAAGCAGTTTGGTGCAGTAGGGTCGCACACCGTTTTTGTAGACGATCTGCAGGCTAATGTGGATGCCAGTCACCACCACGCCTGGCGCGGAGTGCATTTGCCAGACCCAACTGAACTGCGGGCTAAATTATTAAGTGAAATAGGCCTGCAGGGCAGGTAATAACTGCTCAAACAGCTATCAAATAAATAGTACCAGTAGTAAAGTAGTTAATCCGGTTGCGCTATAGATCGGCTCTTTACTGCACCCTTATCTACATCAAACTCTACCGCACGGCTTTGCCCGTTAGTGCCGGGGAAGCCATCAAACACGCTGCGAATCAAATAGGGCATGGTGACAGTGAGCGTGGCATTGCTGCCGCTGCTGGTGGCTGCGGCCTCAAATACTTTATTAACTCCCTCCACAATGTCTACCCGCAGGCGGCGTGTGCTGATGTCGCGGCTGACGGTGCGGTAGCCCACCACTTGCGGGCCCCACGGGTCGGCGGCCCAGTAGCCGGGGCGCCAGCCAAAGGTGGGATGGTAGTGGCTGGGGTGCCAGTAGCCAGCGTTGTTGTACACAGGCACGCTGCTGCGTTGGGTGCGGGTGTTCACGCCGTAGTCTAGGCTTACGTCAAAGCGGCCTTTGGTACCCGCAGCTGCTTCTTTGAGGCCCAGCTTGTTCATCTCGGCACGCGCCAAGTCTTCATACGTCTTGTGCTCTAGGCTGCCTTCTTGGTTGCCAATGCGTTTAAAGCTGTAGGTGCTGCCAGCCGCGTTAGCGGGCCAGCGCTGAAAGCTGGTGACATCGCTGCGCAGGGTAGACGCGCAGCCTGTCAGCAGCACCATTGCAGCCACTACACATCCGTAAAATATTTTCTTCATAATTAATTAACGCCTTGCTAGGCTGGTTTGATGACGCCACAAGTCAGTTGAACATTGTTAAACAGTGAGAGGTTGTGTCTAGATTTGCCCCACAAGTTCAAAATTTACGCAGTTTTCATCGTTTCAAAAAGTGTGTGGAGTTTAGAGTAACGCCTTTAGAGCAGCGTTTACCTATGCGAAACGCATTACGTTTAGAGTAATTTGCTAAACTCTTACTCTATTGAACTGCAGAAAGCACGCTATGTCCAACACCCCGACCCAAGCCCCTACCAAAGCGTTTGCTTCGCAAGCTGACCTAGAAGAAAAAAAGATTACTTTTGAACAGCTGTCCCCCCACTGCTGGGCCTACACCGCTGAGGGTGACCCCAACTCTGGCGTCATCATTGGCGACAAATTCATCATGGTCAGCGATGCTACGGCCACGCCCGCTATGGCGGGCGATTTGATTGCCAAAATCCGCACCGTCAGCAGCAAGCCCATCAAATACGTACTGCTCACCCACTACCACGCTGTGCGCGTGCTGGGTGCTAGCGCGTATGCTGCCGAGGGCGCTACCGAGGTCATCGCCAGCCGAGGCACCTATGAGTTGATTGTGGAGCGTGGCGCGCAAGACATGCAAAGCGAGATAGAACGCTTTCCACGCCTGTTTCTGGGCCGCGAAAGCATTCCCGGCCTGACGTGGCCCACGATGGTGGTGGGTGACGGCAAGCCCGGTCGCCAAGGCTCACTGACTGTCGATTTAGGTGGCGTAAAAGTGCAAATCTGGCACCCCGGCGCAGGCCACACACGCGGCGACACCATTGCTTGGGTGGAGGAAGAAAAAGTGCTGTTCAGCGGCGACTTGGTCGAATACGAAGCGGGCGTCTACACCGGCGACGCGCAGCTAGAAGAATGGCCCGCCACACTAGAAGCTCTGCGTGCCCTAGGCGCCAAGGCCATCGTGCCCGGACGCGGCGAGGCCATGCAAGGCGCAGCCAATGTGGAGAAAGCGTTGGACTACACCAAGCGCTGGGTAGAAATATTATTCAAATGCGGCAAAGAGGCGGCCGCGCAAGGGCTTGATTTGAAAGCCTCGATGGCCCACACCCGCTCCAGCATGGACCCCATCTTCGGTCATGTATTTATATACGAGCACTGTTTGCCATTTGATGTAAGCCGCGCTTACGACGAGGCCAAAGGTATTAAGAACCCGCGCATTTGGACTGCAGAACGCGAT